>QFOV01000025.1 GCA_003248565.1 Stenotrophomonas sp.
GGCTCGGCCGCGCCCCAGAACACCAGGCCGATGCCCATGCCGGCGGCGAACAGCATCGACAGCCAGCTGGCGCGGGAGAAGTCCGGCTCGGCATCTTCACCGCCGATGCGCAGGCTGCCGAAGCGGCCGAACGCCAGGTACAGCAGGAAAGACAGTGTCAGGAACACGATCAACAGGTACATCCAGCCAGCGCCACGCACAACCTGGGCCAGCGCGGCCTGTACCACGTCGTTGAAGGGACCGGGCGCGAGGCCGGCAATCAGCACCAGTAGCGCGACCAGTGCAATGGAAATACGAAACACCATGAAGGAGCTTCTCCGATCAAATGAGCGATTGAGGGGAGCGAGCCTGAGCTTGCAGGACAACCGGCTGGCACCATGGCGCCGGGCCGGGAAAGGAGGGGCGGCAAGCGCCGCAAGGCAGTCATTCGAAACGAGCCTGAGCGCGATGTTACTGAATGGCGCGTCACGATTACGTTAGTGGCCTGTGACCCTGTGCAAGGAGACGTCTGCGGACAGCAGCTGCAGACCCTTGACCGGTGTTCCTGCTGGCTTGGCTTTCCCCTCGATTGCAGGTCTAATAACGCCCGAAGCGGGGGTACCGTGACCATTGGGTCGCGGTTGAGACATACCCTTCGAACCTGATCCGGCTCATACCGGCGTAGGGAAGCTTCGTGTGCCGCCAGTCGATGTGCCCGCAATGGGCCGTTACTTGTCGGCGTGCGCCTTCGCTTCGTTCCGTCATGCGAATCCCTCGCGTGGCCTTCGCACCCCGCGTGTGGATAGACCAGGACGAATGCCAATGAACGCACAGCCCAGCCTGCAGCAGCAGGCCCAGCAACTCTCCGAATCCGTGACCCGGCCGATTCCTGGTTCGCGCAAGATCTTCGTCGCTGGTTCGCGCCCGGACCTGCAGGTGCCGATGCGCGAGATCGCGCTGACCCGCACGCCCACCCTGTTCGGCGGCGAAGAGAACCACCCGGTCACCGTGTATGACACCTCCGGCCCGTATACGGATCCGCAGGCCAACATCGATCTGGCAGCGGGGCTGGCGGCGGTGCGCAGCGCCTGGATCGAGGAGCGCGGGGATACCGAGCAGTTGGCCGGTCTCAGCTCCGAGTTCGGTCGTGGTCGCCAGCACGATGCCCGGCTGGATGCGGTGCGCTTTCCTGGCCGCACGCTGCCGCGCCGCGCGATTGGTACCGCCAATGTCACCCAGATGCACTATGCGCGGCGCGGCATCGTTACCCCGGAGATGGAGTACGTCGCCATCCGCGAGAACCAGCGCTTGGATGCGGTGCGTGATGCAGGACTGCTTGCCCAGCATCCAGGGCAGAGCTTCGGTGCCAGCATCCAGCAGATCATCACCCCGGAATTCGTGCGCGATGAGATCGCGCGCGGCCGCGCGGTCCTGCCGAACAACATCAACCACCCCGAATGTGAGCCGATGATCATCGGCCGCAATTTCCTCACCAAGATCAACGCCAACATCGGCAACAGCGCGGTGTCGTCGGGCATAGCCGAGGAAGTGGAGAAGCTGGTGTGGGCGATCCGCTGGGGCGGCGACACGGTGATGGATCTGTCCACCGGCAAGCACATCCATGAGACGCGCGAATGGATCGTGCGCAATTCACCGGTGCCGATTGGCACGGTGCCGATCTACCAGGCGCTGGAGAAGGTGGATGGCCGGGCCGAGGAGTTGACCTGGGAGATCTTCCGCGACACCTTGATCGAGCAGGCCGAGCAAGGGGTTGACTACTTCACCATCCACGCCGGGGTGTTGCTGCGACACGTGCCACTGACCGCGAAGCGCGTCACTGGCATCGTCTCGCGCGGTGGTTCGATCATGGCCAAGTGGTGTCTGGCGCATCACAAGGAAAATTTCCTCTACACGCACTTCGAGGACATCTGCGACATCATGAAGGCTTACGACGTGTCCTTCAGCCTCGGTGACGGCCTGCGCCCGGGCTGCATTGCCGATGCCAACGATGCGGCGCAGTTCGGTGAACTGGAAGCGCTGGGCGAGTTGACCAAGATTGCCTGGAAGCATGATGTGCAGACCATCATCGAAGGCCCCGGCCATGTGCCGATGCAGCTGATCAAGCAGAACATGGACAAGCAGCTGCAGGAGTGCGGCGAAGCGCCGTTCTATACGCTGGGGCCGCTGACCACCGATATCGCGCCGGGTTACGACCACATCACCAGTGCGATCGGTGCGGCGATGATTGGTTGGTACGGCACCGCGATGCTCTGCTACGTGACGCCGAAGGAACACCTGGGACTGCCCAACCGGCAGGACGTGCGCGACGGCATCATGGCGTACAAGATCGCCGCGCATGCCGCCGATCTTGCCAAGGGCCATCCCGGTGCGCAGGTTCGCGACAACGCCTTGAGCAAGGCGCGCTTCGAGTTCCGCTGGGAAGACCAGTTCAATCTCGGTCTGGATCCGGAGAAGGCCAAGGAATTCCATGACGAAACGCTGCCCAAGGATGCACACAAGCTGGCCCATTTCTGTTCGATGTGCGGCCCGCATTTCTGCTCGATGAAGATCACCCAGGATGTGCGTGAGTACGCGGCCGAGCAGGGCGTGGATGAAGGGCTGGCGTTGGCGGCGGGGATGGCCGAGAAATCGGCGCAGTTCCGCGAGCAGGGCGCGCAGGTCTACCGGATCGAGTAGACCTGCGGTACGGGGCGGGGCATCCCGGCAGGTGCCCCGGCCATTGCTTGACGCCGGGACGCCGACGGACGTGTTAGCGTTCGCTCGTCCACACTAGGGGTAGGCCATGAAACTTCGCTTCGTTTCCTTGCTTCTCGTCTTGTCCTCGCTGCTTCTGCTGGGCGCCTGCGCCAGCACGCCGCGTGTAGCCAGCCAGGCCGATCCGACTGCCGACTTTTCGCGCTACCGCAGCTTTGCGTTCTACACCCCGCTGGCGCTCGAGCAGCACGGCTATACCACCATCACCAGCAACCGCATCCGCGCCGCGGTGCGCACGCAGATGGAGTCACGTGGTTACCGGTTCGATGAAGCCAACCCGGACCTGTGGGTGAACCTCAACGCCTACCTGCAGGACAAGACCCAGGTCACCACGATGCCGGAAGTGGATTACGACTATTACTACAGCTACCGCGCCCGCGGCTATGTTGCCGTGCCTTATTGGCGCGACCGCACCGACGTGCGCCAGTACACCGAAGGCACCTTGAACATCGACGTGGTGGATGCGCGGAAGAAGCAGCTGGTCTGGGAAGGCGTCGCGGTCGGTACGGTGGGGCGGGTGAAGCCGGAGCAGCGCGGCGAGCGCATTGATGCCGCGGTGGCCGCGATCTTTGCCGCTTACCCGTATCGCGCCGGGATGGCGACCAGTCCGGGCCCCTGAGGTCCGCTCCTGCGGACCTTGGCTCAACCACACCGTTCGGCACCGGCAATGAAGGGATGCGTATGCAGTCGCGCTTGAGATTGATCGTGATGGCGCGAAGGCACCCATCGGCATGGTTGCTGGCGGTGCAATTGCTGGGCGTTCTGCTTTACCCGGCGATGGAGCACATGCCGGCCGGACGCGCGTTGTTCGGCGCGTTCGGCATGGTGGTGCTGGGGTTGGCGGTGTGGGTGGTGCGGCGCAGTCCGCTGTTGCTGTGGCTGGCGCTGACGCTGGCCATTCCGGCCGTGGTGTTCTCCATCGCTGGTGCCTTGTTGGGGCGCCATTCGCTGGTCGCGGTGGCGCAGGCATTCGAGAGCCTGCTGTACTTCTATACCTCGTGCAGTTTGATTGCCTACATGCTGCAGGACCACAAGGTCACGCGCGATGAGCTGTTTGCTGCGGGTGCTACGTTTACCTTGCTGGCCTGGGCCTTCGCTTTTGCCTATTCAGTTTGCCAGCACGTCTATCCGGGCAGTTTTGTAGCCACCAGTGAAGGCGATTTCAGGAGCTGGGTCGAGCTGCTTTATCTCAGCTTCAGCTTGTTGTCAGGGGTAGGTCTGAGCGACGTGGTGCCAGTGCATCCGCAAGCACGTGCATTGGTGATGTTGGAGCAGTTTGCAGGCGTTATGTACGTTGCCTTGGTGGTTTCGCGGCTGGTTGGCCTGACCATCTACAAGGCAGAAAAAACTGAACGCTAGTTAAAAAAATCGCGCCGTGCGGCGCGAATCATGCAGCTGATTATGTAATTTCGTCGGCGAGAGAGAGCCTGATGTCGTCCACGTGTGGCACGTGGGGAACTTGGTTAGAGTAATATCCGTTGCAGATAAAACATTTGCTCTGTGCGTTGATGCCTTTTGCGGAATTTGGCGGCTTGTAAGGGGTTGAACCCGGAGAGCTGGACACAGGATTCGTGTCCGCCAGCGATTTTGAAAGACCGCGATGGCAACTAACCCCACCGAAAAATCCGGCTCTGACCGACTGCGCGTCGGTGAGTGTCTGGTAGTGCTTTCCTCTCGTGAGGTGCATCTGCCAGGAATACGCAAGATCCAGAGGCTCACACCCAAATCGGTGGGAGTGTTGTTGGCGCTCGCGCGCAGGCCGGGGCAGGTGGTGACACGCGAGGAGCTGTTCGCAGACGTCTGGCCGGACACCATGCCGACCAATGACGTGCTGACCCAGGCGGTCACCCAGTTGCGCAAGGCGTTTGCCGCAGGCGAGGCAGGCGAAGGTGCACCCTATATAGAAACCATCGCCAAGACCGGATATCGGCTGCTGGCCGCGGTGGTTTGGGAGCCGGACGCGGATGTTGAGGCGGGGGTCACTGATCCGGTCCCTGTAGATGCGGTTGAAGCAACCGCGCGCGAAGCAACGCGCTACAAGTGGCGCAGGATGCGACGTCATGGCCTGCTGGCAATCGGTATTGCCTTGCTGCTCAGCACACTGGTGATGGCATGGCTGCTGTGGGGGCGTGATGTGCCTTCGCAGGTGGATGCAACGGTTGCCGAGGGCAACCGGGTGGTGGGCAGTCCTGCGCGCCCCTATCGGCTGATTACCGCAACCGAGGACGTTGAGGTCAATCCTTCGCTCTCACCCGATGGTGCGCTGGTGGTGTTCGCGCGTGAGAGGGACAACCGCTCCAGCTTGTGGATACAGAGTGTAAGCAACGCAACCGCCACGCCGCTGCTGGCCACGCCCGCAGGGGCTTCGGATCGCTTCCCGGTATGGTCGCCGAATGGCCGCAATATCGCCTTCGCGCGCTTCCTGTCGCAGGGGGACTGCGAGGTTCTGGTGGTGTCGGCAACGGGCACTGGCCTGCGCCGCGCCGCGCGTTGCGATGGTACCGATATGCTCAGCTTTGACTGGGCGCCGGACGGTGCGAGTCTGTTGTTTGGTTCCATGACCGGCCGTTACGCGAACCGCGGTATACGCAGCCTGGATCTGGCATCGGGACGCTGGTCATCGTTGCAGTACGAAATCGGCGCAGACGATTTCGACTATGCGCCGCGCTACTCGGCGGACGGGAGAAAGATCGGTTTCGTGCGCAATCCCCAGGTAGGCGATATGTGGGTGATGGATGCCGATGGCAGCAACGCGCAGCGCTTGACCGACGAGGCCGCTGAAATCAGGGGCTGGAGCTGGTTGGGCTCGGATGAAATGGTGTTCGGCCGCCGTATCGACAGCGAAGCGCGCCTGTATCGCCTGGATGTGGCGACGCGTGCCTTGCGTGACATGGGCATCGACAACGCGCAGAGCCCCGCGGTGTCGCGTGGCGGTGGCAATCTGGCGTTCATGCGCAGCCAGCCGCAGTTCGGTTTGTACCGCATCCCGTTGGGAGCCGATGCTGGATCGGCGCAGCGCCTGTTTGCTTCCTCGGCGCGTGATGGCCAACCAATGGTTTCCCCCGATGGCGGGCAGTTGGCGTTCACCTCGGACCGTTCGGGTGCGTTCGCGTTGTGGTGGGCGCGCCTGAATGAACCAGCGTCCCTGCAGATGATCGAAGGGGTGCGCCCCGAGGCGCGGCAGCCCATGGACTGGTCCGCCGATGGCCGGCGTCTGCTGGTGACCGGGCGAGATGCGGATGGCACGCCGGGTATCTATGAGGTGGCGCCCGAGGAAGGTCACTGGGTGAAGCTGCCAGTGCCCGTACGTGAACCGCTGCAGGCGGTGTATGGGCCAGTCGCCGATACGCTGCTGGTGGTGGAACGCGGTGATGACGAGCGGATGGCGTTGACCTTGTTTGACCGCAGCCAGCAGCCTTGGAAACGCCTGGCGTCATTGGAAGGTGTGTCGCAGGTGCGCCTCGACAGCGCCGGACAACGGGTGCTGTTCACGCGCTTGGCCAGCGGCGGGCTGTGGCAGGCGGCGCCGAGCCTGAGTCCGGACAGTGTGAAAGCCGTGCACGCCGAGTTGCCTAGTCGCTGGCGTTACCGTGCTTGGGCCGTGGCTGCCGGTGGCGCCGTGGAATACCTGGACATCAGCCGGGATTGCAGTAGTCGGCTCACTGCAATCGTCGGTGATGGCAGCAGCCAGTGTCTGGATGCGAGCCGCTTCAGTGCGAGCAACGGCCTGAGCTTGGCGCCGGATGGAAAGGCGGTTTTCATCGCCTTGGCCGCCGCTGACAACGCTGATATCGGGATGATGCGCATTCCGCAGCGTGCGCCGCGACGGGTACTCGGCTTGGCTAAGTGGTTGTCGCCGTAGGAAATTGTGGTTTCGGAAATATTTCGTAGAGCTTATCGGGAAGAATTCGCCGCTTTCTCGCCGGACTTTCCTGACCCGCATCGCCAAAGTTGGCAAAACGTTCGCTCAATATGAGCAAACGATGGTGTGCGATATGCGGCAGGTTTCGTGGGTGGATCGTGGTCAGTCGGTGTCATTCGAGAAGCCTGCGGAGGATGGCCCGCGGCCAGCCTGTGTAGGTGTGGCGCGATTGGGCAGCCTGCAGACCTCGGGCACCGTGTTCACCGTATGGTTGCAGCTGCGCGGCACTGCCTGGGTGGAATCCAAGGAAGGCAAGTTCCGCCTTCGCCAGCGCGAGTGGATTGCCTTTGAAAAGGAATCGCGCCCGCTGGTCCAGGCTGGCCGTGATGGCATGTGCATCGGTATCAGCCTGGACACCGATGCGCTGCGCATGCTCGGCACCCTGGCCGATTGCAGCGTCTACACCGGCCGCGGCCGCATGAGCCAGGGTGAGGCTCGCCTGGCGTTGCGCCTGTGGCGCGAGGCGCAGGCACCGGGCGCGACCATTCATCAGTTGCGTCCGCTGCTGCTGCATCTTGCTTCCCTGCAGCGTGACCTTGCCGGCACCGTGCAGCGCTGCCCGGGTCGTTCGCGTATCCGCAAGCGACAGGTATTCGGTCGCATGCAGCGTGCGCGCATGTACCTGGAGGGCAACAGCCACCGCGTGGTGCGCATTGGTGAGCTGGCCGAGCTGACCAACTTCTCCAGCTGGTATTTGTCCAAGACCTTCCAGAGTCTGTATGAAGAGAGCCCGCAATCCTTGTCGGCGCGGCTGCGACTGGAACGGGCGGCGATGCTGTTGCGTGATACCGACATGATGATTGGCGAAGTTGCGTCTGCCAGCGGCTTTGACAACTGCTGCAGCTTCGCGCGTGCGTTCCGCGCACGGTTTGGTGCGTCGGCCACGCAGTACCGTGAGCAGCCCGGGGCGTTGAAGCCAGATTCGGCAAAGCCTAAGGGCGGCTCAGGCAAAACCAAGGTGGCAGTACGAACGTAACGTTCAGGGGTGTTTAACGCACCGCTAACTTTGTCGTTTGTTTAGCTCTTTGGAGAGATTGATGAAGCTTCGTAATTCTGCAGTGCGGTTGGGCTTGCTCCCGGCCGGCATTGCTATTGCCTTGACCCCCTCATTTGCTTCGGCGCAGGAAGCTGCTGCCGGTGCGACCACCCTGGATCGCCTGGAAGTCACCGGCTCGCGTATTCGCGGCGCTGACATGGAGACCCAGCAGCCGGTCATCACGCTGACCCGCGAATCTCTGGAAAAGCAAGGCTTTACCTCGGTCGCTGACGTTCTGCAGAACCTGACCTCGGCCGGTTCCCCGGCCATCTCGCGTTCGCAGTCGCTGTCTTCCGGCGAAAACGTCGGCGGCTACTACGTCGACATCCGCAATCTGGGCGCGCAGCGCACCCTGGTTCTGATGAACGGCAAGCGCCTGGGCGCTACCACCGCCGGTATGCAGGATCTGAGCCAGATTCCGATGGGTGCAGTTGAGCGAATCGAGATCCTGAAGGATGGCGCCTCGGCCATCTACGGTTCGGACGCCATCGCTGCCGTGGTCAACGTGATCACGCGCAAGCGCTTCGACGGCGGCGAAGCTTCCGCTTATGTTGGCCAGTACGGCGAAGGCGACGGCGAGACCACCCAGTACTCGATGACCCTCGGTACGCAGGGTGAGCGCGGTGGCATCACCATGTCCGCCGAGTACTACAAGGCCAAGCCGGTGTGGGCCAAGGACCGTGACTTCAGTGCTTACGGCAACTCCGGCCCGGCTTATCCGGGTGCTGGCGCCAGCGCCATCAATGAAAAGGGCTCGTTCTGCGACCCGTGCGCTACCCCGGGCATCAAGCCGGGTGAGCCGGGTTACGTGGACAACAAGGATGTGCTGTGGTACACCCTGAAGGAAGGCGGCAACCCGAGCAACCGTGCCGACTACCGCCTGCAGACCGCAGCTGATTCGGTCAACGCCAACGAGCAGATGGGTGTGCAGACCGGCATCGAGCGCAAGTCGCTGTATGTCAACAGCAACTACGACCTGACCGATTCGATCACCTTCAATGCGGATGTGATCTACAACGAGCGCAGCACCGATCAGCAGATCGCTGGCTACCCGTACCAGACCACCTCGATGGGCACCCCGCTGTCGGCTGACAGCGTGTTCAACCCGAATGCCACGGACACCACGTTCCGTCGTCGCCTGTGGGAAGTGCCGCGCACCACCGAAAGCAAGCTGAAGACCCTGCGCTTCGCACCGAGCATCGAAGGTTACTTCGAGTTCGCTGGCAGGACCTTCGACTGGGACGTCGGCGCGCTGTGGAACCGTAACGAATCCACCAAGATTGGTCACGGCGACATGAGCCTGATCGCTTCCGAGCAGGCCCTGGGTGCTTCGTTCATCAACAAGGATGGCGTGGCTCAGTGTGGTACCGCTGCCAACCCGGTTGCACTGTCTGATTGCCGTCCGTGGAACCCGCTGCTGCCGTACGGCGTGGCAGGCCCGGGCTCGCTGGCCGATGCTGCCACGCAGGCCTTCCTGTTCCCGCAGTTCACCAACACCGGCCTGACCAAGACCACCAGCTTCACCGCCAACATCGCAGGTTCGGTCTTGACCCTGCCGGCCGGTGACCTGGGCGTCGCGATGGGCGTTGAGCACCGCGAAGAGCAGGGCCGCTATGTACCGGACGCGTTCGCGCAGTCGGGCATGAGCACCGGCCTGGCTTCGACCACCACCTCGGGCAAGTACGAGCTGGACGAAGTCTACCTGGAGCTGAACATTCCGGTTCTGAGCGACATGCCGTTCGCCAAGGAACTGAGCTTCAACGTTGCAAGCCGTTACTCGGACTACAGCAACTTTGGTGACACCATCAACTCGAAGTTCGGCTTCGTGTGGCGTCCGATGAGCGAGCTGCTGGTTCGCGGTACCTATGCTGAAGGCTTCCGTGCCCCGACGATCGACGATCTGTACGGCGGCATCAACAGCAGCTTCGAGACCTACACCGATCCGTGCGGTATGGGCGCAACCAACAGCGTCAATGGCAATGCTGCCTGTAACAACGCAGGCGTTCCGCTGGGCTACACGCAGCTGGACCAGAGCATGAAGCCGTGCACTTCTTACCCGTGCGCTACCCCGGACCAGTTCATCTCCGGTGCCAACGCCAACCTGACCCCGGAAACCTCCAAGAGCAAGACCGTTGGTCTGGTGTGGAGCCCGCGTTGGGTGCAGGGTCTGGACATCTCGCTGGATTGGTACCGCTACGAGATCAGCGACATGATCATCAGCGACAGCGTCGACCGCATCCTGCGTGACTGCTACGTGCTGGGCAATGCCGCTCGTTGCGAAGGCATCACCCGTGCTTCGGATGGCCACATTAGCGCCATGACCTATGGCCTGGCCAACTTGGGCGAGATGAAGACCGAAGGTTACGACCTGGGCGTCAAGTACCGCCTGCCGGAACTGGCCATCGGTCAGTTCAACATCGATTGGCAGACCAGCTACCTGTCCACCTACGACGAGCAGGGCCAGAACAGCAACGGTGACAACATCACCATCGGCCGCGTCGGTGAAGCCGGTCTGTTCCGCGTGCGTTCCAACGTGGGCGTGAACTGGTCGAAGGGCGATTTCGGCGTGTCCTATACGGCCCGTTACTACTCCGGTATGAAGGAAAGCTGCGTCACCAACCGTCCTTGCACCGAGCCGGATCACATGGCCAATGGTGAAGGCGATGCCATCCGCAAGACCGGTTCCAACACGTTCCACGACCTGCAGGTCAGCTGGAAGGCGCCGTGGGATGCAACCGTGGCCGTCGGTGCGAACAACCTGTTCAACCACCAGGGACCGATCATGTTCTCGGCACCGAACTCGAGCTTCCCGTATTACGGTGGCTTCGACATCGGTCGCTTCCTGTACATGAAGTACACCCAGCGCTTCTGATCCATCGAAGCACTGTGATGCATGACGAAGGGTGGGCCGTAGGGCCCACCCTTTTTCTTTGCGCGCTTGGAGCTATCGTTGGAGCGGGGCGTGCTCTGACCGCCAGTCAGTCGCACGGTGAAAGCAGGGCGATACGGAATCCATCAGCACCTGCAAGGCTGGTAGCCGGGGTAGGCTGGGCGCACCTGCGAAACGGAGCAACGCAGGCCAATGCCGCGTGCAGGTCAGTCACGCTCAATACGCACAAACAACAACGGCCGCTATGCGGCCGTTGTCAGTCAATCCTGGTTTTGCCGTGCAATGAAGCGCAGTTTCAGGCGTCGACGCTCAAGCCCATCATCTCATCGGCAATGGCACGCCATTGCTCAAGCTTGGGCAGCACGCCGACATTGGCCAGATACTGCTCATCAACGGCGGTGCCGGCGGCCAGTGCGGTTGCGACATGGACGGCGCCGGCCACCCAGAAGCTGCGCACATTCGAGCGCCCCGGCTGCAGCTGGAAGGCGACGGCTTCGATGATCGGCATCGGCAGGCCCCACAGGCCCATCAGATAGGCACCAGCCTCGGCGTGGCCGGGGCGGGAGTCATCGACATCAGCGGTCTGGCGCTCGTCGCGTACGCCGGGCAGCAGCAGGCCGATATCGGCCAGCAGTGCGGCGGTGGAGCCGAGCTCGGCGCTGGACGCCGGCAGCATCTTGGCGGCCAGGCGTGAGGCCATCAAAGCGCGTGATTGCATTGCGTTGCGGTCGGGCCCGGACATCCCGGGCAGGGCGAATACTTCACTGGCCAGCACCAGGTCGCGCAGGGTGGCCATGCCCAATCGGGTCACCGCACCGCGCAGGTCGGAAATGGCCCGGCCGCTGTTGAAGAACGCCGAGTTGGACAGCTGCAATACCTTGGCGGCGATGGCCGGGTCGGCTGCGATCAGCTTGGCGATCTCCGCAGAGTCGCTTTCCTCGTCCTCTTCCAGCGCGTGGGTCAGGCTGATGTACAGGTGCGGCGGCGAGGGCAGCTTTTCGATGCGGCCGATGGTCTGGCGCAGGTGTGGGCTGTCCAGCAGTTCGCGCAGTTCCTCCAGGCTGGTCAATGCTTCAAGCAGCACTTCCGGGGCCAGCGGCAGTGGCAGGAAACGATGGGCCACGCCAATGATGCGGGCCGATGGCACGCGCTGGTTGTTGTCGCCGTCGATCAGGGCTATGCGGATGGTTTCCGGGCGTAGCGTGCGGATCTGCCCGAGCAGGGTGGCCGGGGCCAGGTCCGGCAATACCGGCGCAACGATGATCGCGTCGATGGTGGCCGAGGACACCGCGACGATGGCGGCACTGCCATCCGGGACCGACTGTACTTCCCACTCATCGCCCAGATCGGCGACGTACTCAAGCAGCTCGGCCGACAGGTTGGCTTCGCCGCCGACTAACAGGATTCGCAAGACACTTCCCCTTGGACAAAACGCAAAAGCCGAACAAAAAAACAGGCCGGAAACCGGCCTGTCAATGTAGCTGCTCGCTGGCAAAGGGTCATGCCCTCTGCAAGGAAAACGTGATGGTTGTCGCTACGCAGGGCCCGTGTTACGACCCTGCGCCGGCACAATCAGACGTCCTGTTCCTGGGTGGCGAGGTAGGTCTTGTGCGCCTCGCTGAGGATGCGCTTGGCTTCGGCGGCGTCGCCCCAGCCTTCGATCTTGACCCACTTGCCCTTTTCCAGGTCCTTGTAGTGCTCGAAGAAGTGGCCGATGCGCTCCAGCCAGTGGCTGGATACCTGGGCGATGTCTTCGACGTGGGCGTAGCCGCTGAAGATCTTGGCGACCGGAACGGCCAGGATCTTCTCGTCGCTACCGGCTTCGTCGCTCATCTTCAGCACGCCGACCGGACGGCAGCGCACGACCGAGCCCGGGACCAGCGGCAGCGGCAGCACCACCAGCACGTCGGCCGGGTCACCGTCGCCGCACAGGGTCTGCGGTACGAAGCCGTAGTTGCAGGGGTAGCGCATCGGCGTGGACAGGATGCGATCGACGAACATCGCGCCGCTTTCCTTGTCCATTTCGTACTTCACCGGCTCCGAATCCTTCGGGATCTCGACGATGACGTTGATTTCTTCCGGCGGGTTCTTGCCCGGCGAGACCAATTTCAGGCTCATTGCGCTGACTCCGAATCGTTGTTGGTTGAAAAAGAGCTCCATTCTACGCGCACCACTATTGCGGCGCACCAAACCCGACTGGCTGGCCGGTCCGGGGTGGGGAGGGGAACACACTGTCGCGCAATACATATGAGAACCATTATCATTATGCGGATATCCTTGTCCGCCCAAGGCTGCCTGACGCAGGCGGCCTGCCTTGCCTTAACAGCCCCCCATGTCCAGCAACGCCACCACCTTGACCGAACTGCTGATCCGCGAACGCCCGGCCTTGCTGCGTCTGGTGCGCCAGATCCTCGGCAGTGATGGCGGCGCGGACGACGTCATCCAGGGGGTGTGGTTCAAGGTCCGTGGGGTCGGCAATGAGCCGGTGATCGGCAATCCGCGTGCCTACCTGTACCGGCTGGCCAGCAACCTGGCCACCGATCACGGTCGTGAACGTACAAGGCGGCTGCGCCTGCAGGCCGAGAATTACCTGTGGGGAGCGGACGAGGTGCTGTCCACCGAAGAGCAGGTGATGGCGCAGGATGAGCTGGCGCGGGTACTGGAAGCGGCCGACCACCTGCCCGAGCCCACCCGCAGCATGTTCCGCCTGAACCGCCTGCAGGGGCTGACCCAGCCGGAAGTGGCGCGGCGCATGGGGGTCTCGGTGACCACCGTCGAAAACCACCTGCGCCTGGCCCTGCAACGCCTGGCCTGGGCGCGCAGCGGCGACTAGCCTCGCAGCTACCCTTGGGGA
Source organism: Stenotrophomonas sp. (assembly GCA_003248565.1). Lineage (GTDB taxonomy): Bacteria > Pseudomonadota > Gammaproteobacteria > Xanthomonadales > Xanthomonadaceae > Stenotrophomonas. The sequence goes on from QFOV01000025.1 coordinate 13,457, forward strand.
TACGGCGCCGCCAATCGTCTTGTATTCCGTCCGTACCCACCAACAGCATCACCACCTGAGCCAGCCCATGCGCCCGCCGTCCTCTTCCGTTCCGCCCGAGAATCCCGTTGCGCAGCAGGCGCGCGACTGGGTGCTGCGGCTGGCATCGGGAACCATGGGCGAGCCTGACATGCAGGCGTTCGAGCAATGGCTGCTGCAGCCCGGGCACCGCCACGCGTTTGAACATGAACGCGTGCTCTGGCGCAGTCTCGCTGCCCGCCCGCAGACCACGGTGCTGGTGCAGCGCCCGCAGCGGCATGCGCAGCGGCGCTGGTTGGCGGCGGTGGCGGTGCTGGCGCTGTTCTGCGGGGTGATGTCGGCGCCGGAGCTGGCGCTGCGCATGCGCGCGGACCACCGCGCGGATGTGGCCATCCAGCATGTCCACCTGCCCGACGGTTCAACCGCGGTGCTGGATGCCGGTGCGGCCATTGCCGTGCATTACGGCGAGGCCACCCGGCGTATCGAGCTGCTGCGTGGGCGCGCCTGGTTCGAGGTTGTGCCGCAAGCCGGCGCACCCTTCCGCATTACCGTCGGTGATGGCGTGGTGGAGGATATCTCCACCGCATTCGTGGTCAGCCGGGAAGCTGATCGCGTCGATACCGCGGTCGAACAGGGGCGTGTGCGGGTAGCAGCGCGCCCTGACCAGGGCTGGATGTACCTGCAGGCTGGGCAGACCGCGGGCTGGAGCAGTGGCGGCGTTGCCGAGCGTGGCGCGGAGTTGGCGCCTGATCATGTCGCTGCATGGCGACGCGGCGAGCTGTTGCTGGAGAACGTGCCGGTGACGCAGGTGCTGGCTGAGTTGGGGCGCTATCGGCCTGGCCATGTATTCGTGCGTGGCGATCTGTCGGCGTTGCCGCCGATCAATGCGGCGTTGCGTCTGGATCAACCCGAGCAGGCGCTGGACGCGCTGGCCGCGGGCAGTGGCTTGCAAGTGACGCGGTTGCCGTTCGGCATCGCCATCGTGCAGGCACAGGAAAACGAGCTGCCAGCGCGTCGCTAGCTGAGCTGGGCGATTGATCTTGGGGGTTTGCCCGGTTCATTCGTCTTAACCCCGACCGTACCTCAGCCGCCGCCACGTACGTCGAACCTCCGCCGCCTCATTGCGGCTTCGACAACAGGATTTTCAATGCCCAGTTCTTTCCGCGCCGGCCCACGCCTGCGCCTGTCCCGTCTGCACGTCGCGATGCTGGCCGCCGGCCTGGCAGTGATGACGCCAGCCGTTCCCGCAATGGCGCAGGCCACCGTGGCCAGCGCCTCCGCGCAGTTCGATATCCCCGCACAGCCGCTTGCCGCAGCCCTGGGCCAGTACATGCGTCAGTCTGGCGTACAGGTGGCCTATACCGCAGCCTTGGCTGACGGTGCGACCTCGGCACCGGTTTCCGGCCAGCTGGCACCGGCAGCGGCGCTGCAGCAGCTGCTGCGCGGCACCGGCCTCGCAGCCCGCCGCAGCGGCAATGGTGCGGTGACGCTCGAAAAGCTGCCTGCGGGTGCCAACGCGGACGATCTGGTCGTGACCGGCACGCTGAGCGTGGCCGGCGATCAGCGTGGTGGCGAAGGCAGCGGCAGCGACGCCGCGCGCCTGCTCGATACCTACCGCACCACCGGTTCGACCGCCTACATCCCGCAGCAGACCATCGAACGCTTCCGTGGCACCTCCACCGCCGACATCATCAAGGGTGTGGCTGGCGTCACCGCCGGTGATCCGCGCGTGGGCAATGCCCTGGACGTGAACATCCGTGGCATCCAGGGGCAAAGCCGCATCCCGGTGATCATCGATGGTGGCCAGTCCACCATGGATACCTACCGTGGTTACGCTGGCCAGTCGCAGCGCACCTACCTCGATCCGGACCTGATCTCCAACATCACCATCACCAAGGGGCCGAGCCTGCAGGCAAATGCCTCCGGCGGCATCGGTGGCGTGGTCGAGATGGAGACCTTGAAAGTGGATGACGTGCTGCGCGAAGGCCGTGACAGCGGCATCCGCGTGCGTACCGGCCTGGCCAACAACAGCGCCAACAACGTGCCCGACTACAGCGCCGCACCACGCACCGACCGCAACGCCACTGGCAACCAGTTCGCCAACGTGGCCGTGGCCCAGCGCTGGGACCGTTTCGACCTGGTGGCGGCGTATGCCTGGCGCGATACCGGCAACTATTTCGGCGGCAAGCACGGCTATGACGACTTCCCGCAGACCCGGCGCACGCTGGCACCGCTGAACCCGCCGCGCACCGAAGTGTTCAATACCTCCTCGCGTTCGGAATCGGCGCTGCTCAAGGGCACCTGGCGCATCGACGATGCGCAGACGCTGGAACTGGGCTACCGCCGCTATGAAGGCACTGCCGGCGAGATCATGGCCTCGCAGATCATCCGCGTGGACCGCGATCGCGTGCCGCAGTGGGACCCGGGCCATGTCGACATGGACAGCTACAGCCTGCGCTACCGTTTCAATCCGGACAGCGCCTTGGTCGACCTGCGTGCAAACGCTTGGTACACCCTTGCCGAAAGCCTGATGTACAACAGCCTGACCGGCATCACCCCGTGGTACTTCGACCGTCGCACCGAGTGGTATGACGCGCCGAGCTTCAGCGGCAACCCCGGCTACAAGGATGCCTATGCCAACCCGCTGAAGCAGCAACGCTTCGGCATGGACGTGAGCAATACCTCGCTGCTGGAAACCAGCGCAGGTCTGTTCACCTTCGACTACGGCCTGTCGCTCAGCGACGAGGACATCCGCCCGAACTCGCCGATCATGCATGACGATCTGGTCAACAACCGCTTCCTGCGCAATGCCGAGCGCAAGGAATACAGCGCGGTCGCATCGATCAAGTGGGAGCCCAATGAACACTGGGAGTTCATGGCCGGTGGCCGCTGGAACCGGGTCAATGTGCACGACCGCAATCGGCTGGCGACCGAGGACAAGTTCGAGGCCCAGGGTCAGTACCGCTACACCCAGTTGCTCGACGGTGACCCGAGCCTGCCGTCATGGCGTGCCAAGCGCATCGCGATGCTGAACTGGTACCCGGATGCCAATGGCAACTTCACCGAAGCGTCGCTGCTGGCCTCGCCGTACAAGAAGGGCACGGTGGCCGATATCGGTGGCTGGAACTTCTACGATGCCGATGCCGCGGAGGATCTGATGGTGCCGGTGAGCTGGACCTGGTCCAAGCCGATCAAGCGCCGCGACAGTGCATTCTCGCCGACTGCAAGCGTTACCTACCACTTCGACGACGACAGCATGGTCTACCTCAAGTACGCCGAGGGCACCAAGCTGCCGAGCCTGTTCGAGACCACGCTGGGCCTGTTCACCGCCGCCAAGCCGGTGGGCGAGCTGAAGCCCGAGCGCTCCGGCAGCTGGGAAATCGGCGCCAGCACCATCAAGCGCGACCTGTTCGCCAATGGCGACCAGCTGGCACTGAAGCTGGCCTACTTCGATACCCGCGTGGATGACCTGATCACCCGCGATTACCGCACGCTGTCGGCCGGTTTGATCCGCAATGTGGATCGCTTCAAGGTGTCGGGCATGGAGTTCCAGTCCAACTACGATGCCGGCAAGGTGTTCGCCGACCTGTCCGCGCACTACTACTTCAAGGCCAAGACCTGTGCACCGGATATCGCCGCCGAGCGTCGTGAATACGGCATCAAGCGCAACATCGAGGAGCTGAAGAACACCCCGAACTGCGTGGACGGTGGCTTCGAGGGTTCCTACAGCAATACCCAGAACCCGCCGCGTTACACGGTCAACATGACCCTGGGTTCGCGCCTGTTCGACGAACGGCTGACCTTCGGTACCCGCGTGGTGCACAACGCCGGCCCGATCAGCAAGCTGGACAAGGAATGGAACGTCGGCCTGTCGGCGATCCAGCAGCTGTACCGACCGGCGACCATCGTCGACCTGTTCGCCAGCTGGTCTTTCAACGACCAGTGGAACCTGGACGTGAACCTGGACAACGCCACCGACCGTTACTACCTGGACCCGCTGGCGTTGGGCATCCTGCCGGCGCCGGGCCGTACCGCGCGGATTGCACTGACCTTCCGCTACTGATGGATAGGGTGTGATCGATGCAGCAGGTGATCCCGGCGCGGCAGCGCCGGGATCGCCGGTTGCAGCACACCATGCAGGCCACTTGGGGGAAGGCCCCCGGCAGACGTCTCAATCAGGACGACCGGCCAGTCCATCAGAGGATGGATCCGGTTTCCCCCTCCGCTTCGTTGTTGCAGACCATGACCACGACCGAAACCATTGCAGCTCCCACCCGTAGCCAGCGCCTGAAGGCGGCTACCAGCACCACCCACGATTCGCTGGACAAGCGGATCATGTCCGAGGACATCTTTGCCAGCCGCGAGCGCTTCGCCAAGTTCGTGCGCGTGCAATACCGTTTCCACCGCGACATCCAGGCGCTGTATGCAACGCCGTTGCTGCGCGCGCTGTTGCCGGATCTGGAACAGCGCCAGCGCCTGCAGCAGATCGTTGCTGATCTGGGTGACCTGCAACAGGACGTTCCCGCCGACAGCGCCGCCGTCATCCCCGACGACATCGAGCTGCCGCAGGCGCTGGGTTGGCTGTACGTGGCTGAAGGCTCCAACCTCGGTGGCACCATCCTGTTCAAGCTGGCTGGCAAGCTGGGCTTGGGCGCGGCGTTTGGTGCCAGCCACCTGGCCGCACATCCGGATGGCGCAGCCCGCCACTGGCGTGAGTTCACTGCGTCGCTGGATGGCATCAGCATGACCGAAGCGCAGGAAGCGGCCGCCATCGAAGGCGCCAATGCTGCGTTCCGCACGGTGCGTGGCTACGTCGAGCAGGAATTCGCCTGATGCAGGGGGACGCACCAGCAGCCGCCATGAAGGCAGCGACGTGATCCGCTGGCTGTGGTTCTGCATGGGCTGGTTGATGGTGGCGCTGGGCGTGATCGGTGCCTTGCTGCCGGTGATGCCGACCACCATCTTCCTGATCCTGGCGGTGTGGTGCTTTTCCAAATCCTCGCCACGCTTTGAAGCGTGGCTGCTGCAGCATCCGCGCTACGGTCGGCCGTTGCGGCTGTGGCGCGAGCAGGGCGCGGTGAGCCGCAAGGGCAAGTGCTTTGCCGCTGGCGGCATGGCGCTGGGCTACGTGTTGTTCTTCATCGGCGCGCATCCGAGCTGGAAGCTGGCTGTGCCGGTGGCCGTATTCTTCCTGGCCAGTGCTGCCTATGTGCTGTCGCGGCCCAGTCCGCGCGAGCCGGTGGACGGTGAGGAACGGCCATGATGCAGTCCACCGCTGCCGATACGCAGCAGGTGGTGCCGTGCAGACACGACGCCATTTTGTACAACGTTCAACGCACCAGCCAGATCGCCAGTGCGACTTTCTTCCACGACGATCCGGAATCTTTCCATGCACGCTGACATTTCCTCGACCGCAACCACACAGGTACTCACGCCCTGGGCCATGTACCAGTCCGCCGACTGGGTGGTGCAGGCGGTGATGATCTGCCTGGCATTGGCATCGCTGGCAACCTGGACGGTCCTGATCGCCAAGACATTGGAGCTTGGTCGTATCGGCCGTGAGCTGCAGGCCGCGCGCGAGGTGCTGGAGGTCAGTGGCAGCCTCGATAGTGCGGAGGCGCAGCCGTTGCTGCAGCAATCGGACCTTGCACGCGGCATGCTGGGTGCGGCGCGTACCGAGCTGGCCTTGTCCGCCGATGCGCAGGGCCATGATGGCGTCAAGGAACGTCTCGGCTCGCGGCTTGAGCGCATCGAGCTGGGTAACAGCCGGCGCCTGCGCGGCGGTGTTGGTCTGCTGGCCAGCATCGGTGCGGTGGCGCCGTTCGTCGGTCTGTTCGGCACCGTGTGGGGCATCATGAACAGCTTCGTCGGCATCGCCGCGTCCAACACCACCAATCTTGCAGTGGTTGCACCGGGCATCGCCGAAGCTTTGTTGGCCACCGCGATGGGCCTGGTCGCGGCGATCCCCGCGGTTGTGATCTACAACCACTTCAGTCGCCGTCTGCTGAGCCTGCGGGCACTGGGCGGTGACATCTCCGCCAGCGTGCAGCAGATCGTCTCGCGCGATCTGGATTGCGGCCGCGCGTTGCCGCGCGACGCGCGCTGAGGCCTGGCAATGGCAATCCGTACTTCCCGCGAGTCCGGCGACGAAGCGCTGGACGAAGCACACGAGATCAATGTCACGCCGTTCATCGACGTGATGCTGGTGCTGCTGATCATCTTCATGGTGGCCGCGCCGCTGGCCACCGTCGATGTGCCGGTGGAACTGCCGGCCAGCAGCGCCAAACCACAGCCGCGCGATGCCGAGCCACTGTTCCTCACCGTGCAGGCCGATCTGTCGCTGCGCGTTGGTGAGACTGCGGTGTCGGCTGACGCGCTGGCGGCGGAATTGGAGAAGCGCACCCAAGGTGATCATTCGCAGCGCATTTTCCTGCGCGCCGACCGTTCGGTCAGCTATGGCGACCTGATGGAAGCCATGAACCTGCTGCGTCGTGCCGGCTACCTGAAAGTGGCGTTGGTCGGGGTAGAGCAGTCGCCGTGACCGCCGCTACTGCATCCTCCCGCCTGCGTTGGGGCGGCAGTTTCGCGCTGGCGCTGCTGCTGCACGCCGTGGTCATCGGCGCGGCGCTGTGGTGGAGTCTGCGCACGCCGCCCGTGCTGGCCGACCAGCAACCACTGGAAGCGGTAATGGTCGATCTGGCCGAGACGCCCGAAGCTCCACCCGCCGCGCCGACCGAGATCCCGCAGGGCCCGCCGCAGCAGGAGCAGCAACGCAGCGAGCCGACCCCGGCGCCGCGCGTGGAACGCGAGCCACCGCCGCAGGAGCCGGAGGTGGTTGACGCCTACGTGCCGCCGCAACCGCGCGAACAGGTACCTGCCTCCGACGCCCACAGCGTCGACCAGACCCTGGCGCCACCAGATGTCAGCGCCAAGCCGAGTGAGCGCTACGCCGCCCGCCAGACCACGGCCGGGCAACAGGCGCAGGCCTCGGTTACCTGGCAAGGGCAGCTGCTGGGACATCTGGAAAAGTACCGTCGCTACCCACGCCTGGCCGAGCGTCTGCGCCAGCAAGGCGTGGCCTATGTGCGCTTCAGCGTGGACAGGCAGGGCAGGGTCAGCAATGCCCGGATCGGTCGCAGCAGCGGTCATGACAGCCTGGACGACGCCACGCTGGAGACAGTGGCACGCGCAACACCGGTGCCGGCACCGCCTGCGGACGTCGCTGGTGACCCGGTGGAGGTGATGGTGCCGGTGGAGTTCTTCATCAATCGCAGGTAAGCGGCAGCCCCCGGGCGACCTGTCGACCAGGGCTGTCCCTTCGTCCCGCAGGAAAGTGGGCTGTCCCCTCTCCCGCGTTGCGGGGGGAGAGGGGTAGCTTGCGAACCTCTGGTTCGCTGCCCGTTGACCGACCTTGCGCCAGCGCAAGGGCCGGGGCGCGGAGCGGGGGTAGGGGTGAGGGCGCTTTTTAGCGGTTGTCTTGCAGCGCGCAGGCATTCCCCCTAGGGATGACTCGACTGCCTGTGCAGGCGCGTCATCGCGGAAAAGTGCATCCACGCCCGCCCGCAGTTAGCCTGCGTAGATGGATTCCCTGATCGCAGCTTCCGCACGCGCCCTGGCTACCGGTGACGTACTCACCGCGCTCAAGCACGTCGCATTGCGTGACGATCCTCCTGCACTGGCGCTACGCGGAATCGCGATGGCCCAGCTGGGCGACCTGA
>QFOV01000389.1 GCA_003248565.1 Stenotrophomonas sp.
GATCAAGCCGTTCGCGCTGCAGGAAGTTGAAGTGCGGCTCAACGCGTTGTCGCGCCGCGGCAAGGGTGCACACACCCGCGTGCTGGAAGTGGGGGATCTGGAATACAACCTCGATACGCTGGAAGTGCGCCGCCAAGGCAAGCTGCTGCAGCTCAACCCGACCGCGCTGAAGATCCTGCAGGCCTTGATGGAAGCATCACCGGCGGTGGTTACCCGTCAGGAACTTGAAACCCGTGTCTGGGGTGAGGAGCTACCGGATTCGGATTCGCTGCGCGTGCATATCCATGGCCTGCGCGCGGTGGTCGACAAGCCGTTTGAAGTACCGATGATCCAGACCCGCCACGGCATTGGTTATCGTATCTCCGCACCCGATGCCTGAATCAGCATTACCTGAGCCTGTTCGCAAGCGGGGGCGGTACCGCCGCCGCCTGCGCAGCCGCATCATCGTCTCGTTTGTGCTGTTGGGCTTTTGCCTGACGGCACTTTTTGCGTTTGCCACGAACTGGGCGCGGATGCGGGTAGAGAACCAGCTCGTCGAAGATGTGATGAACCGCAACCTCGATGCTTCCTGGCAGAGCTACATGCGCAGTGGCGGTACCGACGTGGTTGCGCCGGTCCAGCAGATGCGTGCTTTCCTGTTCCGCCCTGACAAGCTTGATAGCCTGCGCCGAGACTATCCCGAATGGGAAGGTTTGCAGGACGGCATCCACACCATCAGCGGTGAGGATGCCGAGGGCAAGCCCTTCTCTTACAAGGTTGGTGTACGCAAGACGCCGGATGCGTGGTTCTTCATCGCCTACGACATGGGGCAGGCGCTTCGTGGCGAGCAGCAGCTCAACCGGGCGCTGTTCTTGTCGGTGATCATTTTCAGCTTGCTGTCCTGGGTATTGGGCTGGTGGTCGGCCTCAAGGGTGATGCGGCCAGTGTCTGACCTCGCCGCACGCTTGCGCGCCTATCGTGGCGGTAACGCCCACCCTGAGCCGCTTGCGCCGCGCTTTCCCGATGATGAGGTGGGGCAGTTGGCTGAGGCGCTTGACGATTACTCGGCACGTCTGACTGAAGTTGTGCAGCGCGACCGTGAGTTCAATGCCGACGTCAGCCATGAGTTGCGTACGCCGCTGGCGGTGATTCGAGGGGCTACCGAGCTGTTGCTCGCCCGTCCTGGCATTGATGACAAAGTGCTGCAGCGCCTGCAGCGTATCCAGCGCGCCGAGCAGCAATGCAGTGATCTGATCGGCTCGCTGCTGCTGTTGTCGCGCAATGAGCGTGCACAAGGCAGCAGCAATGTCGCCCGGGTTGCCGAGCAGTTGCTGGAGTCACACCGTGCCCAGCTTGGTGGCAAGCCGCTGGAACTGGCGCTGGAAGGCTCGCGCGAGCTGGTGATCGACGCGCCAGAGTCGGCGTTGTCCGTGGCGTTGGGCAACCTGATCGGCAATGCCGTCAAGTATTCGCAGGAAGGCCGGGTGCTGGTGCGGGTGGGCAGCAATGCCGTGGAAGTGATCGATAACGGGCCTGGCCTGAGCGAGAAAGATGCTGCCAGCCTGTTCCAGCGCGGCTATCGCGGTACCCATGCTGGGCATTCGCAGGGCGGCGGTATCGGCTTGTCCATTGTCAGCCGACTTTGCGCGCTCTACGGCTGGCAGGTGGATATCCGTCCGGGCACGGAGCGCGGTGTGATTGCGACGCTGACCTTTTCGCCAGAGCAAGCCTGATCAGTGGGATTGCGGAGATGTGGGCCCATCTTCAGCTAATGGGGCGGCGAACCACTGGTTCGCTGCTACTCGAATGGCCTTGCGGTGTTGCAATGCTGCTCACTTCAGCATTGGAGTCGCCCGGAAACCGATGTCCGGCCGCTGGTGTTGGCGGTTTTGTGGGAGCGGCGTAAGCCGCGAAGCAAACACATCATCAGACGATGGTGTTTTGGTAACGCCAGTTTCGCGGCTTACGCCGCTCCCACATGCAGACAGTGGGCCGCTGCATCGACTGCTCTGGATGCTGGCAACGTGGTGGCGCCGAAGTGAACAGCATCAGCTACGCAGAGCGGTGGCTCGCTCCACAGTTGGTTTGAGTCATCGCCCCGCCGCGGCAAGCTCCAGATAGCGTGCATGCAGTGCTTCGATATACGCCTGCAACGCGTCCGGGTGACCGTCATTGGCGATCACATCGTCAGCCAATGCCAAGCGCTGCGCACGGCTGGCCTGGGCCTGGATCATGCGCTCGGCCAGCGCGGCATCGATGTTGTCGCGGCTGCGCAAGCGTGCGTGCTGTACTTCCTCCGGAGTGTCCACCACCAGAATGCGCTGCAGCCAGGGGTAGGTCGCCCGTGGGGTAGGTCGCCCGTCCACCCGCTTCGGTGAGTAGTGGAATGGCCGCAATCGCATAGGGACTGGCCGCTGCCTCACAGACGCCACGTACACGGGCACGGATGGCGGGGTGGGTGATGGCTTCAAGCGCGCGGCGTTCGTCGGGGTTGGCGAACACGCGCTGGCGCAGGTGGGCTCGATCCAGGCTGCCATCGGCCTGCAGGACCTCGGCACCAAACAGCTCGGCAATCGCGGCAAGCCCGGGGCTGCCGATCGCCACCACCTCGCGCGCTGCGATATCCGCATCTGCGACGGTGATGCCCAGTGCCTCGAAGCGCCGGCTGACTTCACTCTTGCCCGAGGCGATGCCGCCGGTCAGTCCGACGATGAAGCTGCTCATGCGATTACTCCAAAACAACAATGGCCCTTGAAGGGCCATTGTCGCTTGCGATCGCTTATTGCTGAAAGCCTGCCAGTCGCATGTAGCCGCCTATCATCTGGTCGCCCCACATGAAGACCAGCCAGCCGGCGATGGCCAGGTAGGGGCCGAAGGGGATAGGCGTAGCGCGGTCGCGGCCGCGCGAGTACAGCCAGATCGAGCCGATGATGGCGCCGACCAGCGACGACAGCAGGATGATCGGCAGGATGCCCTTCAGCCCGCACCAGGCACCCAGTGCCGCCAGCAGCTTGAAGTCGCCGTGGCCAATACCTTCCTTGCCTGTGATCTGCTTGTACAGCCACCACACTGTCCATAGCGACAGGTAGCCAACCGCTGCACCTATCAATGCTGGCTTGGTGGGCATGTACAGGTTGTCCATGCTGCCGATCAGGCCCAGCCACATCAGTGGGATGGTGAGCTGGTCGGGCAGCAGCTGGGTGCGCAGGTCGATGCCGGACAGCGCCACCAGGAAGCAGCTCAACACGATCGCGCCAAAGCCCTGCCAGCCGAAACCGAACTGCCAGACGCTGGCCAACACCATCAAGGCGGTAACCAGCTCCACGATCGGGTACTGGATGGAGATCGGCGCCTGGCAATGCCGGCATTTGCCGCGCTGGATCAGCCAGCTGAACAGCGGGATGTTCTCGTACCAACTCAGCTTGTGCTTGCAGTGCGGGCAGTGCGACGGCTCCACCACGATTCCGGGCGGTGGCGGCTCATAGATATCGGGTTGCTCGAGGATTTCGCGCGCATCGCGCTTCCACTGCCACTCCATGCGCTTGGGCAAGCGCAGGATCACCACATTGAGGAAGCTGCCGATCAGCAGTCCCAGTCCGGCCGCGGCGGGAAAGCCGAGGCCGGGATGCTGGTCGAGAAATGCCATTCGTTAATTATCCAACAATTGAGGCCAGCTTGAAGATTGGCAGGTACATGCCAATGACCATGCCGCCTACCACGACGCCGATGAACACCATGATCATCGGTTCGATCAGGCTGCTCAATGCATCCACAGCGTTGTTTACTTCCTGCTCGAAGTACTCGGCCACCTTGAACAGCATCGTGTCCAGAGCACCAGCCTCTTCGCCGATGGCGGTCATCTGCACCACCATGTGCGGGAACAGGTTGACCTGCTTCATTGCCATGTTGACGGGGTAGCCGACGGCCACGTCGTCGCGCATGTGCAGCACGGCTTTTTCGTAGACGCTGCTGCCGGTTGCGCCAGCGACGATACCCAAGGCCTCCACCAAGGGCACGCCGGCTTTGAAGGTCACTGCCGTGGTGCGGGCGAAGCGGGCAATGGAGCTGTTATGCAGGATCTGGCCGATGACCGGAACCTTGAGTACCAGCTTGTCCATGGTGTGCTGCATAGGGAGCGAGCGCTTATAGGCAAACATGAAGCCG
>QFOV01000026.1 GCA_003248565.1 Stenotrophomonas sp.
AAGTTGCCGATGCGCAGCTCCGAGAACACTGCGTAGATGACTGCCAGCACCTCCGCGTCGTAACGGATGCTCAACGTGTCCTTGCCGATCACATCGACGTCGCACTGGTAGAACTCGCGGAAGCGGCCACGCTGGGCACGTTCGCCACGGTAGACACGCTGCATCTGGTAGCGACGGAACGGGAAGCTCAGGTCGTGTTCGTGCTCGGCCACGTAACGGGCCAGCGGCACGGTCAGGTCGAAGCGCAGCGCCATCTCCGGCAGGCCGCCCTTGTCGGCCGACTCGGCAGCATTGGCCAGCGCACCGGTGGACTGCACGAAGTACACCTGGCGCTCGGTCTCGCCGCCGGACTTGGTCAGCAGCACATCGGACAGCTCGAACACCGGGGTTTCCACCGGCAGGAACCCGAAGCGCTCGTAGTTGCGGCGGATGACGTCCAGCATGCGCTGGAACGCGATCTGCTCGCGCGGCAACAATTCCATGATGCCGGGCGGGGTACGGGGCTTGATCACGGGCAAAACTCCTGCAACTCAATAGGGGGAACGGTCGCCAATTCTAGCCGCACACCGCCCGTCTGGCCGCATGAAGTACAATTTGGGGCACCCTCCCCCCCTGCTGTAGACATGTCCCGGCCAGCCCAAGGCACCGAGCAATACCCCGTTTCGTCTGTTGCCCCCGAAGGCAATGGCGGGCGCGAGTGCCTGCAGTGCTCGGTCCGCCACCTGTCGGTGTGCTCGGCCCTGTCCTGTGATGAGGTACATGCGCTGGAGCAGATTACCGTCTCCACGCCAGTCGCCATGGGCACTACGCTGGCACGTGCCGGTGAGCCGCGCGCTTATGTCTATACAGTAACCGAGGGCGCGCTGCGTCTGGTGCGCACCCTGGCCGACGGCCGCCGCCAGGTGAACGGCTTCGTACTGCCGGGCGATTATCTGGGCCTGAGCGGCAGCGACCACCATCGCTACGATATCGAGGCGATTGCCGACAGCCGGGTCTGCCGGGTGCTACCCGCACCTGGAGCGCAAGCTGCTGCAACGCGCCTGCCAGGAGCTTGACGCAGCTCAGGACAATGCACTTGCATTGGCCCGCCTGCAGCCGCCGGAGCGACTGGCTGACTTCCTGCTGCGCCTGGCTGCCCGTGAGGCAACCTTGAACGGCCGCAGCAGCAACCGGGTCTCCTTGCCGATGGGCCGTGGCGATATCGCCGACCATCTTGGCCTGACCATGGAAACCGTGAGCCGTACCTTCACCAAGCTGCGCCAGCAGGGTCTGATCGCCCTGCCCCACCTGAACGTGGTGGAGATCCTGGATTTCGCCGAACTGCAACAGCTGGCCAACGACGAGTTCTGAGGCCTCACCTGTAGAGCCGAGCCATGCTCGGCTGAGGCATTACCGGTGAAGCCTCCTGCCGAGCATGGCTCGGCACTACCTGACCCGATTTGCCGAGAAAGCCTCTGCCGAGCATGGCTCGGCACTACCTCCTACAACAGCTTTTCGCGCAGGGCCGGGTAATCCGGTGGGCAGGGTTCGGCGTGGGCGGGACGTTTCAACAGCTCGGCCAGCGCAGGCGGCACTTCGACTTCACGGCCGATCAGCGGCTCGACCACCGACTCGAATTTAGCCGGGTGCGCGGTCGCTGCCACTGCCCAATGTTGATCCGACGCTGCACTGCCATTGGCACGCAGCTGCTCCAGAACGTGCACCGCCGTGGCGGTATGCGGACAGAACGCTTCGCCATAGGCACCATAGCGGCGAGCAATGGTCTCGCGGATGGTGGCATCGTCCACCGCCTGCGAGGTAAAGGCAGCGCGCAGTGCTGCATCATCGCCCTTGTACAGCCAGCGCAGTCGTTCGAAATTGCTCGGGGCACCCACGTCCATCGCATTGGCAAGCGTGGCGACACTGGCCTTCGGCGCGTAGTCACCACCATTGAAGTAGTCAGGTAATACACGGTTGGCATTGGTCGCCAGCACGATACGCCCCAACGGTACGCCCAGCGCGCGCGCCATCACTGCCGCCATCGCGTTGCCAAGGTTCCCGGTGGGAATGACGAAATTCAGCAGTGAGCCGTGCGCGGCCTGATGGCTCAGCGCCGCGTGTGCGTAGTAGCTCATCTGCGGCAACAGGCGGCCGAGGCTGATGCTGTTGGCCGAGCTCAATGGCACCCGCGCCTGCAGATCGGTATCGCCCAGCGCCTGCTTGGCCATGGCCTGGCAATCGTCGAACGACCCGGCCACGCGCAGTGCCCGGATACTGCCGCCCAGGCAGCCAAGCTGATGCGCCTGACGCGGTGATACACGCCCATCCGGGTACAGCACCACGACTTGAAGGTTGGGCTGATTGTGGAAGGCTGCGGCGACAGCAGCGCCGGTGTCACCAGACGTTGCGACCACGATGGTCAGCGGACGCTCCTGCCCCGCGCGCAAGCGCGACAGGCTCGCAGCAAGGAAGCGCGCACCGAAATCCTTGAACGCCGCAGTGGGACCGTGGAACAGCTCCAGCACATGATCGTTGCGGGTCGCCAAGGCCTGCAGTGGCGCCGGAAAGTCGAAGGCTTCGCTGCAGATCTTCGGTAATTCGGATGCCAGGGCGTCGTCAGCGAAGAAGGGCTGCAGCAGCTCGGTAGCGGTCGCGGCGAGAGTATCTCCAGACTGTAGATTACGTGCCGCTGGCATCTGCCCGGGTACGTACAGTCCACCATCGGGCGCCAAGCCGGCGGCAATGGCCTGGCTCAGCGTGGCGGCGGGAGAAGCATTGCGGGTGGAGATGAAATTCATTCGGAGATCCGGAAAATGGTTGGTGTGGTGCGCTGGACTCAATGACCGCGCAAGCGTCCCCCTCACCCCAAGCCCCTCTCCCGGCGGGAGAGGGGCTTGAACGCTCAGAGCAGTCTGGCGCCGGGGCTGTTGATCGGGCTTACCCAGCTTTGGCTGTCGAAACCTGCCGCAGCGAAGGCTGCCTGCACCTTGGGCGCGGCAGCCAATGCAGCGTCACGGTCTTCAAACCAGGCAAAGACACTGGGGCCTGCACCGGAGATGCTTGCACCCATCGCGCCTGCAGCCAGTGCGGCGGCCTTGGCCGCGTCGAAGCCGACAATCAGGGGCGCACGCCGCGGCTCGACCAGAACATCGGCCAAGCCCGCCCGCACCAGGCCCGCATCGCCGGCATGGCAACCGGCCAGTACCAGGGCCAGATTGCTGCTCTGGGCGACAAACTCCTTCAATGCATAGCTGCCCTGCAACGCCTCCCGTGCGCGCCGCGTTTCCAGCAACGCCTCCGGATGCACCAGCAGGCTATGCCAATGCGCAGGCACCGGCACCGGCACCAATCGCTCCAAGGTAGAGAGCACCAAACCACCGAGGAACATCGGGCCAAGGTTGTCGCCGTGGCGGCTGCCACTGGCGACCGCTTCGCCTTCCAATGAGTACCGGTAAAGCTGCTCACGGCTCAGCGGCACATCGAGCAAGGCATTGGCAGCGATCAAGGCCGCCACACAGGACGCAGCCGAGCCGCCCATGCCCGAGCTCAGTGGTATGCCCTTGTCGATCTCCAGTTCGAAACCGAACGGCAGCGCCAGCGCCTCGCGCAAGGCAATCAGCGCCGCACCTGCGGTATTGCTGGGCGCATCCAGGGGCAACTCCACCGCCGAACCGCGAATGGCGACGATGCGCACTTCCGGCGCATCAATGCGACGTACCGTTACCGTGTCGCCAACGTCAGGCACCGCATAGCCCAGCAGATCAAAGCCGACCGCCACATTGGCCACCGACGCCGGCGAGAATGCCCGCGCCTGGCGTGCCACGGAACTGTTCAACACGCCGCTCACAATCGCGCTCCCTCGCCAGCCGCCACTCGCAGCACATCGGCAAACACGCCGGCCGCCGTCACTTCCGGGCCAGCACCCGGGCCCTGCACCACCAGGGGGTTGTCGCAATAACGACGGGTGGTGAACTGCACCACGTTGTCGGTCAGGCGCAGGTTTGCGAAGGCATGCTCACCGGGCAGCTCCACAAGGCCAACGCTGGGCTGCTGCCCCGGTTTGAACTGGGCGACATAGCGCAGCACATTGCCACGCGCACGCGCATCGGCCAGGCGTTGCGCGAAGCCGGCGTCCACTTCATGCAGGCGTGCCATGAAATCGTCGACGCTCGCGCCCTGCAATGCAGCGGGCACCAGGCTTTCCACCGCCACGTCTTCCAGGCTCAACTCATACCCGGCTTCGCGGGCGAGGATCACCAGCTTGCGGGCCACATCCACGCCGGACAGGTCGTCACGCGGATCCGGCTCGGTGTAGCCCATGCCACGCGCCTGCGTTACCAGCTCGGAGAACGGCACGCTGCCATCGTATTTGTTGAACAACCAGGCCAGCGTGCCGGAGAAAATACCGGCGATCGCCGTCACGTCATCACCGGTATCGACCAGATCGCGCAGCGTGGTGATCACCGGCAGACCCGCGCCCACCGTGGCTTCATAGCGGAAGCGTGCGCCGGTAGACGCCGCCGCCTCGCGGATCGCCTGGTAGCGCGCCAGCGGACCGGAGCCAGCCTGCTTGTTCGGGGTGACCACATGGATGCCAGCGGCCAACCAGCCGGCATAGCGATCGGCGACTTCGGCACTGCCACTGCAATCGATGATCAGCGTATGCGGAAGACGCGCCGACAACAGGTGCTCGGTGAACAGATCAAGATCATTCGGCAGCGCTGCCGAGTCGAATGCGGCCTTCCAGTTGCCGTGCATGCCACGCTGGTCGAGCACCATGCGGTTGCGCGAGGCGACCGCACGCAGGCGCAGATCCAGCTTGGCCCTGGCCAGCAGCGCCGCTTCGGACGCATACAACTGCTCAAGCAAGGCTGCACCGACATTGCCCGGCCCGATCACGCCGACCGAGAAGGTCTGTGGCGACAACCAGAAGCCGGCGTGCGCGGCGCGCAGCGCCTTGGTCGCATCGCAGGCTTCGATCGCGACCGAGATGTTGCGTTCGGACGAGCCCTGCGCGATGGCCAGGATATTGACCTGTGCGCGACCCAGCGATTCGAACAGACGTGCGGCAACGCCCGGCTGGCCGGCCATGCCATCACCCACCGCTGCAAGCACGCTCACCCCGCTGGTGAGCTGCACGCGCTGCACCTGGCCCGCTGCCAACTCGTGCGAGAACGCCTGGGTCAGTGCGTCCCGGGCGAACTCCGCCTCGCCCTGCTTCACCACGCAGCAGATCGAATGTTCCGAGGAACCCTGCGAGATCATCACCACCGACACATGCGCGTTGCGCAGCGCCGAGAACACGCGTTCGGCGGTACCTGGCACACCGATCAGGCCGGTACCTTCGACATTCAATACCGCAAGGTCCGCACTCAGGGTCAGGCCCTTGATCGGACCACTGCTGGAGCTGTCGGCAGTGATGCGGGTACCCGGATGATCCGGATGGAAGGTGTTGCGGATGATGATCGGCAGACCGCGCTCGATGGCCGGCGACATGGTCTGCGGATGCACCACCTTGGCACCGAAGTAAGCCAGTTCGCAGGCTTCGTCATAGCTCAGTGCGTCCAGTTGCACTGCTTCCGGAACCACCCGCGGGTCAGCCGAGAGCACGCCATCGACGTCGGTCCAGATATGCAGTTCGTCGGCGGCAAACAAGGCGGCAAAGATGGCGCCGGAGAAATCACTGCCATTGCGCCCCAAGGTGGTGATGTTGCCCTTGCGGTCGCGGGCGACAAAACCGGTAACCACCAGCCGCTGCGCCGGATGCGATTCGCGCCACAACGCCAGCTTGGCAGCGCTGGACTTCCAATCGACATCAACGCCAAGCTCGCCATGGTTGACCACCAGGACGTCGCGCGCATCCAGGATGTCGGCGTCTTCGCCCAAGGCCTGCAGGTGATGACCCAACAGGTGGGCCGAGAACACTTCGCCCAGGCCCTGCACGCGGTCCAGCACTTCCTGCGGCAACTCACCAATCACGGCCAACGCCGCCAGAATCTCGCGCAGACGCTCGAAACGCGCATCCAGCCACTCGATGGTCAGCCCGGAGTACTCTCCCAGCAGCGCCACGGCGGCACCACGATGGCGCGCCCGCAACTCATGCCAACGGTCGTCCCAAGCCGGATCGGCTGCAGCCGCCGCCTTGGCCAGACCGATCAGCGCGTCGGTCACGCCCTTCATCGCCGACACCACGGTCACCTGCACGGTCTCGTCGCGGGCCAGCAACAGCTGCGCCACATGACGGTAACGTTCGGCATCGGCCACCGAAGTGCCGCCGAATTTGTGCACGACAGTGCGAACGGCAGCGTTCGCGGCGGAATCGGCGGGAGAAGCAGCAACTGACGACATCGGAAGAACCTCGGCTGGAGGCCCCGACACGCATCTTGATGGGGTTCCCCCGCATCCTGATCCGGGTGCGGGGCCGTGGTTTTCGGAAATTACGCGAAGACGACGGGCCGCACCGGGCTAATGGTGACGGTAATAGTGGTGGTGGTAATGGCGCCGCCGAACCCGGGCACGCGCACCTGGCCGCCGGTAGGCGACTGCAGGAGGCTGACGAGGGGCTGCGGGCTGTCCATGGCCTTCAAGAGACAACAGCCGGGATCAGGCTGTCAAGTGCTGCGTTGCAAAAACACAGATAAAGGCAACGTCGCCAAACCTGCAGCTAAAAGTTGCAAATGTCATCAAGCGCGAACGTCGCGCATTTAACTGACAAGCAGCGCGCAACAGCTGGTTCACTGCTGCGGGCGCTGCCTGCGGAACGTGCAGGCCAACTATCGCCCGCAAGCAATCGAAAGCAGCATCTCAGTCCTGCTTTCGCCACCTGACTGCGCAGGATTCTCAGGCCGAAGCTGCCGTTACCGCCTTCGGCCGGTGCGCCGCGGCGCTCCACACCACGCCGACCAGCAGGCACAGCGCAGCAACAATCTCGATTGCCACTGGCCAGCGCTGCTGCCACAGGAAGCCGTAGAGCAGCCCGAACAAGGTCTCGAACACGATCATCTGACCACCCAGGGTCAACGGCAGCGCGCGGCTGGCGCGGTTCCAGCAGGCATTGCCCAGGATCGAGGCAAACACCGCCACCGCAGCGGCCATCGCCCAGAAGCCCGCCCATTCACGTCCCGAATGTCCCGCTGCGCCGTCGGCAAAGGCGACCGGTGCCAGCAGCAAGGCCAGACCGCCGGTTGCCACGCCCGTCAGCAGCGACCAGTCGTGTCCGGATACATCGGGCACCTTGGCCAACCAACGGGTATTGCCCACCGAATAGGCCGTCCACGACAACAGCGCGCCGACCCCGCACAGCAGCCCGATCAAGCGCTGGCCCGGGTTGCCCTGGACATGGGTGGAGCCCATGGCTTCGACTCCCATCAGCACCACCCCCGCCACGCACAGCACCAGTGCCGGGGCCAGCCGGATCAGCGGGACAGCGCCTGGCTCGCGCGCACCAACCACCGCTACCAACACCGGCACCATGCCAACGATCAGCGCCGCCGCCGCGCCGCCACTCCATTGCACGCATAGCGACAGCAGCACGAAATAGATCAGATTGCCGAGCAGGCTCAACCAGGTGAGCGCCGTCCATTCGACCTTGCCAATGTGGGCGCGCAGCGCCGGCCAGCGCGGCACCAGCAATACGATCGCGATCAGCCCATAGACCAGATACCGCGCCGCAGCCAACTGCAACGGGGAGAAATCCGACAATACTGCGGGCGCAAGGAACACCAGGCCCCACAGCGCACCCGAGGCAACACCATTGGCGATACCGCCCGCCATCCGATCTTTCATCAAACCACCCACGTCCTCAGCACCCGCCACAGTTTCCGACCACTGCAGCCCTGTGTATTGACCCAGGCTTCGCCGCTTTTTGCCAAGGCTACGCCTGCAACTGCCGCCGGTAGCGTCCCGGGGTGATGCCAAGTTCGCGGCGCATGGCCCGGGTGAGCGCACTCTGGTCGGAGTAGCCAGCCTGCTGTGCAATCCGTGCCAGTGGTAGTAGACCTTCGGCGATCCGCTGCTGCGCCCATTCCAGGCGTTGGCGCTGCAGCCACTGGACAGGGCTGCAGTCCAGTTCACGACGGAACGCTGCGTGCAGTGCGGTCAGGCCCAACCCCGCCTCATTCGCCATGCGCGCCAGCGACCAGTCCTGCCCTGGGGCGAGACGGATCCGCTCGCACAAGGCCTGCAGTCGCCCATCGCGGCGTTGCCGGCCCTGCGCGAGAACCGCATCCAGCAGCAATGGCAGCACCTGCCGCGTCAAGGCCGGCGCCAACTGCGTCCGCCCCTCCGCCGCCTGCTCCACATAGGCCAGCAGATGCCTCGCCGCCGGCGGCAGGACAAAGAATGGGCGTTGCAGCCCGGCTTCCAGCTGCGCGTCGTCCAGCCGCGATGCATCGCAGTCCACGATCAGGAAACGGTTGCGCCCCTGCGCCTGCTGCACATGCAAGGCACCGGGCGCGACAAACGCCGCACGCTGCAGGTCCAGCCACCCACCGCGACCCTCCACCTCAAGCTCCAGCATGCCGTGCAGCGGCAGGACCAATTGCACGTGCGCATGCCGATGGCCATGACCGGTACAGCCATAGCTGCGGAAGCTCAGGGAATCGTCTGCATGCATAGCGGGCACCGCGGAACAGGCAGTGCGGCGCTGGGCCGTCGGCCATGCGAGGGTGGTGGCCCCGACACGATTCGAACGTGCGACCTGTCCCTTAGGAGGGGACCGCTCTATCCAACTGAGCTACGGAGCCGAATATGCAAGGATACAACCAAGCGTGAACATGGACAAAGTCCTGATATCGTCCTGATCTTCGCAAACGGCACAGTCGACGCTGCCGGTTCAGAAAGCAATGTCGACCAGAACGGTATCCACGTAGCGTCCCACAGGCACCGGGGCCTGATCCGCATAGACCTTCGCGTTGTAGTTGAAGACCTGCCTGCCCACGCCCGCACCGGGGCCCGGATTGACATCAGCGCCGGCGCTGGAGCGCCGCTCGGTGTCCACGCTGCCCCACCGTATACCGCTGACACCCTGGAACAGATCGTAGGCCAGCAGCTCCCCCTGTGCCGAACGCATGTTGCGCCGTGCCGCCGCCAGGTTCTGCCCGTCCCCCAGGCCGACGCTGTAGGCACTGCCCTTGGTGCAGGTAACCGAGATGCTGCCGTTGACCACGGCAAATGCCGAGGGAAGCGCAGCAGTACCGAAATCCAGATCCGGCGCAGCGATACTGCAGTCGTTCTGCACCACCAGGTTGACCGGGACTGTCGTCACGCCACTGCCGGTGTCATATGACGAGCAGACCCCGCCACCCGAGCTGGCCGTACAGTAACGCCACTCCCAGGCCAGGGTCGCGGTGTCCTCGTAATTGCCTGCGGCGACATTGCTGCCGCCGGCTGCCGCCAGATACAACGGCATCGCCTTGCCGCTTGCACTCTGCAACAACCCCAGTGCGTCGATTACACCCTGCCCAACCAGGTCCAATGGCACCGCAGGGATCAATGCTGCGCCGTTGTTCCTGTCCGCCGAGGCGTACAGCTGGTAGCTCAGTAAATCCCCGGTCGGTCCCAGCAAGCCAGCGTTGGCAGAACTGAAGGTCACGCGGAAATAGGTGTCCTGCGCCTCCCAGGGTTGCAGGACCTGGCCGCTGCATTCGATGCCTGCGTCACGCGTGGAGGTCGTCTGCGCCGCGGCACCCAGGGCAACGGAGCCCACTGCCCCGAAATCCGCGGATTTTGCATTACCCGTTGAACACGCCGCCGCGGCCTGCCCCGTTCCCGCACACAGCAGGAACAACCCCACCACACGCGCCAGCCCGCTCATCGGCACACCACGGGGGCAGGCATCATCACCGCCGCGTCGTCGTCATCGGCCTTGAACATCGCCACGCAACTCTCTCCACTGGCCTGCATCACCTGAAGATGATTGACCTCGTCCAGACGCTCCAGATACACCAGCCCGTCCCAGCCAACCACCGTGTTCACCCCGCTTTCCACATGCTGCACGCGCGTACCCATTGGCAGCACCGCCCCCTGTGCATCGGTGAGAACCACACTGGCGGCGCGGGAACGGACAACCGGGAACTCCAACAGATAGCCACTGCGCGCACGCACCATCACGCGTGCCTCCACCAGCGCACTGCGCACATCCGCTGACGACCCCAACAGGTCGATCTCGTACTTGCCCGGATAGTAGGCGCTGGTCCACGGCACCAGCAGATGCCCGCTGGCGCCGGTACGGCCGACCTCCTGGTTTTCGTAGCGCACGGGGATACCTGCCTGGCCCTTGGTGCTGACCACCACGAATGCGTCGTCCACGCGATTGCCGGCAAACATCCGCCCATCCATCCACACCGCCGAGCCGCTGACATCGGCCCAACGGGTCATGCTGGAACGGCTGCCATAGGTGCCTGCCTGCACCTGCAGCAGGTCACCGCGCCAGGTCGCATCCAGCTGACGGTAGTCCTCGTCACCGCCATGCGCAAAGCCAAGGTTGAAGCCGAAGCCGCCGCTCGTGGGTGCCTGGCGCCCATAGTTCACGCGTTCAACCCGGTCCCCGTTGTTATCACGCTCGGCGGACAACGCCAGCGTGGCCCGCCCGCCCATCGGCACCATCACCTGCGCCATCGCCGCCCAGCCATGGGCATCAAGATCCCGATTGGCCGACATGTACAGGCTCATCCCTGACCGCGACGAACGGGTCCAGGACAGATTGAGCAATCGGCTGCGTGAGTTGTCCGCATTGCGGACATCGAAATAGCCAAGACCCGCGCTGCCCCAGGTACCCATACGGAGGCTGGCGGTCGCCTGTTGGCTGCCGCGACTGGTGCGCAGCGTCTGGGCATTGATCGCGCCCAGATCCGCATAACCGGCCTGCCGCTGCATGCGCTGATAGCTCAGGCTGTAGCGGGGAGCGTTGAACTGGTAGCCAAACGCGAGCTGGCGGGCCTGTCGTCCATTGAAGTGGCTCTGGCTCACTGCCGCGTTCACAACACCGGCGTTGGCCACGCGCAGGTTGGCACCGGCGCCGGCCAACGACAGCTGCCGTGCGGCTTCGGCGTGCCCTTCCAGGGTCAGCCAGTCCAGCACGCCGTAGCGCAGTGTGGCGCTGCCAGCCGCCTTGCCGTAGCTGAAATTGCGGATGCCGTAGTCTTCGCGCAGATTGCCTGCTGCCACCGAGAAATCGACCAGCCCCGGCTGCAGCAGCCGGGTGCTGACGTAGAACGGCAGGGTCGTCGAGACCTGCCGGCCCAATGCGTCAGTAGTCACCACCACCGCTTCGCCGGCGCCGTTGATCAGCGGAATGTTGGTCAGCGTATAGGGGCCAGGGCTCAGCTGCGTACTGGAGGACTTATAGCCATTGACGAACAGGTCCAGCGCGGTCGGCACGGCCACCTCGCCGGCAAATTGCGGCAACGGATAGGTCACAAGATCCGGCCGCACGCTGAAATCACGTGAGAACTGCACGCCGCCCAGCCGCACCGAGCTGCTCCACGGCAACGCTGCGGTGATCACATCACCGGCTTCATAGGTCAGCAGCCGGGTCTCGTCGGAGTAGCGCCAGGTGGTGTCGTAGCGCAGATACCCTTCCTGCTGCCCCTTGCCGCCGCTGACGATGTGGCGGAACTGCCCTGTATTGGTCAGGCTGCCAGCAGCACCGAAGACACGCAGCTCGTTCCAGGCTGCAAGGTAGCTGCCGCCAAGGTCGACGTCACTTGCGTAGATGTCGTAGTTGATCATCGCACCCGGGCTTGCCTGCGCCGCCATGCGCGGTGCCGTGGCGCGATAGCTGATGGTCTGCGTGGCCAACCACGCAGGCGGCACCTCCAGCACCAGCCGCAGCAGTGCCCGGTCGTAATGCGCGTGCAGGCCAGGCACATCTTCCAGCGCAATGTCATCTGTGGCCGGATGTGGCAGGTTGATACCGGCACCGGCCAATGCCGCCGCGCTGGCATGGAGTCGCCCACCCCGCTCCTCAACCACAATCTGCCGGCCCGTTTCCACTTGGTTGACCACCAGATCCAGATGCAATGGAAGCGGTGCGGCGTCCTGTGCATCGAACGCTGGCAGCGGCAACCCCACCGCTGCAGCCGGCAATACCGGCACCACGCTCAATGCCAGCAGGTGCATCCACAGACCTTGCCGCACGGCGCGTGACAACCGCCCGCACGGCGGTGCAGCCCGCTGGCAGCCGTTCGTCGCCCCGCCCCCTGTACGCCCAAGCGCCACGCGACTGACGCTTCGCTCATTCAACATCATGCGAACCATCACTCAAGGACAAGGCGTTGCGGCTGCTGCGCGCCATTGACGCGCACCAACAGCGCTGCGGGATGGCCTTCTGCTGCTGGCAGTGGCCAGCGCATGCTTGCACCCGGCAACACGTAGCCCATCAAACCGTCGTGCAACAGCTGCTGCCTGCCGCCCTGTTCGATGGAGGCTTCGGTCAACCGCGCGTGTATTGGTCCGTCATTGCGAACCTGCAGGTAAGCCTTGCCGTCCACGCTGACCTGCTGCACCCCGAGCTGCGGACGCACCTGCGCGCCGCTTGCATCGCGTACCCCTTGACCCGCATCGCCGGCTGTCAGGCCCGCACCATAGACAAACAACGGAATGACATAGCGCATATTGAAACGCACCCCGGGTGCGGCAGCGGCATCGGTCGCCACCGTTGTCGGGATCTCGTCGATCATCACCCGGAATGCCTGCTGCTGACCTGCAGGCGTCGGCGTCAGGCGGGTGATACGCACCAACTGCTTCTGCCCGGGCTCGATCTGTGCGATCTGCGGGATGCCGATCACCTGGCGTTGGTTCTGGTACTGGTCATCAAAATCCTGTTGCGACCACGCCAGCACACGCACCTGCAGGCTGATCGGGCTATCGCCCTTGTTCTCCAGCCACAACGCCGTGCTCTGCCGACCCTCTGCCAGCACCGGATCCACCGGCCAGATCAGCACCGAACTTGCGGCACGCGCGCCATCAACCGACAACATCGACGCAGCGAGCACAACGGCCACCGCCAGATACCTAATGAACAACATTCATCCCCCTGAGAACCGCACTTACCAGATCAATTGAACCTGCAACACATCGCTGTACATACCCGCGGGCGAGTGCGCTGGCACGCTCAACTCCGCTTGGATGGGCAGCGTCACCACGCCTGCGCCGCCCAGCGGCACGGGCACGGATTGATCTATCGGCAGCAGCACGCCTCTGGCTGCGTCGCTGAACAATTGATAGGGGATGCGCTCACCACCGCCGTCGCGCTGCAGCTGGCGGCCGTGCTGTCCGCCGTCCACCTGCATCGACAATTGCATGCCCGGTGTACACCTGATCTGCACCGTGCTGGACAAGCTGGCAGCAGCGGGCTCGGTGTTCAGCGCAGCCCGCGTTCCGTAATCAAGTGTCCCCCACTGGCCGGCGGCCACCTCGCAGCCGCCAACGACCTCCGCACTGACCTGCATGTCGGCGCGGGGCGCAGCGATCACCTCACCGGTCAATGCAGCCAGATATGCAACCACCAGAACCGGAAGCATCCACCGCCGCACGATCAAAAGGACAGTTCCACCAAAATGCTGTCCGTGTACGTCCCTGGCGTCAGCCCTGCCTTGCCAACTGCCTTGCCATACAGATTGATTGTCTGAGCAGCACCGGTACTGGTGGGCAAGGTAATCGTGCCATTGATCGGCAGAACAGTGCTTAGACCGGAATCAGTGTAAATGTCATAGGGAACAAAGCTGCCCGCCCCATTCGACAACGCCCGCGTGCCGCCGGAGGACTGCCCATCATTGCTGCCTGCCTGGATCCGCATCACCGGAATGGCACCACTCGAGCACAGTATCGACATGGTGCCACCACCACCTGCAAGCACCTGCGCTCCGGCCTGGGTGAAAAGCGCCGTTTGCGTACCGAAATTCAAGGCACCAAAATTTACATTGGTTGATGCGGTCGAGCCATTCACCTGGCAGGAGCTGATCAGCACCAATGAAGAATTGATCCGGCCGGTGACGGTGCCAGCCTGTGCCATCGAAGCGAACAACAAGCCGCCAGCGAACAGTGCAACGCGGATGTTCCTGTATTTCATTCGAACTCCCCATTTGAGCGGTAATACAGGCAGCCGTGCGCCACCTGCGATCTGCCTACCCTAGCGGACCTGCGTAAGAGCAAATCAGAACGACAGTTCGACAGCTATCGAATCGGTATAGGTGCCTGGCGGCAAGCCCGCTGCCGCCGAGACTTTGCCGTAGAGATTCAAGGTCTGTGCCGCGCCATTGCTGACCGCCAGGTTGATGACTCCTTCTATCGGCAACAGATTGTTGAAACCGGCATCCGTGTACAGGTCATAGCCGACATAGTGACCCGCACCATCGTGCAATGCCCTGCTGCCTGTCGATGCCTGACCGTCATTGCGGCCCGCCCGCATCTTGAGCACCGGAACGAATCCTGCCGCACAGCGGATGCTCATGGCGCCCCCATCAGGTTTCAACACCTGGGTACCGGCCGGCTGCATCAACGCACTGGTAGCCCCGAAGTTCAACGAACCAAAATCGAGGTTGGAACTGGCGGTCGTTCCGTTGACCTCACATGCAGGCACCACCGTCAATGAACTGTGTATCTGCCCACTGACCCCGGGCGCAGCATGACCTGCGGAGCTCAGCAGGAGTCCGCACAGCGCCAAGCCCAAACTGCTTTTCAAATGATGCATCGACCCCTCTTCCATCCGTGTGCCACAAACGTGCCTGCATGAAACACTACGGACGTAAGAGAGGGGCCTGCTTGAGGCCGGGGCTGCGCAGCAGCCACCGGCCCGGGCGGATCACGCGATGTCCAGCACCGGGAACGCCTTGACCATATCGTCCAGCGCCTTGATCTGCGCCAGGAAAGGCTCCAGCACATCCAACGGCAATGCACTTGGACCATCGCAGCGCGCGTTATCCGGGTCCGGATGCGCCTCAAGGAACAGGCCAGCAATTCCTACTGCCATGCCAGCGCGGGCAAGTTCGACGACCTGGCGACGACGGCCACCGGAGGCTTCGCTGCCAGCGTCGCGGCGCTGCAGACTGTGGGTGACGTCGAAGATCGCCGGCAGGCCGCCGGTGGCTTCGATCATCTCGCGGAAGCCAAGCATGTCCACGACCAGGTTGTCGTAGCCGAACTGGGCACCACGTTCGCACAGGATGATCTGCTCGTTGCCCGCCTCGCGGATCTTGCTGACGATGTGCTTGATCTGGGTCGGGCTGAGGAACTGCGGCTTCTTGATGTTGACCGCACGGCCGGTGCGGGCGATGGCCGTGACCAGATCGGTCTGGCGGGCCAGGAAGGCCGGAATCTGCAGCACGTCGACCACTTCTGCGACCGGCGCGGCCTGCGCCACTTCATGCACGTCGGTGATCACCGGCACGCCAAAGCGCTGTTTGACCTGCTCGAAGATGCGCAGCCCTTCTTCCAGGCCGACGCCACGGAAGGAGGTGATCGAGGAGCGGTTGGCCTTGTCGAACGAGGCCTTGAACACGTACGGGATGCCCAGCTTGCGGGTGACCTCCACGTAGCGCTCGGCGGCGTAGAGGGTGGAATCCAGGTCCTCCAGCACATTCAGCCCACCAAACAGCACGAAGGGCAGCTTGTTGCCAACCACTACCCCGTCCGAAATCGTCACGTTCATCTGTATATCCTGTTCAAGCCGGGGAAACCCCTATCAAGGGTGGCGAATATGGCTGAAAACGGCCGCCAGCAACAGGGTTGGCAGCCACGGCCGAGGCAACGCCCATCATCCGCACAGCCCCTGCCGCCGGCACAGCCTGCCCCATCAACCCGACCAAGCTGCACGGGGCCAATCGGTTCACTCTGATATTATGTGGCACTCACTCCGTCGCCCCCACCCGCAGTTTCCGACGGCGCCAAAATAACGTTAAGAAACAGGAGTTTGAATGTCTTCCGAGCTGCTCAAGGCCTTGGCGCTGGATGCCACCAACGCTGGCACCTACATGGGCAACGGGGAATGGTCCGCCGCCACCGGCGCGGGCGTCCTCAAGCCGCAGAACCCGACCACCGGCGAAGTGATCGCCGAGGTCCAGGCGACGACCGAAGCTGACTACGAAACCGTCATCGCCCGCGCGCAGGAAGCCTACAAGGTATGGCGCACCACCCCGGCACCGCGCCGCGGCGAAGCCGTGCGCCTGTGCGGCGAAGCACTGCGCAAGCACAAGGACGCACTGGGCTCGCTGGTCGCGCTGGAAATGGGCAAGTCCAAGCCGGAAGGCGACGGTGAAGTGCAGGAGATGATCGACATCGCCGACTTCGCACTGGGCCAGAGCCGCATGCTGTACGGCTACACCATGCATTCCGAGCGCCCCGGCCACCGCATGTACGAGCAGTACCACCCGCTGGGTCTGGTCGGCATCATCTCGGCCTTCAACTTCCCGGTCGCGGTGTGGAGCTGGAATGCGTTCCTGGCGGCCATCTGTGGCGACATCTGCATCTGGAAGCCGTCCAACAAGACCCCGCTGACCGCCATTGCAACGATGAAGATCTGCAATGAGGCGCTCGAAGGTGCCGGCTTCCCGAACCTGTTCTTCCTGATCAACGATGCCGGCACCGCGCTGTCGGAGAAGATGGTCGACGATCGCCGCGTGCCGCTGATCTCGTTCACCGGTTCCACCCAGGTCGGCCGCACCGTCAACCAGAAGGTTGCCCAGCGCCTGGGCCGCTGCCTGCTGGAACTGGGCGGCAACAACGCCATCATCATGGACGAGACCGCCGACCAGAAGCTGGCCGTGCCGGGCATCGTGTTCGGCGCCGTCGGTACTGCCGGCCAGCGCTGCACCACCACCCGCCGCCTGATCGTGCATGAATCCATCTACGACAACGTGCTGGCTACGCTGATCAAGGCCTACAAGCAGGTCGAAGGCAAGATCGGTGACCCGACCGACGCCGCCAACCTGATGGGCCCGTTGAACAGCCCGGAAGCCGTGCAGCAGTTCCTGGCCTCGATCGCCAAGGCCAAGGCTGCCGGTGGCACCGTCGAGACCGGCGGCACCGCCATCGACCGCGCTGGCAACTTCGTGCTGCCAGCGATTGTCACCGGTCTGAAGAACAGCGATGAAATCGTCCAGCACGAGACCTTCGCGCCGATCCTGTACGTGATGAAGTACAGCACGCTGGACGAAGCCATCGACATGCAGAACGGCGTGCCGCAGGGCCTGTCCTCGTCGATCTTCACCCAGAACCTGAAGACCGCCGAGAAGTTCCTGTCGGCTGCCGGCAGCGACTGCGGCATCGCCAACATCAATATCGGCACCTCCGGTGCGGAGATCGGTGGCGCCTTCGGTGGCGAGAAGGACACCGGCGGTGGCCGCGAGTCCGGTTCGGATGCATGGAAGGTCTATATGCGTCGCCAGACCAACACCATCAACTACTCCGACTCGCTGCCGCTGGCCCAGGGCATCAAGTTCGATCTTTGATCGTGCCTGCCCCGGCCTTGGTCGGGGCGTTGGAACGGGAGAGTTCCCAGCTGCAAAGCTGCCCTCACCCCAACCCCTCTCCCGCGTGCGGGAGAGGGGCTTTCTACAGCTGAAACGGAGTTCCCGATGAGCATTCCTGCACCTCGCCAGACCAGCAGCTACGCCGTGATCAGTCTGGTCGCCGGCATCCTTGGCTGGACCTTGTTGCCCGCCATCGGCAGCATCTGCGCCATCATCTTCGGCCATATGGCACGTGGCGAAATCCGCCGCAGCAACGGTCAACTGGAAGGCGATGGCCTGGCCGTGGCCGGGCTGGTGCTGGGCTGGCTGGCTACCGCGCTGTGGCTGATCGGCATCATCTGCTTCATCGCCATCCTGGTGTTCTTCGGAGGCCTGGCTGGCCTCGCGGCGATGCACTCCTGAGGCCGGCATGGGGCAATCCGATTCAACCCAACGCTTCAGCAGCCGGGTAGCAGACTATGTGCGCTATCGCCCGGGCTATCCATCCACGCTGCTGGAATGGCTGCACCGCGATATCGGCCTGCCCCGCTCTGCCCTGGTCGCCGATATCGGCGCCGGTACCGGTATTTCCAGCGAGCTGTTCCTGGCAGCTGGTCATCCGCTGATCGCGGTTGAACCCAATGCCGCAATGCGCGCCGCGGCCGAACGATGGCTGCTGCCCGGATATCCGCAATTGCAATCCGTCGCCGGTACCGCCGAGGCCACCACCCTGGCCGACCACAGCGTAGATCTGGTCGCGGCCGCGCAGGCTTTCCACTGGTTCGATACCAACGCCGTACGCCGCGAATGGATGCGCATCCTGCGTCCGGGCGGACTGGCGCTGGTGTACTGGAACTCACGCCTGCTCGATGCCTCGCCGTTCCTGGCCGGCTACGAGCAGCTGCTGCTGGACTACGGCACCGACTACACCGAGGTCGCCGAGCGCTACCAGGACGACCAGACCATGCGCGACTGGTTCGGCGATGGGCTGCGCGGCCTGGTCCACCTGCCGAATGTGCAGCACCTGGACTACGACGGCCTGCGTGGCCGGCTGCTGTCTTCCTCGTACGCACCGCAATCCGGTCACGAACGTCATTCCCCGATGCTGGAGGCCCTGCAGCGCCTGTTTGATGCGCATGCGGTCGATGGCAAGGTTGCCTTTGAGTACCAAACCCGCGCCTTTGTTGGCACGCTGAACTGAGCTTATGTATTCCATTGCCCGCCCCTTCCTGTTCACCCTTGATGCCGAGCGCGCGCACGGCCTGGGCCTGTCCGCGCTGGATCTTGCCTGGCGCACCAGCACCACGCCGCTGATTGCCGGCCGCATCAAGCCGCTTCCCACCCCGGCGTTCGGCCTGAGCTTCCCCAACCCGGTTGGTCTGGCCGCTGGCCTGGACAAGAACGGCGAGCACATCGAAGCCCTGTTTGCATTGGGCTTTGGCTATGTCGAGATCGGCACCATCACCCCGCGCCCGCAGGCCGGCAGCCCCAAGCCACGCCTGTTCCGGCTACCTCGGCACAACGCCATCATCAACCGCATGGGTTTCAACAACCTCGGCGTTGATGCACTGGTGAAGAACGTGGAGGCGGTCAAGCACCGTCCCGGCCCGCTCGGCATCAACATCGGCAAGAACAAGGACACGCCCAACGAGGACGCGCTGTCCGATTACCTGACCTGCATGGAAAAGGTCTATCCGCTGGCCGACTACATCACCGTCAACATCTCCTCGCCCAATACCGCCGGCCTGCGTGAGCTGCAGGAAGAGCAGGCATTGCGGCGGCTGGTTGGCGGCCTGCGCGAGGCGCAGGAGCAACTGGCGGCCAAGCACGGCAAGCGCGTGCCGATGCTGGTCAAGGTGGCGCCGGACCTGAGTGACCGCGACATCGATGCCGCCGCACGCGTACTCGGCGAGCTGGGCGTGGATGGCGTCATCGCCACCAACACCACCATCGGCCGGCCCACGGTCGAAGCGGATCCACTGTCCAAGGAAATCGGTGGCCTGTCCGGCGCGCCCTTGCTCGGCCAATCTACCCTGGTATTGCGGCGCCTGCGCGCGCGCCTGCCCGAGTCGGTACCGTTGATCGGCGTCGGTGGCATCAGTTCGGGTGCGGATGCTGTCGCCAAGATGGCAGCTGGCGCGACCCTGGTGCAGTGCTATAGCGGGCTGATCTTCCAGGGCCCAGGCCTGATCGGCGACTGCGTGAATGCCATCCGTCGCCGTCGCGAATCCCCGTCGGGAGGCGCCGTCGCACCGCTATGACGAATGCCGCCCCAGCTTGGTCGTTGACCGAGAACGCTCCACTGCGCCACCTCAACACCTTCCATGTCGACGCCCGTGCACCGCGCATGTTGCGTATCGCCGATCCCATTGCCCTGCCTGAAGCGCTGGCCGCGATCGGTGCGGCAGACCTGCTGGTGCTTGGCAGCGGCAGCAACGTGCTGCTGGCCGCCGATCCGGAAGATGTGGTGCTGGTGTTCGACAACCGCGAGATCAGCGCGCTGGAACACCGCGCCGACCACACCATCGTCCGCGCGGGTGCTGGCGTGATCTGGCACGAACTGGTGATGTGGTCCTTGAACGAAGGCCTGTCCGGTCTTGAGAACCTGGCACTGATCCCCGGTACTGTCGGCGCCGCGCCAATCCAGAACATCGGTGCCTATGGCGCCCAGGTCGGTGAGTTCATCCAGATCGTCGAGGCCTGGGACCGGCAGGAGCAGGTCTGGGTGCGCCTGGACCAGGAAGCCTGCCGCTTCGGCTACCGCGACAGTCTGTTCAAGCATGAGGCTGATCGCTACCTGATCACCGCCGTCGAGTTCCGCTTGCCGCTGCTGCACGAGCTGCAGCTGGACTATGCCGGCATCCGCGAGGAGCTGCAGACCATGGGAATTGAGTTCCCGGTCTCGGCCGACGTGGCCAATGCCGTCATCGCCATCCGTCAACGCAAGCTGCCTGACCCGGATGTACTCGGCAATGCCGGCAGCTTCTTCAAGAACCCGATCCTGCCGCTGGAACAGATCGACGTGCTGCTGCAGCACTACCCCGAGCTGCCCGTGTTCCCCGGCAACGATGTGCGCAACCGCAAGGTATCGGCGGCATGGATGATCGAGCAGGCCGGCTTCAAAGGCCAGCGTGACGGCGATGCCGGCGTCTCGCCCAACCACGCCCTGGTGCTGGTCAACCACGGCAATGCCACCGGCGCCGAGCTGCTGACGTTTGCCCGACGTGTATCCGCAGCCGTGCTGGAGAAGTTCGGCGTACCGATTGAACCCGAACCAAGGCTGGTTGGCGCCCGCTGGTGAATACTGCCTTGGCTGCACCCCGCTCCACCGCAATGCGCGCTGCCCTGCTGATGTTCGGCAGCGCCATGGCTTTCGGCCTGATGGCCATCGCCATCCGTCTGGCAACCGCCTATGTCCCCACCCAGGAAGTAGCGTTCTTCCGCAACAGTTTCGGGCTGCTGGCGCTGTTGCCGATGCTGCTGCGGCCGGGCCACGCGCCGTTGCGTACCCAGCAGTTGCCGCGCTACTTCCTGCGCAGCGCAATTGGCCTTGCCTCGATGTTGTGTGGTTTCTGGGCCATTGGCCACCTGCCGCTGTCGCAAGCCATCTCCCTGTCCTACTCCACACCGTTGTTCGTCACCATCGCCGCCGTGCTGTGGCTGGGTGAGAAGGTCCGCTTCCGCCGCTGGGCGGCGGTGATTGTCGGCTTCATCGGGGTGTTGGTGATCGTCCGTCCAGGCGCCCACAGCTTCGAGCTCGGCAGCCTGATCGCGGTGCTGGCCGCCGTGCTCAGCGCGCTGGTCGCGATCCAGATCAAGCAGCTCACCCGCGTCGACAGCCCGGATACCGTGGTGTTCTACACCTATGTGTTCTGGGTGCCGCTGTCGTTGATTCCGGCATTGTTGGTCTGGGTCTGGCCGACCGGCATCGCCTGGCTGTGGCTGGTGGCGACCGGCGTGATGGGCACACTGGGCCAGCTGCTGTGGACCCGTGCGCTCAAGCTGGGTGAAGTTTCCGCACTCACCCCCATCAGCTTCACCCAGCTGCCCTTGGTGGTAGTCATGGGCTGGCTGCTGTTCGGTGAAACACTGGACCGCTGGACCGTGATCGGCGCCCTGATCATCCTCGGCGCCAACGCTTATATCGCCCACCGCGAAGCGGTATTGGCGCGTCGGCAAGACATCCTGCAGAACGCCCGGGCCGGCGACACCCCGGCCTGAATTGAGCCCAGCCGTCGTCAGCGCTGCAGCAGCATCACCAACAAGGGCGCGACGGCGACGTTCAACACACCGGCCATCACCATCACCAGCCCGGCGATTGCCCCCTCGCTCTCGCCCAGCTCGCGCGCCTTGGCCACGCCCATGCCATGCGCGCCCATGCCAAACAGCGCACCACGTGCCATCGCACTGCGCACCGGCAGTAGCTTGAGCAGCACCTGTCCGCACAGCGAGCCGCAGACGCCGGTGATGATCACGAACACCGCAGTCAGCCCGGGGATGCCACCGATGCGTCCGGAGACGTCCATCGCAAACGGTGTGGTGACCGAGCGCGGCGCCAGGCTCAGGCGCAGCTCCGG
>QFOV01000390.1 GCA_003248565.1 Stenotrophomonas sp.
GAGGCGGAGAAGCACACGTAGGGGGAGCCGATTTCCAGCGCCGTCTCTGCAGCCAGCGCGAAGCGCTCGCCAACCACCGAGCCCATCGAACCGCCCATGAAGGCGAAATCGAAGGAGGAAGCCACCAGCGGGCGGCCCTTCAGCAAGCCGCGCATGGCGACCAGCGCGTCGTACTCGCCGGTGTTCTTCTGGCTGGCCTTGATGCGTTCGACGTATTTCTTCTGGTCCTTGAACTTGAGTACGTCGGTCGGCCCGAGGCGGGCAGCGATCTCGCTGGTGCTGTCAGCGTCAAACAACGACGCCAGGCGCGCACGCGCACGGATGGCCATGTGGTGCCCGCACTTCGGGCAGACCTCCAGGTTTTCTTCCAGCTCCGGGCGGTACAGGGCCGCGCCGCAGCTACTGCATTTTTCCCACAGCCCCTCGGGGACGCTGCGTTTTTTGGAGGGCGTGTTGTCGGTACGGATGCCGGACGGCATCAACTTGCTGAGCCAACTCATGCGGGATGACAATTCCGTTCAGGGTGGCCTCGCGGCCACGACAGGGCCCACAGTCTAGCTCACCACTGCGACCAAGTCGCAGCACCGGTTCTGGCGCAATCCCTACTGCTACGTATGTTTGCAGCGTAATTCCGGGCCATACCCGGCAGAAGAGCGGGACACTGTAGTGCCGAGCCATGCTCGGCAGAGGCCTTGCCGATAAAGCGTCCTTGTAGTGCCGAGCCATGCTCGGCACTACAGGTCATGCCATTCAGCGATCCAGCGCTTCGCGCAGCGGCCTGAGGAACCCAGCAGCTGCAGCCGCCGGGTCCGCCGTCTCAGCCATTGCCGAGACCAGCGCACTACCGACCACCACACCATCGGCATCCACCGCCATTGCCGCCGCGCTGGCCGCGTCCTTGATGCCGAAGCCGGCTACCACCGGTGCACTGGAACGACTACGCAGCAGGCGCAGGCGTTCGCCAGCCGCGCTGCTGTCCAGACGTTCGGACGCGCCAGTCACGCCGGCAAAGCTGACGTAATACAGATAGCCCTGCGCCGCCTGGCACAGGCTGTCCAGGCGGGCCTCGCTACTGGTCGGCGAGGCCAGCAGGATCAGGGCCAGCCCAGCTTCGGCAAACACCGCTCGCGGTTCATCAGCCTCTTCCGGCGGCAGATCGACCAGCAAAATGCCGTCCACACCGGCGGCCACCGCCTCTTCGGCATAACGGGCATAGCCGCGGATCTCGACCGGATTCAGATAACCCATCAACACCACCGGGGTGGTCGTGTCGGTCTGGCGGAAGCGCGCCACGGCATCAAACACATATTGCCGCCCTGCCCCGCGTTCCAAGGCGCGCTCGGAGCTGCGCTGGATGGTCGGGCCATCGGCCATCGGGTCGGAGAACGGCACACCGAGCTCGATCACGTCCGCACCGGCCTCGACCAGCGCATGCATCACCGGCACGGTCGCCTCCAGCGAGGGGTCGCCAGCGGTGATGAAGGGAATCAGCGCCTTGCGGCCGGAGGCGCGCAGGCGGGCGAAGCATTCGTCAATTCGGGTAACAGCCATCTCAGGCACATCCTTCAATCAGTTCGACCGCATCGGGCTGGCCCCAGTAAATGGAAGTAACCAGGCCATCGAGTGTTTCCAGGCGCAGGGCCAGGTTGGCGGCCTTGTCGGTCCAGGTCAGGTAATCGCCGTTCGGCGAGTTATAGGCATGCGGACTGGTCACCACGCCCGCCGGCAGGCGCCGCTTGGCCTCGGTGACCGTCATGCCCACCCACAGGTGGAACGGCGTCACCTCGGCACCAGGTGCAGACTCGGCAACCTCCTGACCCGGCTCGAAGGGGGTATTCACCTCGAAGCGCGCGATGCGATCGGCGATCACCATCATCGACATGTTCTCGGGCAATGAGCCCTTGTCGTAATACTCGCAGTCGCCTTCCATCGCCTCGCGCATGCCGTGCGAGACAAACGCCTTGTCACCCGGTGCCTTGCCGAACGGCGCACCGATGCGCAGCTCACCCAACTGCCCCAGGCCAGCTGAGGCGCTGGTGGCAGGGCTCGCCGCCGGGGCGGTTGCCGGGGACGCCGCTGCCGCCGCGGGCGCGGCAGCAACCGCAGGCGAAGCTGCAGGAACAGCAGGTTCTGGCGCGGGAACTGACGGCGTACATGCCGCCAAGGCCACGACCAGGCCCAGCAGCAGAGGCGTGCGCAGCAAACGGGGATTCGCGAAGCCAGCCATCACAGCACCAGACCTTCGCGCGCGGCGATGGTATGCACATCCTTGTCGCCACGGCCGGACAGATTGCACAGCACCAACGCATCCTTGGGCAACTC
>QFOV01000391.1 GCA_003248565.1 Stenotrophomonas sp.
GGAGCCATTGCAGTCAATCGCGTTGCGATCATCCAGATGGCTGCGCAGCCAGCCGGCGCTGGACAAGGTCTTGTCGCCGTCGAAGACGTACCAGGCGCGGTTGCGCATCGCTGCACCAACCACCACCAGCTCGTCGTCGACCTGGAAGGCCCAGGCATCTGCGCCGATCTGCAGCGTGCTGACCTTGCCCGGCTTGCCGCCGGTGCCGCTGCCCTGGCCGAGCAGTTCTGCGGCGACGCTGACGCCGTCGTCGGCGGCGCGTTGCAGGACGATGAAATCGGTACTGCCCAGCTCAATCGGGCTGGCCTCGTCGTACGTGGTGCAGATTGCCAGCATGCGGTAGTTGCCGTTCTGCACGCTGATGCTCTGGTCGGCGCAGATGTCGCGATGCACCGGGCGGGCCTGCCCCAGGTCGGTATCACTCAGTTGCTGCGCCCATTGCCCCTGCAACTGCACGGCACTGCCATAGCGCTCCTGCAGTACCGCCATCACCCCAGCCTCGTAGCTGGGTTTCGGCTTTGCTGCCGGAGCGTCGCTCTGTGCGGGCGTGCCCTGCTGGCACGAAGCCAGCAGGGCGACGGCGAGCAGGGAAATCAAACGCGGGAAAACCCTGGTCGCCATGTGCCAGCTCTCTGTGACGGAATCAGTGACGGAAGTGGCGCACGCCGGTGAACACCATGGCGATGCCATGTTCGTCGGCAGCGGCGATCACTTCGTTGTCACGCATCGAACCACCCGGCTGGATCACCGCGGTGATGCCGGCTTCGGCAGCGGCATCCAGGCCGTCGCGGAACGGGAAGAACGCATCCGATGCCATCACCGAGCCCGGTACCGCCAGGCCTGCATCCGCCGCCTTGATGCCGGCGATGCGGGCCGAGTAGACACGGCTCATCTGGCCAGCGCCTACACCAATCGTGCGCTCGTCCTTGGCGTAGACAATCGCGTTGGACTTGACGTACTTGGCAACGCGCCAGGCGAACAGCAGATCACGCGTTTCAGCTGCGGTCGGCGCGCGCTGGGTGACGGTCTTCAGTTCGTCGGCGCTCATGCCGCGGTTGTCGGCGCTCTGGATCAGCAGGCCCGAACCGATGCGCTTGGTGTCGTAGTTGTTGCGTGCATCACCGGCGGGGATGCGCAGCACGCGCACATTGGCTTTCTTGGTGGCGTAGTCCAGCGCGGCCGGTTCGTAGTCCGGTGCGATCAGCACTTCGACGAACTGGCGGTCGAGGATGGTCTTGGCGGTTGCCGCGTCCAGCGTGCGGTTGAAGGCGAGGATGCCGCCGAAGGCGCTGGTCGGGTCGGTGTTGTAGGCCATCTCGTAGGCGGCGCCGACATCGGCAGCGACCGCTACGCCACACGGATTGGCGTGCTTGACGATGACGCAGGCCGGCACCTCGAACTGACGCACGCATTCCCATGCGGCATCGGCATCGGCCAGGTTGTTGTAGCTCAGTTCCTTGCCCTGCAGCTGCACGAAGGTGGCCAAGGTGCCCGGCACCGGATACAGGTCGCGGTAGAACACGCCGCTCTGGTGCGGGTTCTCGCCGTAGCGCAGGTCCATGACCTTGATGAAGGAGGAATTCATCTGCGCCGGGTACTCATTGCGCTCCGGCACCGCAGCGCTGGTGTCGGTCACGGCCGACAGGTAGTTGCTGATCGCCGCGTCGTACTGGGCGACGCGGTTGAACGCGGCCACCGACAGCTCGAAGCGCTTGGCCGCGGACAGCTTGCCGTCGTTGCTGGCCAGTTCGGCCAGCAGTGCGTCGTACTGGTCCGGGCTGGTCGCCACGGCGACGCGGGCGAAGTTCTTGGCCGCGCTGCGCAGCATCGCCGGGCCGCCGATGTCGATGTTCTCCACTGCGTCGGCGAGCGTGCAGTCGGCCTTGGCGGTGACCGATTCGAACGGGTACAGGTTCAGTACCAGCAGATCGATCGCGGCGATGCCGTGTTCTGCCATCACCGCGTCATCGGTGCCGGCGCGGCCGAGCAGGCCGCCGTGCACCATCGGATGCAGGGTCTTGACCCGGCCGTCCATCATTTCCGGGAAGCCGGTGACATCGGACACGTCCTTGACCGGCAGGCCGGCCTCGCGGATCGCCTTGGCGGTGCCGCCGGTGGACAGCAGCTCGACGTTGCGGGCAGCCAGGGCACGGGCCAGATCGATCAGGCCGGTCTTGTCGGAAACGGACAGCAGAGCCCGGCGTACGGGCAGCAGATCAGAAGACATGGGGAGGCAGGGGGAAGCGGAAGCGGGCCCATATTGTAGCCGCGCGGTCACACAGAAGCAGGGTGTAGTGCCGCAATGCAACTGTAGTGCCGAGCCATGCTCGGCAGAGGCCTTCCCGGCAATGCACGATGGCGGGGATCACCGGTAACGCTTTTGCCGAGCATGGCTCGGCACTACAGGCAGCCCAGGGCTTACGCCAGCCCGTATTCCTTCAGCTTCTTGCGCAGGGTGGCGCGGTGGATGCCCAGCAACGCCGCGGCGCGGCTCTGGTTGCCTTCGCAGTGGTTCAGCACTTCCACGAACAACGGGATTTCCATCTCGCGCAGCACGAT
The DNA here is from genome assembly GCA_003248565.1 of Stenotrophomonas sp. Taxonomy (GTDB): domain Bacteria; phylum Pseudomonadota; class Gammaproteobacteria; order Xanthomonadales; family Xanthomonadaceae; genus Stenotrophomonas. The sequence continues at coordinate 2,560 of QFOV01000391.1, forward strand.
CTCGTACACATCGTCGGCGTCGCAGCCGTCCAGATCGCGCAGGTAGCGCCGTACGGACTGGGCAACGTGTTCGCGAAGCGGCGGCTTCGGAGCGCCACGACTGGTGTCAGGACGGGTGGGGGCAGCGTTCAAGGAGAGTTCCCGGGTTCAGCAAGGTCGGGCGCGTTGGCCCGGCATGGGGGAGGGAGTCTAGCGCGTGGGCCGTCGGCCTGCCACGCCATTGTCCCGCGTTTACTGAAATTCGAAGCTGAAGGCGACCGTGGCAGCGGCCGGTTCGCGCAGCCGGAATGACACCTGCGCACTCTGCCCAGGCTCCAATCGCGCCAGCGGATCAGCGCCTGGGCCCAGGTATTCGGCCGGTTGCAGGGTACGCCGGCCGATCACCCGGCCATCGGCATCGGACAGCGACAGGCGCAGCGCCGGCCAGGCCTGTGCCCAGCGCGCATCATTGCGGAAGCTGGTCTGCACCTGCAGCGCACCTGCCTGCCCGGGCACCGGGCGGATATCGCGGCTGAGCATGCTGAACGCGCTGGGCTCATGCCACGGCGGCAGCGAGCAGCGCAGCACGCTGCACAGGCCGCTGACCAAGGGCCGGGTACCTGCATCGGCGGCGAGTGTGGCGCGGTCGGCAAGAATGATCTGCAGGCCGAGCAGCAGGGCCAGTCCCAGCACAAGTCCCCATTGCCAACGTGGCGTGTCGGCCGGCGGTGCTGCATGCGCGCGGCTTGCGCGCGCGAAGCTGGGCGCAAGGACGGTAGGCGATGCGCTGTCTTCCGTCGGTTCCGTGTCTTCGCTGCCGGCGTTGCCGCCGATGACGGCAGCTTGCGGCAGGACAAGCTCGGGTTGCGCCGCTTCCAGCTGCGGTTCTGCAGTGCGCTCGGCTGCGGCTGGTTCAACTTCAGCACGCTCTGCCTCGACATGCTCGACTTCGGCCTGTGTGACTTCAGCCTGCTCGACGTCAACCTGCACCCGTTCGGCCTGATCCGCCGGCAAAGGCAGATCAAGCGCCAGCGTCGCCTGGGTGTCATCGCTCGTAGCCGCCGCAGGCGCGTCTGGCTTGGGCGTAGTCGGCTTGGCCGGACCTTGCAGGAAGGTGGCCAGGGAAGGCTGGGCAGGCGTGGTTTCGTCAGTCATGGCTGGGCTGGCTGAGGCACTGGCCCCATTCAAGCACGGCGCACGCCGGTGATGCGCATCCAGTCGCCATCCTGGGTGGCTTCAAGCTGGTCGAACCAGGCGGCATAGCGCTCCAGCAGTTCGCCTTCCTGGCCATGGAGGATGCCGGACAGTGCAATCTGCCCACCCGTGGCGACACGCGCGGCCAGCAGCTCGGCCAGTGCGTCCAGCGCCGAGGCCAGGATGTTGGCGACCACGATCGGGTAGGTGGCAACTGGCTCGTCTTCCGGCAGGTAGGCGGCGATATGCACGCCGTTGCGCTCGCCATTGTCATGGGTGGCGATCAGCGCCTGCGGGTCGTTGTCCACGCCTACTGCAGCCGCTGCACCCAGCTTCAGCGCGGCCAGGGCGAGGATGCCTGAGCCGCAACCGAAATCGAGCACGGTGTTGCCGGCCAGCTTGCCCTCGGCCGAGAGCTGGTCCAGCCA
>QFOV01000392.1 GCA_003248565.1 Stenotrophomonas sp.
GATGCCGGTGTGTACAACGACTGGGCCGAAACCAAGCTGGTGATCTCGGCCAACAATCCGTACAACCCGTTCGGATTCGACCTGACCACGATGGGTGCCAATCCCAACCTGTTCCTGCTTGGCCGACGACCGGTCGAAGGTGGACCGCGCCGCTACGAGCAGGACGTCAAGACCTGGTATGCAGCCGGCGGCCTGGATGGCGTGTTCGAGGTCAACCAGCGCACCTGGAACTGGGACGTCAATGTGATGTCCAGCGAGAGCAAGGCTACCCAGACCAATACCGGCAGCTACAACATCAAGCACATCAACCAGGCACTGGGCGATCCGGCAGCGTGTGCGGCCATCGCCGGTTGCGTGCCGTTGAACCTGTTTGGCGGCCCCGGCACCATCACCCCCGAGATGCTGGCGTGGATCTCGCCGATCGTGCGTGATCGCAGCAAGAACACCTTGTCGCTAGGCTCGGCCAATATCACCGGCGAGTTGTTCGACATCTGGGCCGGGCCGGTGTCCTTCGCCGCCGGTGCCGAATGGCGTCGCTACAAGGGCGAATACCACCCCGACCCGATCACCATCGCCGGTGAGTACAACGGCGTACCGTCGGGCGTGACCATCGGCAGCTATTCGGTGAAGGAAGCCTACGTCGAACTCGACGTGCCGCTGGCGCGCGAAGGCTTCTGGGGCAAGAGCCTGGACCTGAGCATTGCCGGCCGCTACTCGGACTACTCCACCTTCGGCGGCACCAACACCGGCAAGATCGGCCTGCGCTGGCAGCCGGCCGATGAGCTGCTGCTACGCATGTCATTCGCACAGGGCTTCCGGGCGCCGTCGATCGGTGAGTTGTACGGCACGTTGAGCCGCTTCGACGCCACCATCGTCGACCCCTGCAACAACGCCGCATCCACCACTCCCAAATGCGTGGCCGATGGCGTACCGCCGGGCTATGAGCAGGCCAATCCGCAGATCTCGGTGGTGACCTCCGGCAACCGCGACCTGCAGCCGGAAGAAAGCCGCTCGTTCATGGCCGGTGCGGTGTGGAGTCCAAGCTGGGCCGAAGACAGCAGCTGGGCCAGCAAGCTGGACCTGGGTGTGACCTTCTACCGCCACACCATCGACAAGGCCATCCAGGCACCGGATGCGCAGGCCATCATGGACCGCTGCATCGATACCCGCGATGCCGTCGCCTGCGCCAGCTATACCCGCAACGACCGCGGCCAGATCGTGCGCTTCGAGGACATCCTCGCCAACCTCGGCACCATCAACACCAGTGGCTGGGACTTCAACGCGCATTGGCTGCTGCCGGAGACCGGCTGGGGCCAGCTCGGTTTCGACTGGAAGGCGACCTGGGTGACCCGCTACGAGCTGATCAACGAATCCGGGCAACCGGAGCCGAAGGGTCCGGGCATCGAAGTCAGTGACAGCTCGATCCCGGAATGGAGTTCGACCTTGGCCACCAACTGGGACTTCCGCAACTGGAACGTGAACTGGACGATGCGCTACATCGACCGTCTGCGCGAAAGCTGTGCCGGCGCCAACGGCTTTGCGATCTGCACCGACAGTGTTGCCGATCAGCACTGGCTGGGCGCGACCACCTATCACGACGCACAGGTCAGCTGGCGTACCGATGCGTGGATGAAGGGCGTAAAGGTGAGCGTTGGCGTCAACAACGTGTTCGACAAGAACCCGCCGATCTGCCTGAGCTGCACGCTCAATGGCTATGACCCGGGAACCTACGACCTGCCCGGCCGCTATACCTACGCAAAGCTCAGCATGGATTTCTGAGTTGGAAAACGATCAAGGGAGCCGCGAGGCTCCCTTGGTTTCATGATTGTTCTTGTGGGAGCGGTGTAAACCGCGAAACTGGCGCTGCCTGGGGCCGTGCAAGCAATGCAATTGCAGACCAGGCTGCAGCTGCGAGGCCATGAGCTTCGCGGTTTACACCGCTCCCGCAAAAGCGGAGGAAAAGCTGGTTTAGTCAGCGCAGGAACGCGCCAGCGAGCGCCATCAACAGCAGCACCAGCACCGGCAGCATCGACAGGCCGAAGCCCAGGCCGCGGCTGGACGGGTTGCCGACATAGGCACGCCAGTAGATGAAGCGGCCGACCAGGTACACCGCACCCATGCCTGCCACCCATTCGGCCGGCCAGAAGCGTGCGGCGATCAGCATGCTTGGCAGCAGCGCGACCATCAGCTCCAGGGTGTTCATCTGCACGCGGTAGGCGCGCTCGAAGCCTTCGTGGCCGGTAACGGCGGGTGCCTTGACGCCGTAGCGGCCACGCGCGCGGCCGACCTGCAC
>QFOV01000393.1 GCA_003248565.1 Stenotrophomonas sp.
GCAGCTGCAGCGTGCCGGCCAGGCTGCCGGTGCCGCCGGGCAGCAGATCAGACAGGTGCAACGGCTCCAGCCGCGCATCCACATCCAGACGGTCACCGACCTTGCCCTTGGCCTCGATCTGGCTGTCACCCATCACCAGCCGCACATTGCCCTCGCCCTGCGTACCCTGCAGTGCGAGCTTGGCGCGTGCATCGACGCGACGGCCGCGCAGCATGCCGTTGATCTGCGGCACGTCCAGCGTGGCTTCGAAACGCATGTCGTTGCTGCCGGCCACGGCCGGCAACTGCTTGCCCTTGGAGGCCAGCGAGCCGGACAGGTTGCCTTCCCAGCCCGGCGCGAAATAACCGGGATCAAACTTGGACAGGCTTGCATCCACATCCCAGGCCAGCGTCGGTGCCCAGGCCGCCGAACCCTTCAGTTCCAGCGAACCACCAGGCGTGCTCGCCTGCAGCCGTTCGATATGCGCCTGCTGGTCGTTGCCGCGCACATCGAAATCGAGATTGGCATCCTGTGCTTCGCGCGCCACTTCAGCCTTGCCAACGGCGGCCCAGTTCTTCAGGTTGCCGGCCACACCCAGCCGCGCCTCTTTCAGATGCAAGGGCACAGGTGTGCTGTCCGGCGAACTCGGGTCCGGCTCGGGGGTGTAGGTCAGCTGGTTGGCCACCACCGCGAAGCGGAAGCCCGGGTTCTGCGCATCGCTGAAATCGGCGGTGCCCTGCAGCCGCACGCTGCCGCCGAAAGCTTCGGCAACCAGCGGCGCAACCGTCAGCACCTGCTTGTCGATGGCGACATTGGACGGCGCCAGCACCAGTTCGTTCTCGCCCTGGCGCACCCGGCCCTGCAACCGCGCCTGGCCACCGCGGCCACGCGCAGTGAAATCCAGCGCCAACGGTGCCGGCGCTTCGGCCAGGAACTGCGCCGGCACCAGCTGGCCGATATCCATCTGCTCGCTGCGCGCGGACATGTTCCACACCGGATCGCTGCGGCCATCCAGAATGAAACTGACATGCAGCGGCTTGGGCGCGTAGCCGGCCACTGCAACTTCCATATGTGCCAGATCACCACGTGCCACCAGACCCAGCCGCGCGGCGGGCTGGCCCGGACGTGGCGGCATCAGCGCGCGCACGGTCAGGTCGGTGGCGTAGTCCTTGCGCGGCAGGTAATGGCCGTCGATACGGAAATCGCCGAGGTTGCTGTTGACCTTGATCTGGGTGGCGGTGAACTCGCCATCGGCGGCTTCAAGCCCGCCACGGACCTTGCTGATGTCGATGATCGGCTGCTGCAGCTGGGTGATGCGCAGGCCATCGATGACGATGGTGTCGGCCTGCAGGGCCAACGGCAACTCGATGGCCGGCAATACATCCGGCCAGTTGGGCAGTTCGAACGGCGTGTCTTCCGACGGCCCCAGCTCCAGCGTGGCATCACTGATGCGCAGCGCGTCCAGGCGCAACTTGCGGCCCAGCAGCGGGCGGATATCCGGATCCAGATAGGCCTGGCCAGCAGTGAAGTGCAGCTCGTTGTAGCGGAAATCCAGGTCGTGCAGGATCAGCGGCCCAGCCAGCGGGCCTTCGGCCTTGCTCCAGGTCAGCGATGAGCCAGCGGGCAGGCGCGCGACCACCTGCGCCAGCAGCACCTCGCGGCCGGCTACGGTCTGCAGTAACCAGTACAGGGCGAACAGGCCCAACAGCACCAACACGGTGATGGTGATGCCGCTGCGCACCGCCAGCGTGCGCAGCCGCGCCTTGCGCTTGGCACGCAGCTCGGCGATGCGCGCTTCGCGCTCTTCCGGGCTCACCTCGTCGGGACGGCGGCTCACAGGTCAGCTCCGATGTTGAGGTACAGCTGGAACTGCGAATCCGGGTTGTTCAAACCATGCGCGATATCAATGCGCACCGGGCCCACAGGCGACTTCCAGCGCACGCCGAAGCCGACGCCGGTATGCAGGTCGATGGTGTTGTCGAAGGCGCTGCCGGTATCGACAAACACCGCGCCGCCCCAGGGACCGCCGCCCCAGGGACCGCCGCCGAAGTAGTGCTCGTATTCGACCGAACCCACGGCAAGATTCTTCGCGCCCAGCGCGAACTTGTCCGGTGCCGGCGTACGCGGGCCGACTTCACGGAACGCATAACCGCGGATGGAGCGGTCACCGCCGGCGAAGTAACGCAGGCTGGGCGGCATCGCGACCAGATCGCTGGTCCAGGTGGTGCCGGCCTGTCCGCGCAGGATCAAGCGATCGGCTTCGCCAACCGGGATATACCAGCGCACGGTGGCGTCGGCCTGGATGAAACTGGTATCCGAACCGGCCCCCTCGATGCCGCCACGCAGGGTGGCATTGCCGCTCAGGCCACGGCGCGGGAAGCTCTTGTCGTCGACATCGACGTAGTCGGCGGTGAGCTGCGGGTAGACCAGCGTCGAATAGTTGTAGACCGCAGCATTGAACTGGTCGCCGGAGCTGTAGCGCCAACGCTCGCGCAAGGCATTCATCGAGACGATGGCGGTCCAGTGCTCGTTGATCTCACCACTGCGGCTGGCGATCAGCTTGACGTTGCGCAGGTCGATGTAATCGGTCTGCTCGTCATAGGCACTGATCGCATAGCTGTACCACCCATCCAGCCAGCGGAAGCCCGGCACACGGTAGCTGGTGATGAAGCTCTTGCGCTTCTGCGCGTAGTCCAGCTGGGTGCTGAGCTTGTGCCCACGGCGGTTGACGTAGCGACGCTCGACGCCACCGCGCACACCCGGCCCGCTCTCGCTGCCATAGCTCAGACCAGCGGTATAGATGGTGCGCTTGGCGCGGGTCAGCTTTACGTTGACCGGGACCTCGCCGTTGTCATCGGCCTGTTCCGGATGCGGTTGGATGTCGATGACGCTGAAATAATCGAGCTTGGTGAGCGACTCGCGCAGGCGATCAAGCTTGCCTTCATGCCAGTAACTTCCCTGCTCCCAATACACCAGTGGCTCGAACAGCCCCGGACGGAAATAGTCCTGCTCGAAGGTGATCGGCCCCATGTTGTAGCGACGGCCGCTGTCCCAGGTGAGGAAGATGTCGGCGGCATTCTCGGCGCGTGTCACCTCCACCTTGCGCTGGGTGAAGTCGGCATCGAAGTAACCACGCTCGGCCAGGCGCCGGGTGATGGTGATCTTGCTGGCCTCGTAGTTCACCGAGTCGAAGGCTTCGCCGGTCTTGGGGTGGAAGGCCTCGATGTCGTCCTGCAGGTACTGGTCGCGCGAAGCCGGGCCGGTGATGGCCAGTTCCTGGGTACGGACCTTGACCTGCTCGCCCTTGTCGACCTGGATCAGTACCTGCAGGGTCTCGCCGGTACGCGGCGCTTCCACGGTGATCTTCGGGTTGTAGAAGCCGAACGGCTCCAGCGCGGTGCGGGTCTGCCGCTCGGCCTGCGACAGCAGGTATTCCAGCCGGGATTCGCCCTGCACCTTGCCGATCGCGTCGTAGAGCGACAGCGACACCTCGATGTTTTCAATCATCTCGGCGTCATCACCCTTGTCCAGACCCTTGATCTGGACTTTTTCGATGGTGCCGCGGGCATGGGCAAGGGGTGCTGCTGCCAGCGACGCCAGGAACAGAAGGAGCGGGGTGATTCGAGATAGCTGCATGCGCGCCAGCATACCGGTCCGAACATGACCGGCAAAATCACATGGCCGGCAGGGCCCAGCCTTGCTCGGCTGGGATGGCCCCTGTAGTGCCGAGCCATGCTCGGCAAGGGCATTACCGGTACAGCCTCTGCCGAGCATGGCTCGGCACTACCGAAGGGCATTACCGGTACAGCCCTTGCCGAGCCCGGCTCGGCACTACCGGTTGCCGGCCCCACAACGCAACAGGCCCGCTTGCGCGGGCCTGTTGCGGTCAGGTGCCCAAGGCTTATCAGCTGGACAGGTGTTCGATCGCGGCCACGCTGCCGAGGCGGTCACCCAGCGTACGCAGCAGCGCCAGCCGGTTGCCGCGCAGGGCCAGGTCATCGGCATTCACCATCACCGCATCGAAGAACGCATCGACCTGCGGGCGCAGCCGGGCCAGGCGGCCGAGCACGGCCACATAGTCCTTGTGCGCCAGCGCGGTGCCGGTGTCGTCGATGGCAGCGGTGACGGCTTCGGCCAGTTCGCTCTCGGCCGGCTCGCGCAGCAGCGCCGGGTCGATCATGGCCGGGATGGCACCGTCGGCCTTGCGCAGGATGTTGCGGATGCGCTTGTTGGC
>QFOV01000394.1 GCA_003248565.1 Stenotrophomonas sp.
GGTGGTTGCACGTTATGGCGGAGTGCCGCCCTATGCGGAGACCCGGCAATACGTGGACAAGGTCTTGGCCTTGTACGGGCGTTACCGCGAGGCGATGGGGACGGCGCCGGAGAAGCCAGCTTTGTAGTGGGTTTTTCTGGACTGAGAGAGGCAAAAGCAGGGCAAGAGCACCCCTCCCCAACCCTCCCCTTGCCTGCGGCAAAGGGAGGGGACCGCCGCAGCTTTGGCTTGAGCTCCCTCCCTTGCGCAGCAGGGGAGGGTTGGGGAGGGGTGCTTTTGCTCTGGCGTCAGTTCTCAGCACCAACCAGCCCAGCCTCAAGCAACCGCAACTGCTCCCAACCAACGTGATGCATCAGCTCGCGGACCACCACCAGCGCGGCAACGAAATCCGGGCGCTCGGGTAAATCCAGGCTCTTTGCCGGCATCCCCGCCGCTACCTGTGCCAGCTGGTTGAATGCCCGCTCGACTTCGTCGATGTCCAGCTCACAGATCGCCTGCGGCGGATAGCCCAGCACGCCCGGCAGGGGCGCCAGCACCGCATCGGCACACTCCAATACCTCCAGCGAATCCAGGCGCAAGGCTGGAATCCATGGCATCAAGGCATCTTCGGTGCTGGCGATGGCCTGTTCCATTGCCTGCTCCGAAGGCGGGAAATGCTGCAGTCCCGCCTTCAACAGCGAGGGCAGTGACAGCGACAGGCTGATATCCGTGCTTTGCCCAGCCTGCAGGCGGATCGCCTCTTCTTGCAGATATAGATGCATACGGTTCTCCACCATGCAGGGCTTTCGGCGGTTTCGCCGCGGGCCGTGAGCGTCTATGGTGCCGGGTCCGTCGTTGGTTGGGTGTACATGGATCGCAAACATTGGTTGATTGCCGTCATCGCAGTGACCGGCGCCGCGCTGGCTGCCACCTTCGTGTGGGCGCCGCAGGCGCCCGCGCCCGCGGGTCCGCCGCCTACAGCGCTGGGCTGGCAGGCGCAGATCGAGTTGCTGGGTGGCGACGGCGTTGCGGGTAGCAGCGCCGGCAAGGCCGCACAGACCCGCTTCAGTGATCCCTGGGGGCTGGCGATGGGCGGTGGCCTGTTGTTCGTCGCCGATGCCGGCGACAACAACCGCATTCTCTACCGCGGCCTGGACGGTGCCTTCCAGGTTCTGGCCGGTGGCACTGAAGGCTTTGCAGACGGCCAAGGTGCGGCGGCGAAGTTCAATACGCCGTCGGGCATCGCCCTGGATGCGCAGGGCAATCTCTATGTGGCCGACACCGGCAACCATGCCATCCGCAGGATCAACGTGCAGGGCCAGGTCACTACCCTGGCCGGTGATGGCACGCCGGGCTTCGCTGATGGCAAGGGCGCGCAGGCGCGCTTCAATGGACCAATGGGCGTGGCGGTGGCTGCGGACGGTCGCGTTTATGTCGCCGATACCTGGAATGACCGCATCCGCGTGATTGCCACCGATGGCACGGTCAGCACCCTGGCCGGTGGTGCACTGCCGGGCTGGCAGGACGGGCAGGGCGCACAAGCGCGTTTTGATACACCGACCGACCTGAAGTTCGACAGCCACGGCAACCTGTGGGTCGCCGACCTGCAGAACAACGCGCTGCGCACGGTCAGCAGCACCGGCATGGTCAGTACCCGGGTTGGCATGCCCAACGCCGATCGGGTGCTGTGGGGGCCGATGACACTGGCCATCACCCATGACGACGTGGTCTATGTTGGCGAGCGGCTGAGCGGGCGCGTGGTGCAGTTGTCACCACACGGCCATATCGTGGCCGTGGCGGGCAACGATGCCCAGCGCTTCGCGCGCCCTGCAGGATTGGCGCTGGCGCCGGACGGCAGCCTGCTGTTGAGCGACGCCGATGCCTATCGCATCCATCACCTTGTGCCGCGCACAGCGACAGCTGCTGATGTGCCTGCGCAACTCGGGCCGTCGCCGGACAATCCGCTACCCGCCAACCAAGGCCGCTGGCCACTGGCACCCCAACTGGGTTGGCATGAAGTCACCGGCACGCTGGGCGAGGTGCGTGGCAACTTCAGCGGCGAGAGCCGCCACCACCTGCACAGTGGCTTCGATGTGCGCGGCGATGTGGGTCAGACCGTGTTGGCCATTGCCAGCGCCAAGGTCAGCAGCCCGGCATCGACCTGGACGCTGGGCGGCCAGGCCGAGGGCCTGTCATTGGACAAGCTCGACTACATCCATATGAAGGTTGGTCGCGATGCATCCAATCGCGCACTGGATCCGGCGCGCATGCAGCTCGTCTACGACGAAGCCGGCCAGCTGGATCGCGTGCGTGTACGCCGTGGCACGCGCTTCCAGCCCGGTGATGCGCTGGGCAGCATCAACAACCAGGCGCATGTGCACTTGGCGATTGGGCCGTCGGGCTACGAGCGCAATGCGGTGCGGCTTGGTTTCTCCAACTACGCTGACCACGTGGCACCGAAGATCGACGACATCGCCCTGCTCGACAGCAACAACCAGCGCCTGATCGACAAGGTCGATGGGCGACTGCAGGTGCCACGCGATGGCGGTGGCCTGCAACTGGTGGTGGAGGCCTGGGACCAGGTTGACAACAACCTACCGCGACGCCGGCTAGGCCTGTACAGCCTGGGTTATCAGATACTCGACGCTACTGGCCGCGCGCTGCCTGGCTACGAACAGCCGCGTACCAACATCATCTTCAACCGCATGCCACCGCAACGCGAAGCGGTGAAGCTCGCTTATGCGGCGGACAGCGGCATCACCGTGCATGGCAGCAGCAGT
>QFOV01000027.1 GCA_003248565.1 Stenotrophomonas sp.
CAACCTGCAGAGCGGGCAGGGCAGCTACGAGGTCGGCAAGCGGCATTACGACCTGGGCAACGACCTTTACCGGGCCATGCTTGGCAAGCGGCTGGTCTACAGCTGCGGATACTGGCGCAATGCCAGCAATCTGGACGACGCGCAGGAAGCCAAGCTCGATCTGATCTGCCGCAAGCTCGGCCTGCAGCCGGGTATGCGCGTGCTTGATATCGGCTGTGGCTGGGGCGAGGCACTGAAGTTCGCCGCCGAGCGTTATGGCGTGCGCGGCGTGGGCGTGACCATCTCGCAGGAGCAGGCCGCGTTTGCCCGTGAGCTGTGTGCCGGCCAGCCGGTCGAGATACGCCTGCAGGACTACCGCGAGCTGGACGAGCACTTCGACGCCGTGTTCTCGGTGGGTATGTTCGAGCATGTCGGGGTCAAGAACTACCGCAGTTACTTCGAGGTTGCGAGGCGCTGCCTGGGTGAGCAGGGCCTGTTCCTGCTGCATAGCATCGGCACCAACATCAGTCGCGACCGCACCGATCCGTGGATCGCCAAGTACATCTTCCCCAACTCGATGCTGCCCTCGGCGGCGCAGATCACCCATGCGATGGAAGGGTTGTTCGTGCTGGAGGACTGGCACAACTTCGGCACCGACTACGACCGTACCCTGCAGGCCTGGCGCGACAACGTCGAGGCGGCGTGGGAGCAGCTGGGCGCGCGCTACGACGAGCGCTTCCGGCGCATGTGGCGTTTCTACCTGGCTGCGTCGATGGCGACCTTCCGTACCCGCCACTCACAGCTTTGGCAGCTGCTGTTGTCGCCGCGCGGGGTTCGTGAGGGTTATCTGGCGCCACGCTGAACGTGGAACGCTGTCATCGCAAAATTGATTTAAAAGTTTATATTACATATGTGTATTATCTGCCTCATCCCAGAATGAGCCGGATAGCCCATGAGCAGCTTCGACGCGACCGAGACCCGGATTGATGCCACTTGCGCCCGCTGGCCGGGCTTTCCCCGTGAGCCGGCGGTGCTGGTGCGCCTGGTCAAGGGCATCTACAAGACCGTCCATGACCGCGCCAACGCGGTGTTGCGTGATTTCGACCTCAGTCACGCCGAATACAACATCCTGATGATGCTGTACGGCACGCCGGACCGCCCGCTGAACCCGTCGGAACTGGCCGAGGCCGCCACCGAAAAGTCCGCCAACATCACCCGCCTCACCGACCAGCTCTGCAACAAGGGCCTGCTGGAGAGGATTCCGGACACCAGTGACCGGCGCAAACTGGGGCTGCACCTGACCGACAAAGGCCTGGCCTGCATCCAGAGTCTGCTGCCGGAGATGGCCGAACTGCTGGTCCTGCAGGTACAGGGCCTGGATGAGAGTGAGCAGCACCAGCTCGAACGGCTGCTGAAAAAGATGCTTGATGGCATCGAGGCAATCTGAGTACGCCATGTCTGCCATCCCATCATCGGTAAGCGCGTCGGCGACGACGCCCTGGTATGCCGGCATGCGCGGCTTCCTCAAGGGCGAGGCTGACACCTGGCTGTTCGTACTGCGCACGACCGTGGCCTTCTTCCTGACCGGTTGGTTGGCCATGCGCCTGCAACTGCCACAGCCGGGTACGGCGATGATGACCACGGTCATCGTCATGCACCGGCAGAGCGGCATGGTGCTGGCCAAGGCCTTCTACCGGGTGCTCGGCACCTTTGCCGGTGCGGCGGCCGCGTTGCTGATCGTGGCGTTGTTCCCACAGCAACGCGAACCCTTCCTGCTGCTGATGGCGCTGTGGATCGCTGGCTGTGTGGCCGGCGCTACCCTGCATCGCAACTTCAAGTCCTATGCCTTCGTGCTTGCCGGTTACACCGCGGCCATCATTGCCTTGCCGGTGATCTCCAGCCATCCCGGGCAGATCTTCGATTCGGCGGTGGCGCGCATCAGCGAGGTGCTGTTGGGCCTGCTGGTGACTGCGGTGATCAGCGATACCATTTTCCCGGTGCGCCTGCGTGACACCTTGCGCACGGCGGTGAACAACCAGTACGAGAGTTTCCTTGGTTTCATGCGTGGCGCCCTGCTTGGTGAGGTGCCACGCGAGCGCATGGAGCAGGCACATCTGCGCGTGGTGCGCGACGCGGTGACGCTGGAGGACCTGCGCAGTTCGGTGATCTTCGAAGACGGCGAAGCGCGTGCGCGCAGCGCGCACCTGCAGGGCTTCAACCAGCGCTTCATGGCGGCGTCGACCACGTTCCAGTCCCTGCACCATCTGATCAACCGCTTGCTGCGCCAGCCCGACCCGGCCGCGGGCCAGGCGCTGCAGGCCTTGTACCTGCCATTGGGTGCCGCCCTGCAAGCCAGTGAACAATCGCCGGCGCAACTGGCAGAGCAGATCCACGCCGTACGCAAAGGCCTTGCTGCGCGCTCGGTCGAGCTGCGCGCTGCCCTGGGCGACGTCACCCAGGTCGAGGACTTCGATGTGGGGGCGCAGTTGTTGCGGCGCTTCGTCAAGGAGCTTGAACACTACGTGCATGCACGCCGGCAGCTGACGCTGCAGGTCGCACCGACCGAAGACGATGCACGTGCGCAGTTCATCCGCGGCAATGATTATCTCGGTGCCGCGGTGGCGTTCACCCGTACTGCCATCACCATGCTGCTGTTGGGTGCGCTATGGGCCGCCAGTGGCTGGGCGATGGCGGTCAACGTGATGTTGCTGGCAACCATCTTCTCCGGCTTGTTCGCCACCATGCCAAATGCGGCGCGGATGACCGGCAAAGTCGCCTGGGGCTATCTGCTTGGTGTGTTCGCAGCCTATGTCTGTGACTACATGGTGCTGACCCGGATGGAAGGTTTCGTCCTGCTGGTTGCGGGGTTGCTGCCGTTCTTCGTGGTCGGCCCCTATATGGTCAGCCGCCCCAAGCTGTCGGTGTTTGGGCTGGGCTATACGATGGGCCTGGTCAATATCCTGGCCATCACCAGCGTGCATGCCTTCGACCCGGTGCGCTTCTTCAACGAAGGCACCTCACAGATGATGGCGATGGGCGCGGCGGTACTGAGCTTCGCGTTGATGCCACCGCTGGTGGGCACGGCATGGTTGCGGCGGCGACAGATGGCGGGCTTGCGCGCACAGGTGCGCTTGGCGGCGCAGGCGCCGTTGCGTGGGCTCCAGCACCGTTTCGAAAGCATCAACAGCGACCTGCTGCACCAGATCGTCACCCACACGGCGGCGGGCAGCGAGGAGTCCCGCCAGCAGCTGGCCTGGGCCTTGGCGGTCAACGAAACCGGCCGCGCACTGATCCACCTGCGCCAGGATGTGGCGCGTGAACCGGCATCGACGCAACTGCGCCAGTGCGTGGATTCGGTGGTACGGGCCTTGGCCGACTTTTTTGCCCTGCCGGATGCAACGGCATGGCAACGCGCCGACACCGCGCTGACCGAGGCCATCGCGCTGGCGCGCGCACAGGCCGTCGACGGCGGTGTCGCCGCGCGGGTGCTGCTGCACCTGCGCCTGGTGCGATTGGCGATGGTGGATGACAGCTCGGTCATGGCCGCCTACATCGCACCCACTGATTCAAAGCCGGAGGCACCTCGCCATGCCCATTGAGATTGCATTCGCGGGAACCCTGTTTCCCGGCCTGCTGTTGTTGTTCGTACTGGTCTGCATCGCGCTGTGGGCGCTGGACACGCTGGCTGGCCGTCGCGGTTGGTACCGCAACGTCTGGCACCCGGCCTTGTTCCGCACCGCGGTCTTCATCTGTCTGTTTGGCGGCTTCGGCCTGCTGCTGTTCTGAGAATTCCCCATGACCCCCAAAGTCCAATCCATTCTTCGTTTCTCCATCACCGCTGTGGTGGTGGTGATAGCTGCCTTGATCGCGATGGCGATGTGGCGGCATTACATGTACTCGCCGTGGACCCGGGAAGGCCGCCTGCGCGCGGAAGTGGTACGCGTGGCGCCGGATGTCTCCGGCCCGGTCAGTGCGGTGGCGGTGCGTGACAACCAGTTGGTGAAACGCGGCGACGTGCTGTACCAGATCGACCCGGCGCGCTACCAGAACGCCTTGAACCAGGCGCGCGGCAACCTGGCCGCCGCACAGGCAGCGGCACGCGCGGCGGGTGCAAGCATCCAGGTAGCGGCGGCGGGAGCTGCGCAGCAGAGTGCGAATGCCACTCGCTACGAGCAGCAGTACGAGCGGCGCCAGCGCATTACTGGAAGCTTGATCTCCGAAGAAGCGCGTACCGATGCGCTCAGTGCAGCGCAGGCGGCGCGCGCGGGTGTGGCACAGGCGCAGGCAAGCCGTCAGCAGGCCAGTGCGTCACAGCAGCAGGCACTGGCTGCTGTGGAGCAGGCACAGGCGGCATTGGATACTGCAGAGTTGAACCTGGAACGCACCCAGGTGCGCGCGCCGGTGGATGGTTATGTGACCAATCTGGAAGTGCGGCAGGGCGACTACGCTACTGCCGGTGCGGCCAAGCTGGCGGTGATCGATACCAATTCGTTCTGGGTCTACGGTTATTTCGAGGAGACCAAGCTGGCGCAGTTACATGTGGGTGATGGCACGCGTGTGCAGCTGATGAGCGGGCAGGAGCTGCACGGCCATATCGAGAGCATCTCGCATGGCATCACCGATGCGGATAGCCCGACCGGCAGTGACCTGCTGGCGAATGTGAACCCGACCTACAACTGGGTGCGGCTGGCGCAACGGATTCCGGTTCGGATCAAGCTGGACGCGGGTTCGTTTGCGAAGGGCGTCGTGCTGGCCAATGGCATGACCGCTACGGTGATTGTGGAGCGGGGGCGGCAAGGCTGAGTTGGGTTTGCTTTGTGACTGGGGCGGGTTGGTTGTACGGAGCCAGAAGCACAAAGCCAGAAGCGCAAAGCCCCCTCATCCGCCCTCCGGGCACCTTCTCCCGCGAGCGAGAGAAGGGAATGCTGGTGCTGCTTGAGCTGAAGGTTGGCCGCGCCATGCTTGCGCGCAAGCAATGCATCAGAGCCCCGCAGCGTCGGACCACTCCCTTCTCCCGCCTGCGGGAGAAGGTGCCCGGAGGGCGGATGAGGGGGCTTTTGATCTGCCGCACGAAGCAAAAGAAAACGCCCGGCAAAGCCGGGCGTTTTCATTCCATCAAGACCAGCGACTGCTTACTTGGCAGCAGCGCCGGTGGTCAAACCACGCTTCTCCAGCAGCGGCTCGATCTGCGGCTCATGGCCGGCGAAGTTGCGGAACAGCTCCATCGCATCGACGCTGCCGCCCTTGGAGAGCAGGGTCTTGCGGAAGTGGTCGCCATTGGCGCGCGACAGGCCGCCGTTCTCGCGGAACCACTTCTGGGTGTTGGCATCCAGCACTTCCGACCAGATGTAGGCGTAGTAGCCAGCCGAGTAGCCGCCCATGATGTGGCTGAAGTACGGGGTCTTGTAGCGCGGCGGGACCGGCGCGTAGTAGATGCCGTCCTTGACCAGTGCTTCATGCTCGAACTTCATCACGTCCTTCGGTGCCGGGATCTGGCCAACACCGATCTGGTGCCAGTTCTGGTCCAGCATCGCTGCGCCCAGGTACTCGGTGGTGGCAAAGCCCTGGTTGAACTTGGACGCGGCGATCACCTTGTCCAGCAGCGCCTGCGGCATCGCCGAGCCGTTCTGGTAGTGCTTGGCGTAGTTGGCCAGGATGGTCGGCTCGTCGGACCACATCTCGTTGACCTGCGACGGGAACTCGACGAAGTCACGCGGCACCGCGGTGCCGGCGAAGTACGGGTACTTCACGTCCGAGAACATGCCGTGCAGGGCGTGGCCGAATTCGTGGAAGGTGGTGGTCACTTCGTCCCAGGTCAGCAGGGTCGGCTTGCCGGCCGGCGGCTTGGGGATGTTGAGGTGGTTGGCGACCACCGGCTTGTCGCCGGTCAGGCCGGACTGCGACACATAGGCATTCATCCACGCACCGCCACGCTTGGACTCGCGTGCATACGGATCGAAGATGAAGATCGCCAGCTGGCTGCCATCGGCGTCGAACACGTCATAGACGGTGACGTCGTCGTGGTAGACCGGCAGGTCGGTGCGCTGCTTGAAGCTCAGGCCGAATTCCTTGCCGGCGGCGAAGAACACGCCGTTCTCCAGCACGTTCTTCAGCTCGAAGTAGGGCTTGAGCTGGGATTCGTCGAAGTTGTACTTGGCCTGGCGCACCTTCTCGCTGTAGAAGGCCCAGTCCCACGGCTGCAGTTCGAACGTCGGCTTGCCGGCGGCCTTCTGCTCGCTGTCGATCATCGCCTGCAGGTCGGCGGCTTCTCGCTTGGCGTTGGTGACGGCGGCCGGAGCCAGCTGGCCAAGCATGGCATTGACCGCTTCCGGGGTCTTGGCGGTCTGGTTGCCCAGCGAGTAGCTGGCGAAGTTCGGGAAGCCCATCAGCGCGGCCTTCTCGGCGCGCAGGGTCATGATGCGCGAGACGAGCGCGGTGTTGTCGTACTCGCCACCCTTGCTGCCACGGGAGATCGAGGCTTCGTAGATCTTCTGGCGCAGCTCGCGGTTGGCCAGGTTGGTCAACGGCGGCTGGCCGGTGGTGTTGAGCAGGGCGATGACGTACTTGCCATCCAGCTTGCGGGCCTTGGCAGCTTCGGCGGCGGCAGCGATCTGCTCGGCCGACAGGCCATCAAGCTGCTTGACGTCATCAACTACGATGTAGGAAGCGTTGACCTCGGCCAGCACGTTCTGGCTGAACTTGGTGCCCAGGTTGGCCAGCTCCGCGTTCATGTCCTTGAGCTTGGCCTTGTCGGCGTCGCCCAGCTTGGCACCGGCGCGGACGAAGTTATCGCGGTACTTCTCGACCAGACGCAGGCTTTCAGCGTCCAGGCCCAGGTTGGCGCGGTTGTTGTACAGGGTCTCGATGCGCGAGAACAGCTTGCCGTTGAGATTGATGGCATCGCTGTGCGCGGCGAATTTGGCCGAATAGTCGGCCTGCAGCTTCTTGCGCGCGTCGTTGGTGTCGGCGCCGATCAGCGCGAAGAACACGGTGGTGGCGCGGTCGAGCACGGCGCCGCTGTTTTCCAGCGCGATCAGCGTGTTTTCAAAGGTGGGGGCAGCCGGGTTATTGGCGATCGCTTCCACTTCCTGCAGCTGCTGGGCCATGCCAGCGTCGAAAGCCGGCGCGAAATCGGCGTCCTTGATCTTGTCGAACTGCGGGTAGTGCAGCGGCAGCGGGCTTTCAGCGAAGAACGGATTGGCCTGCTGGGCCGACTGGGTGGTCGCAGTGGGTGCGGCCTGGCTGTAGGCCGGCAGGGCAAGACCCAGGGTCGCGGCAAGGGCGAGGGCGAGACGGGTGTTCAAGGCGGAAACTCCGGTAAAAAGACTGATCTTTCAGGGTACCTGCAGGCGCGTCCGTAGGGGTGTGTCGAATGGCATGGTTGCGCTGAAAGGCCACATCTTGCATGCCGTTGGCGCCGCGATGGCGTACGCTGGCGGTTCTGTCAGGAGCCGCGCCATGCCCAATGCCTTTGATTTCGAGTTGACCGCACTGGATGGCCGTCCGCTGCCGCTGGCCGCCTTTGATGGCAAGGTGCTGCTGGTAGTGAATACAGCGTCCAAGTGCGGCTTCACCCCGCAGTACGAAGGGCTGGAGCAGCTGTGGCAGGAGCTGGGGCCGCAGGGGCTGGTGGTGCTGGGCTGCCCCTGCGACCAGTTCGGCCACCAGGAGCCGGGCGATGCCGCCGCCATCCAGGACTTCTGCAGCATCAACTACGGGGTCAGTTTCCCGTTGTCGGCCAAGCTCAAGGTCAATGGCGCTGACGCCGATCCGCTATGGCAGTGGCTGCAGCGGCAGAAGCGCGGCGCGCTGGGCATCGCCGCGATCAAATGGAACTTCAGCAAGTTCCTGATCGGCCGCAACGGCCAGGTGCTTGCCCGCTACGCGCCGACCGCGCGCCCGGAGGCGCTGGAGGCGGATATCCGGGCGGCGTTGGGCTGAAGCGAGCGCTGCGTCGTCAAGCCGCAGCCAGCTGCAGGCGGCCTACAGACTTCAGATCGATATGCTGGCGGGCGACCCAGAGATCATGCGCGTCCTGCATGGCCAGCCAGCTTTCCGGGCTGCGACCAAGAGCGACAGATAGGCGCAAAGCCATTTCAGGGCTGACCCGACTGCTGCCGTTCAACACCCGGCTCAACGTCGAGGCGGAAACCCCAAGTGCCTGTGCGAGTTCGCGGCCGCTGACATTGTTCGGCTCCAGATAGATGCCGGAAATGAAGGCGCCCGGATGCGGCGGGTTATGCATGTTCATCAATGATAGTCCTCGTAGTCCAGCACGTGGCAATTGCCATCCTTGAATTCAAAGGTGACGCGCCAGTTGCCGTTGACGGCAATCGACCAGCGGCGCTTCATCTCACCCCTCAGTGCGTGCAGGCGAAATCCGGGGATATCCATGTCCTCGATTGTGTGTGCTGTATCAAGTGCGGCCAGCTGCAGGCGCAGTCGATTCGCATGACTTGCCTGTATGCCTGCGGTGCTTCCGGTTTCATAGAGCTTGCGCAGCCCTTTGTGGCGGAATGACTTGATCATGCTGGATTGTAGCATGTTGCGCATCGCGCAACATTCACTGGGAGGGCAGGGGCGGTAGCGGGGTCAGTCGGGGTGCGGCAATGCCCGGCGCTGGACTGCGCCGGGCAAGCTTGCTTAGACCGGATCGGTCGCCGCTTCGTCCAGCAGGTCTTTCTGCTGCAGCTGCACCTTGGTCGGGTCGCCGTGTTCGGCCATGGCCCGTTGCAGGGCGCGGCGGGTGGCAGCGGTCACCAGTGACTGCAGGTCGCGGCCGGAGCTGCCTTCGGTGGCGGCTGCCAGGGTGCCCAGCACCTCGTCCACGGCAAAATCCAGCGGCTTGCCGGCCAGCTGCAGCCGCAGGATGGCGGCGCGTGCGTCGATGTCGGGCAGGCCGATCTGTATCTTGCGCTCCAGGCGCGACAGCAGCGCGCTGTCGATCGCGTCCAAGTGATTGCTGGCAGCCAGCAGGAATACCTGGCCTTGTCTGGTGCTGATGCCGTCCAGTTCCTGCAGCAGCTGGGCGACGATTTCGGCGTTCAACTTGTCGGAATTGCCGCTGCCGCGCGGTGGGGCAATAGTGTCGATCTCATCGAGGAACAGGATGCACGGTGCCTGCGCCCGGGCTTTCTCGAACAGCTGCTTGACCCGTGCAGCGCCGTCGCCGAGGAACTGGCCCTTGACCTCCGCCGATGAGGCGGCGATGAAGGACAGCCCGGACTGGCTGGCCAGTACGCGCGCGATCTGGGTCTTGCCGGTGCCGGGTGGCCCATACAGCAGGATGCCACGTGGCACCGGGATGTTCATCCGCGCCAGTTCTTCGGCATGCAGCAGTTCCTTGCCGAGGCTTTCGAACTCGGCACGGGTGCTGGCTGGCACGATCACATCGTCCCAGCCCAAGGTCTGCACCGAGGTGGAGCTTTTGCCGCGCAGGCGGGCGATGGCGGCGCTGAAATCGCTTTGCGCGGGGCGCCCGGCCGGATGGGTGGCGACCACGCTGGTGATCAGGGTGGACAGATCGCGCCCGGACATGCCGGCGGTTTCGCGCACCAGCGCCTCGGTCACCGGCAATGCCAGCTGGGCCTTGCCGAACTCGGCCAGCAGGATGCGTTCGCGCGCTTCTGCATTGGGGGCGGCAAGCTCGATGGAGACGGTGAAGCGCGACAGCACCGCATCATCGATCAACTCCTGACGGTTGGTGGCGCCAATCACCAGCACATTGCCGCTGCCCTGGTTGAAGCCATCCCATTCGGCAATGAAGGTCTGCACCAGCTCGTTGCCGAAGTTGTCGGTGTCGCGGCTACCACGGCGGGCAAAGGCACTTTCACATTCGTCCACGAACAGGATGGTCGGCCCCTTGCTGCGCGCGTTCTCCCAGATCTTCTTGACCTTGGGTCCGGTCTGGCCGATGTGTTCACCCTTCAGGTCGGCGATGGTCACCGCGACGAAGTTGCAGTCCACGTGTTCGGCCAGCTTGCGCGCAATCAGGGTCTTGCCGGTGCCGGGCGGCCCCCACAGCAACATGCCCTTGGGCAGCGGCGGGGTGCCGGCGGCAAAACGGTCCACCAGCTTGATCACCTGTTCCAGGGTCTGCTCCGGGATGGCGACGTCCTTCCAATTGGCTTCCAGCTTGTCCAGCGAGGCCAGCCGGACCAGCAGCGATTGCTGAAGCTGCAGCTCGCGCTCGTGCGGTGCGCTCAATGCCTGCAGGTCGAGGATGGGCTGGGCCAGCGGTGCCAGCACGGGTGCCAGTTCGGCGGCCAGTGGAGTCCAGGTCGCGGCATGTTCATCCGCTTCGGCACGGACACGTACGAGGCCGCCGGGGTGGCCATTGAGCGGCAGGCGGATGAAGATGTCGGGGTCCTTGTCGTTGGCGACATCGGTGCTTACGCCAACCATCACCGCGTTGGAGTTGTCGTGCTTGTCACCGAGCTGCCAGCTGTTGCCCATCTTCTCCACCGAGGGTGCGGGCGCGCGGATGACGGGGTAGGGGTGGCTGCGGCCATCGTCGTTCTTCTTGCCGAAGGCGTGCAGCTGCAGCTGGCGTTTGCCCAGCGCATCGATCGATGCCAGCCCTGCAGCGGCATTGCGCTTTGACATGCGCTTGCGGCCCAGCCAGACCAACAGTGCATAGAAGACCAGGCCAGGCGGAATGTAGGCGAACAACAGGAACAGCGTGCTGGCCGGGAAGGGCAGCGTGTACGACAGGTGGCCGCAGAAGTTCCGAACTGGCCCATACAGCGCCAGGCTGCCGAGCAGCAGCAGCCAGGCCACAGTGCGGACGCCGCCGCTGCCCAAGGTCGCGCGCAAACTCAGCGCTGGCCCCAAGGTGCCTTTGCGGCCGTGTTGTTGCGTGTTGCGGCGCGCCTGCGCCAGACCTTCTTCGAACGCCGGGCGCATAGCCTGGGCGGCCTGGCATGCGGCGGGGTAGGCAGCGCCCATCGCTTGCTTTGCGGTCTGGGCACGTTGCTGGCATTGCGCCAGCTCCTCAAGCAACACACTGCGCTGGTTGTCGATGAAGCTGCTGCGGGAACTGCTTGGAACCATGAATCCTTTCCCCTGAACTGAAAACGGCCGGATCAGTGTGATCCGGCCGTTAAGCTACGCCATCATTGTCCGGGTTCATAGCCGCTAATGGTCGGTAAAAACCCTACACACCTTACTTCTCGACGAAGGCGCGCTCGAACACGTAGTGGCCTGCGGTGCCGATACGCGTGGACACCTCAAAACCGCGTGCGTCCAGCACGTTGCGCAGGTCAGCCAGCATCTGCGGGCTGCCACAGATCATGAAGCGGTCGTTGGCCGGATCCAGCGGCGGCAGGCCGAGTGTTTCCTGCATCTGACCGCTTTCCATCAGCGAGGTCAGGCGGCCCTGGTTGGGGAAGGGCTCGCGGGTGACCGCCGGGTAGTACAGCAGCTTGTCGCGGACGATATCGCCGAGGATCTCGTCGTTCGGCAGTTCCTGTTCGAAGTACTCGCGGTAGGCCAGGTCCTTCTCGTAGCGCACGCCGTGGCAGACGATCACCTTGTCGAAGCGCTCGTAGGTTTCCGGGTCCTTGACCACGCTCAACCATGGCGCCAGGCCGGTGCCGGTACCCAGCAGATAGAGGTTCTTGCCGGGGTGCAGATCGCTGATCAGCAAGGTACCGGTGGGCTTCTTGCCGACCAGTACCTTGTCGCCGGGCTTGAGGTGCTGCAGACGCGAGGTCAGTGCACCTTCCTGCACCTTGATGCTGAAGAAGTGCAGCTGCTCTTCCCAGTTGGCGCTGGCGATGGAATAGGCACGCAACACCGGGCGGGCGCCTTCGTTTTCGTTTTCCAGCCCGATCATCACGAACTGGCCATTCTCGAAACGGAAGCCGCTGTCGCGGGTGGTGGAGAAGCTGAAGTAGGCGTCCGTCCAGTGACGGACTTCAAGCACCGTTTCGGCGCCAAAAGCGGAAGACATGCCGTGATTCGTAGATTGGAGACCGCTCTATTCTAGCCGATTTCCCATAAATAGGAATGAATCTCATTTGACCGAGCTGTGGGTAGTGCCGAGCCGTACTCGGCAGGGGCTTTATCGCTAGAGCCTCTGCCGAGCATGGCTCGGCACTACAGGTGGGGCTCTCTGCCGAGCATGGCTCGGCACCACGCTCCCTCCCTTTGGCCACAGGCCAAGGGGAGGGTTGGGGAGGGGTGGCTTTGGGCTTTGGTTTGGAATGCCCCCTTGCCGAGCATGGCTCGGCACTACATGGGGTGGCTTATCTGTAGCCGGCTGCCTGCAGCTCGAACAACTCCGCGTAACGGCCGCCTTCGATCATCAGCTCTTCGTGGGTGCCGCTGGATTCGATGCGACCGTCGGCCAGCACCAGGATGCGGTCGGCCATGCGCACCGATGAAAAACGATGCGAGATCAGCACCGCGGTGCGGTTGTCCGACAGCTCCTTGAATCGCTGGAATACCTCGAACTCGGCACGCGCATCCAGGGCTGCGGTCGGCTCGTCGAGGATCATCACCTGCGCATCGCGCATATAAGCACGGGCGATGGCGATCTTCTGCCACTGGCCGCCGGACAGGTCCACGCCAGTCTTGAAGCGGCGCCCGATAAGCTGGTCATAGCCTGCCGGCAAACCATCGATCACTTCATCGGCCAGTGCACGTCGCGCGGCATTGCGGATACGCTCCTTGTCGCTCATGGCTTCGACCAAGCCAACGCCGATGTTCTCGCCAGCGGACAAGTGGTAGCGCACGAAGTCCTGGAAGATCACGCCCATGTTGGCGCGCAGGTCGTCGAGGTCGTAATCGCGCAGGTCGCGGCCATCAAGCAGGATGCGGCCTTCGTCCGGGTCGTACAGGCGGGCCAGCAGCTTGACCAGGGTGGTCTTGCCGGCGCCGTTCTCGCCAACCAGGGCAATCACCTCACCGGCTTGCAGATGGAAGCTGAGGTTGCGGACGGCCCAGCGCTCGGCGTCCGGGTAGCGGAAACCGACGTTGTCGAACACGAAGCCTTCGCGGATCGGGCGCGGTATCGCCACTGCATCCGGGCGCGAGCGGATCTCCGGTTCGATGGCATAGAACGAGAATAGATCATCCAGGTACAGCGCCTGCCCTGCGACTTGCGAGAAACCGGTAAGCAGGCCCTCCAGCAATTGGCGCAAGCGCAGGAAACTGCCGGACAGGAAGGTCAGGTCGCCGATGCTGAAGTCGCCGCGGATGGTGCGCCAGGCGATATAGCCATAGGCGGCGTAATAGCCCAGGGTGCCCAAGGCGGCCAGCAGCGTACCCCAGATCGCACGCTTGCGGGCCAGCGCACGGTTGGCCTTGTAGAAGCGTTCGGCCAGCAGCTTGTAGCGATCAATCAGGAAACGGTTGAGGTTGAATATCTTCACCTCCTTGGCCGTCTCCACGCTGGCGCCGACCTGGCGCAGGTAGTCAAGCTGGCGGCGCTCGGGCGTCCAGCTGAAGTTGAGCGAATAGCCCAGGGTGTTGAAGTGCGATTCGCCGATGAAGGCCGGGACCAGCGCAATCGCCAGCAGCACGATCAGCCAGGGCGCATAGACGATCAGGCCGGCGGCGAAGCTGATGACGGTGATGGTGTCCTGCACCTGTCCGAACAGCTGGCTCATCAGGCTCATGCGGCCCATGGTCTGGCGGCGTGCGCGGTCCAGCTTGTCCTGCAGATCGGGGTCTTCGAAATCTTCCAGATCGAGCTCGGCGGCGTGCTCCATCAATCGCACGCTGGTGGCGTTGGTGAACAGCTCGGAGAGCAGCGAATCGGCGTAGTTGATCAGTCGGCCAAGCAAGTCCGAGCCGATCGCGATGGCCAACTCCAGCAACAGCAGCTCAAGCAGGGTATTGAGATGGCCGCTGGAGAACGCCTCTGCCAGCGGCGGCATCGGACCAGCACCAGCCAGGCGCACCGCTTCATCGATGATCAGCTTGCCCACGTACAGCATCGCCACCGGCATCAACGCACGGACCAGTCGCAGGCCGAGGCTGGCGAGTGTCAGCCAGCGGCTGGTCTGCCACACCTGCCGCAGGAACGGCGGCAGGTTGCGCATCGCATCGACGCGCTCGCGGAAGCTGGGTTTCTTGGCGGGAGCGGGCTCGGGGTGGGGCATGGGGGACTCAAGCGGCAAGGTGCGGGTTCAGGTTACCTGCAATGTGTTGGGCCCGCTGCCTCAAGGTGCTCAACCGTCCTTGCCCAGGTCGATATCGCCCATCTGAGCATCGTCGCGACCGTCCGGGTTGTCACGGACAGCCTCGCCTGCGCTGCCGAATGATCGCTTGCCGTTGTCGACATTGAGATGGCTGACCACGGTGCGCACGCCTTCGATGGCGGCGATGACCGCTTCAACCTTGTGCTTGACCTCGGTGCTTGGAACGTCGCCGGACAAGGTCACCTGGCCATCCCTGACCTGGGCCAGTACCTGCGAGGTCTGCGCTTGCTGGCCAAGGGAGTGGACGACTTCATCGCCGATCAGGGTGTCGGAGCGTTCTGCGGCCATGGTTGGGTCCTTTTGATGCGGGACTTCCACGATGGCGGATGGGGTGTGAGTTTGTTGTTACTTGGGAGGCTTTGCTTCGCTCCCTCCCTTTGCCGAAGGCAAGGGGAGGGTCGGGGAGGGGGGCTTTGGCTTTGGCTCGTGCTTCTGCTTGTGCCGTCATTCCGGCGAAGGCGGGAATGACGGCATAAAAGCGGGGGGGCGAAAAGCCCCAAAGCCCCAAAGCCCACACCGCTTACTTCAACTCCGCGGCCCTTCCGGCGGCGGGGGCTCCGACGACTGCAACGCCACCGGCAGATGCCAGCCAAAATGCATCGCCATCATCCGCAGGCCAAAACACAGTCCTGCACCAACCAGGGCACACGGCAACGGCGGCAAGCCCAGCCAATTGCCCACCGCAACCACTGCAGCACCGGCCAACGCCGCAACCGCATACAACTCGGCTTGCAGCACAAGGGGCACCTGTGCCAGCAGTACATCACGGGCAATGCCGCCGCCAATGCCGGTCAACATGCCCAAGGCAGCCGCCATCGGCGGATCGATGCCATACGCCAATGCTTTCTGCGTACCGGCTACGGCAAACAGCGCCAGTCCCATCGCATCAAACATCCGCACCGGGTACTGCATACGCTCGATCAAGGGCGCCCAGAAGAAGGTGACGATGCCCGCAGCCAGGGTGATGGCCGGGTAGCGCCAATCGCTGATTGCCGCCACTGGGGTAGCGCCGATCAGCAGGTCGCGGGTGATGCCGCCGGCCAGTGCCGCCGCGAACGACAGCACCAGCACGCCGAAGATATCCAGTCGCCGGCGCACGCCCATCGTTGCCCCGGACAGGGCGAAGACGAAGGTGCCGATGAGGTCGAGGATCAGTACAAGGGTTCCCATGCGCCGTATTGTGCGGTGTGCCGCCGGCTGCGGCCATCAGTCCGGTCTGGATTGATGGCCTTGGGTTCCTCTATCGATCAGGGCAGCGGCGGCAGCAGGCTGGCGCCGAGTCGGTTCCAGGCGTTGATCACCGCCACGGCCATGCTCAGGTCGCTGATGCCCTTGTCGTCGAAATGCGGGCTCAACGCGTCGAAGGCGGCGTGCGAGGGCGCGCCATCCGGCAGCCGGGTCATCGCCTCGGCCCAGCCCAGCGCGGCGCGCTCGCGCTCATCGAAGAAGCGGCTCTCGTGCCAGGCCGGCAGCGTGTCGAGCTTGCGCGGTTCGATGCCGGACTTGCGCAGTGCGGTGGCATGCATGTCCATGCAGTAGCCGCAGCCGTTGATCTGCGATACGCGCAGGAACACCAGCTCCTGCAGCTCGTGCTCGATGGAGCTGTCATGCACGGCCTTGCTGGTGGCCAGCAGGCCCTTGAAAGCATCGGCGGCGAGACGGGTGTAGGGCACGCGGGGGAAAGTAGTAGCAGACATCAGGTTTCTCCAGACAGCCACGATGGCCGTCTTTCGTTACAAGGACGCAGCAGCGGTTTCGTGCGTGACAAGTGGGGGCAACTTTTCTGGATTGAGCACGCTGTAGAGGGCCGCGATGCGCCCATCCACCACTTCGATGGTGGTGAATGAGGCCAGCCTGCCTTCGGCGAAGCGCAGGATTGCCAGTTCGCCGTTGACGTAGCCAAGTTGGGCGGGCAGGGCAGCGCCGCGGCGGGCGATGGCCCAGTACAGGCGGCCGATGCGCTCGGCGCCCCGCAGTGGACGGATGGCAGCGGTGACGATGCCGCCACCGTCGGAGAACTGGGCGGCATTGGCATGCAGCAGGGCCTGGATGGCGGGGCTGTCGCCACGCTGGGCCGCTTCCATGAAGCGCTGCAGCAGCTGCCTATGCTGTGCCGGCGCCGGCTGGAAGCGTGGTGCACCGGCCTGCAGGCGCTGCTTGGCCCGACGCACCAGTTGCCGGCAGTTGGCCTCGCTGTGGCCAAGCAGGCTGCCGATTTGGCGGTAGTTGTGGTCGAAGGCTTCTTTCAGCAGGAAAGCGGCGCGCTCGTCCGGGCTCAGTTGCTCCAGCAGGGTCAGGAAGGCGACGGAGACTTCATTGGCGACGGCATGGATCTGTGCAGGGTCGGTCGCCGTGTCGGGCGACAGTTCGACCTGCAATGGTTCCGGCAGCCACGGGCCGGGGTAGTGCTGGCGCTCTCGCTTGGCCGTGCGCAGGCGGTCCAGGCTGAGTCGGGTGGTGGCGGTGACCAGCCAGGCCTCGGCGTCGCGGATCTCGGCAGTGTCGCTGCCCGCCCAGCGCAGCCAGGCGTCCTGCAGCACGTCCTCGGCATCGGCGCGGCTGCCCAGCATGCGGTAGGCCAGCGCCAGCAGGCGCGGGCGATGGGTCTGGAAGATGGATTCGGCGTTCATGGAGGCAGGACGACGCAGGGAGCGTTGGCGTGACAGAGCGCTACTTTGCCTGAACCCAAACCTGGCTGTGATTGCGGTTGTGGGAGCGGCGTCAGCCGCGAAGCTGAAGATCTGTCCGTTCACCGGCTTCGCGGCTGACGCCGCTCCCACACGCCCAAAGTCGGGCAGCACTGCGCCGCGGCAAGGCGTAAAATGGTGGGCTGAACCCCCGCCAGCCTTCAGCAAGCGAGCTAGCCGTGACATCGATCAAGCAGGAAGACCTCATCCAGTCCGTCGCCGACGCACTGCAGTACATCTCGTACTACCACCCGGTCGACTACATCAAGAACCTCTCCGCTGCCTATGAGCGCGAAGAGTCGCCGGCGGCCAAAGAGGCCATTGCCCAGATCCTGATCAACTCGCGCATGTGCGCCGAAGGCCATCGGCCGATCTGCCAGGACACCGGCATCGTCACCGTGTTCCTGGAAATCGGCATGAACGTGCGCTGGGACGACGCCACCATGGGTGTCGAGGACATGGCCAACGAGGGCATCCGCCGTGCCTACGCCTACCCGGACAACAAGCTGCGCGCCTCGGTGCTGGCTGACCCGGCCGGCAAGCGCACGAATACCAAGGACAACACCCCGGGCGTGGTCAACGTCAAGGTCGTGCCGGGTAATACGGTTGATGTGATCGTCGCCGCCAAGGGTGGCGGTTCGGAGGCCAAGAGCAAGTTCGCCATGCTCAACCCGTCCGATTCCATCGTCGACTGGGTACTCAAGACCGTGCCGACCATGGGCGCTGGCTGGTGCCCGCCGGGCATGCTCGGCATCGGCATCGGCGGCACCGCCGAGAAGGCGATGCTGCTGGCCAAGGAATCGCTGATGGAGCCGATCGACATCACCGATCTGCAGGCCCGCGGCGCCTCCAACCGTGCCGAAGAGCTGCGCCTGGAGCTGTACGAGAAGGTCAATGCACTGGGCATCGGCGCGCAGGGCCTGGGTGGCCTGACCACGGTGCTCGACATCAAGGTCAAGGATTTCCCGACCCACGCCGCCAACCTGCCCATCGCGATGATCCCGAACTGCGCCGCTACCCGCCACGCGCACTTCACCCTGGATGGCAGTGGCCCGGTGATGCTGGACCCGCCGTCGCTGGAAGACTGGCCCAAGCTGACCTACGACGCGTCCAAGGGCACCCGCGTCGATCTGGACAACATCACCCCGGAAGAAGTGGCTGCATGGAAGCCGGGCCAGACCCTGCTGCTCAACGGCAAGCTGCTGACCGGCCGCGACGCCGCGCACAAGCGCATGGTCGAGATGCTCAACAAGGGTGAGCAGCTGCCGGTGGACCTGAAGGGGCGCTTCATCTATTACGTCGGCCCGGTTGATCCGGTGCGTGACGAAGTGGTCGGTCCGGCCGGCCCGACCACCGCCACCCGCATGGACAAGTTCACCCGCCAGATCCTCGAGCAAACCGGCCTGCTGGGCATGGTCGGCAAGGCCGAGCGCGGCCCGGCTGCGATCGAGGCGATCCGTGACAACAAGTCGGCCTACCTGATGGCAGTTGGTGGTTCGGCCTACCTGGTGTCCAAGGCGATCAAGGCCTCCAAGGTTGTCGGCTTTGCTGACCTGGGCATGGAAGCCATCTACGAATTCACCGTGCAGGACATGCCGGTGACCGTGGCGGTCGACTCCACCGGTGAATCGGTGCACAAGACTGGTCCGCGCGAATGGCAGGCACGCATCGGCAAGATTCCGGTGATCGTCGAGTAATCGGCATCTGTCACTGGTGATGCAATGACGGCCCGGGCTATGCTCGGGCCGTCGTCGTTTCCAGGGATTGTCCGATGCGCAGGTTTACATGGATGCTTGTTCCGATGGTGTTGTTGCTCGCCGCTTGCGCAAGCGGAGGCGGTTGGGATGGCGCGCCGCGCAATGATCCCGCAGCCTGCGTGACGTATTGCCAGAACGCCTATCAGCGCTGCAATGCCAACCCGCGCAGTTACGGCGACTGCGGTGAAGCCAACCGCAACAACCAGTGCGACAAGATCACCAATCCGGAGCTGCGCGGTGCCTGCCAGACTTCACAGGCGTTCTGCCAGAACAGGTCTGCCGCGTCGGTGTGTGGCGAACGCTTGAACAGTTGCATGAACAGCTGCAACTGAACCAGCCGATAGCTGCGACGCACCTGTAGTGCCGAGCCATGCTCGGCAGAGGCTTTCCCGGGAAGCCATCAAATCATCAGCTCCGCAGCCTACGCCGCTGCCACGAAAGCACGGCGGCGCGGCGTCTGCTACCTCCCTTTGCCGCAGGCAAGGGGAGGGTTGGAGAGGGGTGCTTTTGATCTTTGCTGTTGCTGCAGCGGTTGCTTCATCAGCTTCGCGGCTTGCTTCGCTCCTACAAGTGCGGTGTCTGGCCTGGTTAGAATGTGTTTTTCCAGCCGGGAACCCAGCGCATGTCGGTTGTTCTGTACGGATCGCAAAGCACTGCTTCGTTGGTGGTGCATTGGCTGCTGATCGAGCTTGGTATCGCGCATGAGCTGCGCCAGCTGGATTTTGAGCGCGGCGAACAGAAGTCAGCGGAGTTCCTGGCGATCAATCCTGCCGGCCGCGTGCCTGCGCTGATCATGGATGGACAGGTACTGACCGAGTCCGCTGCCATTGCCATGCATCTCGCCGATCTGCACCCGCAGGCAGGGCTGGCACCCGCGCCGGGCAGCGCCGCGCGCGGTGACTACTACCGCTGGATGTGTTTCTGTGTGTACACCTTGATGCCAGCCTATCGCGCCTGGTTCTATCCGCAGGAGCCGGCTGGTGAGTTGCATGCGGAGGAGGTGAAGCAGCGGGCCCGGCTGCAGTTGGAAGCAGCCTGGCAGCAGATGGCTGATCATCTGGGTGCGCATGGCCCCCATGTTCTGGGCGATCAGCTGAGCGTTGTCGATTTCATGTTGACCATGCTGATGCGCTGGAGCCGCAACATGCCGCGTCCTACCGACAGCTGGCCAGTGCTGGCTGCGCACGCGGCGCGGATGAAGGCACGGCCGGCATTTGCCGAGGTCTATCGGCGTGAGGGGATCAGTGATTGGTTGTGAGCGTGATGGTGCGATGACATTGGTGGCTTCGCGGCTTATGGCCCGAGGCCACCCAGCGCCGCTTCTACAAGAGCCGGGGCGGTTCGCTCAATCGACGTGGTCCTCGAACTTGCGCCCGCCCTGGAACGGCATCAGGTGCTGTTTGATGATGCCGTTCGGCACCGTCTCCAGCTTCATCACGCCATACTCCTGCGGCCATTGGGCTTGATCGCGCGGTAGCTTGAAGGTGCCCATCAGCATGTCCACCAGCGGCAGG
>QFOV01000395.1 GCA_003248565.1 Stenotrophomonas sp.
CATCGACATCAGCACCAGCGGCAGCCGCACCGCCGTGGTCTGGAATGCCGGCGAAGCCGGTGCCGCGAAGATGGACGACATCGGTGCCGCGTGGCGCAACTACGTCTGCGTGGAGGCCGCGAACGCCGGCCCTGACGTGATCGAGCTGGCCCCGGGTGGGCGCCACGTCCTCAAGCAGGTGTTCGAGGTCAAGCCACTTTGAGTGCAATCCGCTTGTAACGCGCGCGCCAACTAGCGTCAATCCCGCTGCCAAGAAGACAGCAGTTGCTCCATCAAGGAAGAAGCAATGCCGAATATCCAGTGGTATTACACCGACGCCCAACACCAGCGGCGGGGGCCACTCGCCACCGCGCAGATGAAGCAGCTGTTTGCTGAGGGTGGGCTGACGCAGTCGGCGCTGGTATGGCGTGCGGGCATGGAGCAATGGCTGCCGGTGCAGGACTTCGCGCTGGAACTGGCCTGGCCGGAGCCGGCGGAAGGCAAGCACGAGGGCAGCAATCCGTACGCGGCTCCAGCTGCCGTTGTCGGTGAGCCGCCGCTCGCGCTGATGGACGATACCTTGCAGCCCTACGCCGATTTTGTCGGCAGCAACTTCGATAAGTACCGCCGGAAGTGGCACCTCGATGGAAAGCATCCCCATGCCAAGGACACCTGGCATTGGCCTGCCTTCTGCTTCGGTTTGATGTGGATGCTCTACCGCAAGATGTACCTGCTCGCGGTGATGTGGGGGGGCGGGTCCTTGCTGCTTTCAACCGCGCTGCGCCTGTTGGGTATCCCGGATCTTGCGGCATGGGGTGTCAGCATTGGTGTTGCGGTTGCCGCGGGTGGCCTGGGCAACGCCTTCTACCTGAAGCATGCGCAGAAGCAGATCCAGCAGGTGACCTCTGCAAACACCGGGGGCGCCCATGCGCTGCGGGCGCAGCTGCGCCTGCGTGGCGGAACCAGCATCGCCGCCGTGTTCACGGGTATTTTTGTGATGATCGTGATCAACGTGACAATCGTATTCACGATCATGTGAAAAGCGTCAGTGCGCACCGGCTGATATCGAGCCGATGCGCGCTGACTGCATGTACAGAAGTCAGCGCGGTGGCGCAGGCCGACGCAGCACCAGCAAGGTGATCACACCGGCCACCAGCCCCCAGAACGCAGAGCCAATACCCGCCATCGACAATCCCGATGCCGTTACCAGGAAGGTCACCAACGCCGGCTCGCGCTCGGCCTCTTCCTTCAATGCCACGGCCAGGCTGTTGCCGATGGTGCCGAGCAGGGCGATACCGGCCAGCGTTGCAATCAGTTCCTTGGGGAACGCCGCGAACACCGCCGCCACGGTCGCGCCGAACAAGCCGATCACGATATAGAACACGCCGGCACTCACCGCTGCGGTGTAGCGCCGTGCCGGATCCTCATGCACATCCCGGCCCATGCAGATCGCCGCGGTGATCGCGGCCAGGTTCAAGGCATAGCCACCGAATGGCGCCAGTGCCGTGTTGACCACGCCGATCCAGCCGATCACCGGCGATATCGGCGCGTCATAACCAGAGGCCTTCAACACCGCCACGCCCGGCACGTTCTGCGAGGCCATGGTCACGATGAACAAGGGCAGGGCGATGCCGAACAGCGCCGCCCAGGACAGCGTCGGCATGGTGAACACCGGTAGCGCCATCTGCAGCTGCACCTGTTCCATATGCATCAACCCCTTGCCACTGGCGATCGCCACGCCCACCAGCAAAGTCGCAATCACCGCGTAGCGCGGCAACCAGCGCCGCCCCACCAGGTAGGTGGCGAACATCAACAGCACCAGCAACGGCTGGGTGTTCACCGATACAAAGACATCCAGGCCAAAGCGCAGCAGCACACCGGCCAACATGCCTGAGGCCAGCGACACAGGGATCCTTCGCATCGCCTTCTCGAACACCCCCGAGAAACCGGCCAACGCACCCATCAAAGCGGCCAGCACAAATGCACCGATCGCATCGGACAGCGGCAGCGTGGTTGCCCCGACCACCAGCATTGCCGCGCCCGGGGTAGACCAGGCCGTCACCACCGGCATCCGGTAGCGCAGTGACAGACCAATACAGGTCACGCCCATGCCGATGCCCAGCGCCCACATCCACGACGCAATCTCGGTCTGCCCGGCACCTACGGCCTGCGCGGCCTGGAACACGATCACCGCTGAGCTGGCAAAGCCCACCAGCACCGTAATGAAGCCGGCAAC
>QFOV01000396.1 GCA_003248565.1 Stenotrophomonas sp.
TGGCCACGCAGCTGCAGGAGTGGCTGTCCAAGGACGGCGGTGCGGGCAGCAAGCCAGCACCGCGCGTGCGGCGCGCGCGCACGCCGGAAGAGAAGGCGTTGGACGAAGCGCTGATGCGGCATTTCTACGGCGGCAATGTCGTGGTGCCGGGGCAGCAGGGCAGTCGTGGCAATGAAGCGCCGGACGATGCCTGATGTGACGCCGCCAGTGTTGCCGCTGCCACCGCAGCCGCCGCTGCAAGTCGATGATGCGCTGGCCGTGGCCAGCTACGGCGCGGAACTGCTGGTCGCGATCGAGCAGCTGCTGGGTACGCCGCAGGCCGGAACGGCTGCGGCGCGGCTGGTCGCGGAGATGGACAACATCCGCCAGGCGATGTCGGCAGCCGATGGGCGCCAGATCCGCCGTTCGGTGGGATTGCTTGGCCGCTTGTTGGGGCGTGATGTCGAGGCGCAGGCGCGGGCCGAGCAGCTGGCGGCCCAGCTCGATGTCTGTCTGTTACGTGCCGACGACTGCGTACAGGTTTTGCAGCAGGAGCTTGGCCAGTATCTGCAGCAGGTCGGGCGGGTGCGGATGGCAGTGGTTGCCATCGATGATTGGGCTGCTGCCGGTGAGGCGATACCGCCGCCTGCCGAGGTGGTGGCGCAGGCCACGCTGCAGCGACGTCTGCAACATCTGCGCGGGCTGGCCCGGCTGCGGCAGTCCGAGGCCGAACAGCTACGCCTGCTGCACGCCCAGGGCGTGGAGCTGGTTGAGCGTTATCTGCGCATACGCGACGTGTTGTTACCACTTTGGCGGCAGCAAAACCTGGCTGCGCGTGCCGCCGACAAGCAGGCCCAGCTGGCGCAGGCGGCCGAGGCGCAGGCCCGGATTCTCGACGAGGTGGCAGCGATGCAGGCTAGACTGCGCTGAGAACCATCCTGCACATGATTGCTCGCGCGCCGTGTGGCGCCATTTGCTCAAGGAGAACTGCTGATGACCCAGGACACTTTGCCGCTGCCGGCCGGCCCTTCCGCCGATGTTGATGGCACCATGCTGGTCGCCTTGGGCCTGAGCGAAGCCGATCGCCCGCAGATTGCACAGATCGTGCGCACGCTGGACGACATCAGCCCGGGCAACCTGCACGTATTCGGCCGCGAGGCGGCGGGCAAGAGTGCGGCCTTCTCCAGCCAGTTGCTGGACCATGTGCGCAACCGCGACCTGGAGGCCTCGGGCGAGAAGCTCGGTGAGGTGGTGCGTATTGCCCGCTCGCTGAAGCTGGACGGTTTGAGCGAGCGTTCCAAGATGCCGGTGATCGGTGGCCTGATCGACCGCATGCGCGCCTCCAAGGGCGAGCTGGTGCAGAAATTCAGCGACACCAACCAGCAGATCGAACAGTTGCTGCGTGACGTTGGCGCACAGCAGGCGCAGATGGGCCAGCGCGTCGGCGAGTTTGATCGCATGCATGCCATCGTCCGCGACGAACGGCAGAGTCTTGGCCTGCACATCGCTGCCGGCAAACAGCGCCTGGCCGAACTCAACAACGAGTTGCACGCGCTGGTTGGCCTGGAAGATCCGCAGTCGCGCATTCGGCGTGGCGAG
The DNA here is from genome assembly GCA_003248565.1 of Stenotrophomonas sp. Taxonomy (GTDB): domain Bacteria; phylum Pseudomonadota; class Gammaproteobacteria; order Xanthomonadales; family Xanthomonadaceae; genus Stenotrophomonas. The sequence goes on from QFOV01000396.1 coordinate 1,579, forward strand.
ATCGATAACGCGATGCGCCTGCTCGACAAGCGCGTGGGGGATTTGACGGTGATGCAGCACGCGGCCGACCAGTCGCTGCCGATGATCCGCCTGATCCAGGCCAATGCGATCCAGCTGATCGAGAAATTCAACGCCGTACGCGACATCACCATCCCGTCGTGGAAGCGCCAGTTCGCCATCCAGCTGTCGCTGGGGGAGCAGAAGAACGCGGTGGATCTGTCCAATGCCATCGACGATGCCACCAATGAACTCATGCGCCGCAACGCCGACCTGATGCGCCAGACCTCGGTGGAAACGGCCAAGGCCAACCAGCGTGCGGTGATTGATGTGGCCACCTTGCGTCATGTCCACGAGCAGTTGATCGCGACCGTGGAAGAAGTGCGTAGCATCCACCGTGAAGGCATGCAGCAGCGGCAGCAGGCGGAAGTCGAATTGGCGCGCCTGCGTGAGGACGTGCAGCAGCGGCTGGCACAGCCGACGCAAGGCAGCTGAATGTAGGAGCGGCGTCAGCCGCGAAACCACTGATGCGTCAGATACAGCTGACGCCAGCGCTGTTGCCCCCTCCCTTTGCCGAAGACAAGGCTTGTCTCCCTCCCTTTTGCGTAGCAAAGGGGAGGGTTGGGGAGGGGTAAGCTC
>QFOV01000397.1 GCA_003248565.1 Stenotrophomonas sp.
AGCCTGCGCAAGTTGATTGGCCAGGCACTGGATCGTTTGCCCGATGCGGCCGCATTGGAACTGCTGCCGCCGGCCTTGCTCGCCGGCATGGGCCTGCCGTCGTTGCGCGAAGCCATGTTGACCATGCACCGGCCGCCGGCCGACGCCGATATCGCTGCCCTGGGAGCGGGTACGCATCCGGCGCAGCGCCGCTTGGCGCTGGAGGAACTGCTGGCACACCACCTCAGCCTGCGCCGCCAGCGCATCGCCCTGCAGCAACATCGCGCGCCGTCGCTGCGTGGCCGCGACGGCCTGGTCAAAGCCCTGCGCGACTCCTTGCCGTTCAAGCTGACCGGCGCCCAGCAGCGCGTATTCGACGAGATCCGCAAGGACCTGGCCCGCGCCCATCCAATGTTGCGGCTGGTGCAGGGCGACGTCGGCTCGGGCAAGACCGTGGTTGCCGCGTTGGCGGCGATGCTGGCAGTGGAGCGCGGCAAACAGGTGGCGCTGGCCGCGCCGACCGAGCTGCTGGCCGAGCAGCACCTGAACAATCTGCGCAGCTGGCTGGAACCGCTGGATGTGCGCGTGGCCTGGCTGGCCGGCAAGGTCACCGGCAAGGCCCGCGCCAAGGTGCTGGAGGATGTTGCCAGCGGCCATGCACAAGTGGTGGTAGGCACCCATGCGCTGATGCAGGACAGCGTCGTGTTCAATGATCTGGCACTGGCCATCGTCGATGAGCAGCACCGTTTCGGCGTGCACCAGCGGCTTGCCCTGCGCGACAAGGGCGCAACAGCCGGTGTAGTGCCGCATCAGCTGGTGATGACCGCCACGCCGATCCCGCGCACCTTGGCGATGGCAGCGTATTCGGATCTGGATGTATCGGCCATCGACGAACTGCCGCCCGGTCGCACGCCGGTGCAGACCATCGCCATCAGCGCCGAGCGGCGTCCGGAACTGGTCGAACGCATCCGCATCGCCTGCCAGCAGGGCCGGCAGGTGTATTGGGTCTGCACGCTGATCGAAGAGAGCGAGGAAGACGCCGGCCCCGGCAATGCACGCATGGATGCGCAGGCCGCGCAGACCACCTTCGAGACGCTGTCGGCGCAACTGCCCGAGTTGCGCATCGGTCTGGTCCACGGCCGCATGAAGGCGGCGGAGAAGCAGGCGGCGATGCGTGCGTTCAAGCAGGCCGAGACAGATCTGCTGGTCGCCACCACGGTGATTGAAGTCGGTGTCGATGTGCCCAACGCCTCGTTGATGATCATCGAGAACGCCGAACGCCTGGGGCTGGCCCAGCTGCACCAGCTGCGCGGCCGCGTCGGCCGTGGTGCAACCGCGTCCAGCTGCGTGCTGATGTACCAGGCACCGCTGTCGGCGATGGCACGCGAGCGCCTGGAAACCATGCGGCTGACGTCCGACGGCTTCCTGATCGCCGAGAAGGACCTGGAACTGCGCGGTCCCGGCGAACTGCTGGGCACCCGCCAGACTGGTCTGGCCGCATTCCGCGTGGCCGATCTGGCCCGTGATGCGGGCCTGTTGCCGACTGTGCACGATCTGGCCGAACGCCTGCTCAGCGATGCGCCGGAATTGGCTGATCGCATCGTCAACCGCTGGATTGGCGGCGCAGTGCGCTACGCATCGGCCTGATTGCGTGCTTCCACTGTCATGGAGGCCGTGACAGACTCCATGGCCAACCAGAAGTGAAGCAGAAGATGAGCAAGAAGATACCGTTGCTGATTGATACTGATCCGGGCGTGGACGACGCGCTGGCACTGCTGATGGCCTTTGCCGATGAGCGCCACGACGTGGTCGCGCTGACAGTGGCAGCGGGCAATGTCGGCCTCGAATACACCGTGCGCAACGCGCTGAAGCTGTGCGAAGTGGCTGGCCGTGAAGACGTGCCGGTGTTCGCGGGCACCCCCGATCCGCTGGTATACCCGGCCGAAGACGCCGCGCACGTGCATGGCCGCGACGGTTTTGGCGATGTCGATCTGCCGTTGGCTGCACGCAAGGTGGAGGCCGAACACGCGGCCTTGGCGATCCTGCGCCTGTCGCACCAATATGCAGGCGAGTTGCTGCTGGTCGCACTGGGTCCGCTGACCAATATCGCGCTTGCGCTGAAGCTTGATCCCAGTCTGCCGCAGCGCGTGAAGCGCTTCGTGGTGATGGGCGGCGCGATCACCGGCCATGGCAACATCACCCCGGCCGCCGAGTTCAATATCGCCTTCGATCCG
>QFOV01000398.1 GCA_003248565.1 Stenotrophomonas sp.
GGCGAAAGGGAGGGAGTGGAAGCGACAGCAGAAGCAAGAGCGCAAGCACAACTCAGCACGCATGCTTTGCTTGCAACTCCCTCCCTTTCGCCGCAGGCGAAGGGGAGGGCTGGGGAGGGGTGCTTTGGCTTTGGCTTTGGCTTTGGCTTTGGCTTTGGCTTTGGCTGTGGCTGTGGCTGTGGCTGTGGCTGTGGCTGTGGCTGTGGCTCGGCTTTGGCTATTTCCCTTCTCCCGCTTGCGGGGGAAGGTGCCCGTAGGGCGGATGGGGGAGCTTTTGAGCTTTTGAAATGCCTACCGCAATTCACCAACAAGACTCCGCCCTTGCCCTCACCCCAACCCCTCTCCCGCAAGCGGGAGAGGGGCTTAGGCAAAAGCAAAAGCAAAAACAAACGCCACCTTTCGGTGGCGTTTGTTTTGCGTCACTTCAAACCAAGCATCACTTCTTGCTCAGCTGCTCCCACAGGAAGCTGTACGCCAGTGCCGACATATGCGCGGCCTGCGCATTGTTCGCCGCGCCACCATGACCACCTTCGATGTTCTCGTAGTAGGTCACGTCCTTGCCTGCGTCGATCATCTTGGCCGCCATCTTGCGGGCGTGGCCCGGGTGGACGCGGTCATCGCGGGTGGAGGTGGTGAACAGCACCGGCGGGTAGCTCTTGGCCGGGTCGAAAAGGTGGTACGGGGAGAAGGTCTTGATGAAGTCCCAATCCGCCGTGTCCGGGTTGCCGTACTCGGCCATCCACGAAGCACCGGCCAACAGGTGGCTGTAGCGCTTCATGTCCAGCAGCGGAACCTGCACCACCACTGCACCGAACAGCTCCGGGTACTGGGTCAGCATGTTGCCGGTCAGCAGACCGCCGTTGCTGCCGCCCTGCACGCCCAGGTGCTTGGCCGAAGTGATGTTGCGGGTGACCAGGTCCTGCGCCACCGCAGCCATGTCCTCGTAGGCCTTGTGACGGTTCTGCTTCAGCGCCGCCTGGTGCCAACGCGGGCCGTACTCGCCACCGCCACGGATGTTGGCCACGACGTACACGCCGCCCTTGTCCAGCCAGGCGCGGCCCATGCCACCGGAATAACCGGGAGTCAGCGAGATTTCAAAGCCACCGTAGCCGTACAGCAGGGTCGGGTTGGAACCATCCAGCTTCATCGCCTTGTCGTGCACCACGAAGTACGGCACGCGGGTGCCGTCCTTGCTGGTGGCGAAGTGCTGCTCGATCACCTTGTCGCTGGCGTCGAAGAACGCCGGCATGGTCTTGAGCACCTCCGGCTGCTTGCCGATCTCGGCAAGGGCCAGGGTGGTCGGGGTCAGGTAGTCGGTGACGGTCATCCACACCGCGTCGCTTTCGTCCGCGTCCACCGCGCCAACACCAATGGTGCCGAAGGCCGGTGCGCCGGTGAAATCGCTGCTTACCCAACCGTCCTTGCCATGGGTCAGCACCTTCAGGCGATTCTTGACGTCGTCCAGCACGTTCAGCACCACGTGCGACTTGGTCCAGGTGGTGCCGGCCAGCGAAGTGGTATCGGTCGGCGCGAACAGCACGTCGAACTCACGCTTGCCGGCCATGAAGTCATCGAACTTCGTCGCCAGCAGCGAACCGGCGGTGTAGGTCTTGCCGCCCACGGTCCACGGCTCGCGCAGTTCCAGGGTCAGCCATTCGCGGCGGACGCCCTTCTCGGCCGAGTTCGGCGCGTCGACCTTGGCCAGCTTGCCGTCGGTGCCGATCAGGAACAGTTCGTTGTTGTAGAAGGCAATCGTGCGGCTGACGAAGTTACGCTCGAAGCCGGGCGTATCGTCGTGCATCGCGGCGATGTACATGTCTTCCGGCTTGCCCTCGTACACCGTGGTTGCGGCGCTGATCGGGGTGCCGCGCTGCCAGCGCTTGACCACGCGCGGGTAACCGGAGGTGGTCATCGAACCCGGGCCGAAATCGGTGTAGACGAAGACGTTGTCCTGGTCGATCCAACCCAAGCCACCCTTGGCCTCGGCGCGGAAGAAGCCGTCCTTGATCCAGTCCTTCTTGGAGATGTCGAATTCGCGGGTGACATCGGCATCGGCGCCACCGCGCGACAGCGCGATCAGGCAGCGGTTGTACTCCGGGCGCAGGCAGTTGGCGCCATGCCACACCCAGTTCTCGCCCTCGGCCTTGTTCAGCGCGTCCAGGTCCAGCACGGTTTCCCACAACGGCTCGGCCTTGCGGTATTCGACCAG
>QFOV01000399.1 GCA_003248565.1 Stenotrophomonas sp.
CTGTTACCCGGAGCCGACCGGTGAATTGCCGATGTTGCTGCCGAGAGAGGAAGGGCCAGCCAACCAAACACACCGCCGCCTAACTCTGGAATTAAGCCGACCCGCGAAGCGGGTTCGGCTTGAATGAACCGTTAGGCGGTGCTTCGATTAAGAGCACACCGCTATGACTATTTTCCCTTTTTATGCGCGTGAGGCTTGAGGGCCGACGTGTTGCCGGGCGTCTCCTTGTTGTCACGCCGGCGCTGATCAGGCTTGCCGGTTGACTTGGCAATGGGTTTTGGGCCGGGTTTGATCGCCATTGTTGCTCTCCTGGTGGTTCCGGAATTGGAACGGCTCTTTTTGTAATGCGCTTTGATCTCACTAGGCGAGACTGCTCAACCGCCTAACGCCTGAATTAAGCCGCGTTGCGAAGCAACGTCGGCTTGGATGAATTGTTAGGCCACATTAGCCCGCGCAGTACTGTTCTGAGTCTGGGAGCTCACCGGCAAGCCAACACTTGTGAATCTTGTGGCTTGCCCGAGTGAATGCGCTCAAACTCTTATCACCGGGCATAGGGCTAACCAGCTCTGTGATCCCGGTCTGCTTGTCGATCTGAAAGTTACCGAAGACATGTCCGAGCTGTTCCAGTCGCTTCGTTCCGATTCGCCGGTACTGGGTGCAGATGAACTGATAGTGGCACATCCGTTCTGTCTCAGACTGCTTTCGAATGCCGATGTAGTGCCGGTCGAGATAGTCATCTGGTTGCATTGATGTGTCCGAATGTGGCCTAACTCTGGAATTAAGCCGACCCGCGAAGCGGGTTCGGCTTGAATGAAATGTTAGGCCACATGCGACTATCTGCCCGCATATGAGGCCTATAGCTGTAATGGAACGCGGCCTTTACGAGCGAGCATCCTTTCCCACCGACGGAGGACTCCTCGCAAGGGCTCAACTTGATCATCTTCATATGCATCCAGCGCTGCCAGTTCTTCCGAAGACAGATCGAGATGACTAACAATGCAGCGGCAGGAAACTAGCTGGTTGCTGCAGAATGGGCAGCGCTCCAGCGAGCAAAATAACTCATGAAGTTCACCGACGGCGCAACCACAGTCTCGGCAGCTTTCCGGCATTGCTGATGTCTCCAATGTGGCCTAACTCTTAGTAGACCGCCTAAAAGCGGTGTAAAGCTGAGTATGCCCACTTTCGGGCCGCTTTGAAACGGAAATGATTTTCCGTATAAACAATGGCTTGCAACATGCGGCGCGGCTTGCGATCACCTCATTCCTCCCAGTTTAGGATCGTTTGTTTACGGTGATATCGAATACACCCCTTTTCCGACGGGCGTATTGGCGCTTGGAATGCCGTGATCGCGATGATTCTTCCGTCGGTCCATACAGGCCGCGCGACGAATCCGGAGTTGACCAAGTGCTCCGCCACGCTTGCTCAAGCCCTTACTCCACTTCCCGCACCCGCGCCAACTCCGCCGCATTCCGCAGCGCTTGTAGGAATCTCGCCAGTGGCGCAAACCCTGGTGCATCCAGTTTCACCCACTGTCCGGCAAGCAGCTCTGCCTGCGCCAGACGGCTGGGTAACAACGTGAGATAGCCGCCGTCACGAATCATCGCGCGCATGAATTCCGGGGAACCACTTTCCATCGTGTTGAGCGGGGGCTCCAGCCCTGCTTCATGGAAGCGCTGGCGGAAGGCGCCTTCCACCGCGCCGAGGCGACGGCCGAAAATCCATGCCTGCTCCAGCAATTGTGCCGGCGTGATGGCGCGTTGCCGCGCCAGCGGGTGACGCACGCTGGCGAGTACGCGGTACTCGTCGTGCATCAGCACTTCGCTCTTGATGCGCGGGTCGGGGTCGCCATCGCCAAAGGTGTGCAGGGTGACTACCGCATCGAGTTCGCGCGCCAGCAGGCTGGGCAGCAGTTCGGGCAGGATGCCGCTGCTGACGTGGATGCCGATCTTCGGCCAATGCCGGCGCAGGGCCAGCACCGCCGGCGCCACCAGCGAGCCGGCGGTACTGGGGCCGGTGCCGATGCGTACTTGCCCTTCGGCGCCGGTCTGCAGCTCGTGCAGGCGGTCCTCGAAGCGGCGCACCGCGTCGTGGGCAGGCTGGGCGTGTTCCATCAGCAGGCGGCCGACGTCGGTGAGCCGGGCCTCGCGGCTGCCGCGCTCGAACAGGCGTGCGCCCAGCTGTTGCTCCAGTGCCTGGATGCCCTTGCACAGGGCCTGTTGGGTGCGGCCGGTGGCCGCGGCGGCGCGGGTAAAGCTGCCGTGTTCGACCACGGACAGGAAGTAGCGGAGCTGGCGGAGGTCCATGGCGGCACGGGGTAACAACCAATGGTTGTGGATCGTACTCGAATTGGTTGGCGGTGATCGAGGCAGGGCATCGATAGTCGGTTGATCGCATCTCCCGGAGGGGAACCATGGCCAGCCGCAACGCCTTCAAACAGTGGGACCAGCAGTACGACCTCGTCATCGCCGGTTTTGGTCTGGCCGCCATGTGCGCCGCCATCGAGGCGCACGACCTGGACCCGAACCTGTCCATTCTTATTCTGGAAAAGGCCAATGAGGCTGAGACCGGTGGCAACAGCCGCGTTGCCGGGCAGTCGTTGCTGATCACCAGGAACGCCAAGGTGCTGGCCGAGTACCAGCGCAAGATGAGCGTAGCCAACCCGATCCCGGAGGACATGCTGGTGCCGTGGTCAGAGGCCATGGAAGCGCTGGAACCGTGGATCCAGGAGCGTGCGGCCCAGGCCGGTGCGCAGTTCATCCACGGCACCGGCTTCTCCGAGCGTGATGCGGTGCTGGAGTTCCCAGAGTTCGGTGCGCGTGAGGCCGTGCATTGCACCGCCACCATCCTGCCGATCCCGTCCGGCGTGTACCTCGCTTTTCGCGAGAACATCCGCCTGCGCCCACGCATCCAGATCGCCTATGAGTCGCCGCTCAAGGATCTGGTGCAGGACCCGGATACGCTGGAGGTATTCGGCGTCATCGCCGAGCAGAACGGGGAGCGCGTGGCCATCCGTGCCAACAAGGGCGTGGTGATGGCGACCGGTGGCTTTGAGGCCAACCTGGACATGCAGCGCAATTACTTCGGCCTCGCCAACCCTGCACCGCTGGGCACGCCGCACAACACCGGCGACGGCATCAAGATCCTGCAGAAGGCGGGTGCGGATCTGTGGCATATGCGTAACCAGGGCCAGTCCGGTGGCATCTGGCCGGGCTTCAAGCCGGAGGGTTTCGTCAATGGCTTCCTGCGCAACTTCTTCTGGCAGAGCTTCAGCTGGATCGAGGTGGATGCGAACACCGAGCGCTTCTACAACGAAACCGCGGAATTGCAGCTCACGCACTACAAGGAAAAGAAACACGGCCATTGGGTGGATACCCCGCACTACCGTGCGCAGCCGGTGCATATGATCTTTGATGCCATCACCTGCCAGTACAACAAGCTGGTTGTTGAAGTGATGAGCTGGAACCCGGTGGTACGCGGCTACCAGTGGTCCGACGACAACGCGGTGGAAGTTGAGAAGGGTTGGATCCAGAAGGCCGATACGCTGGA
>QFOV01000028.1 GCA_003248565.1 Stenotrophomonas sp.
CCACGCGTGCGTGCGGCACTGGGTGTCGGTCATCGATCCGCGCTGCTGAAGGGGCGGGCAAATTATCTGTGTCGCTATCGACTGGACCAGGCACGCGGCGAGCCACGCTTCACCTCGACCGAGCAGGTAGCGCAGTTCCAACGCATCCTCACCTGGTCCGGCCGCACCCAGTACGGCGACATGGCCGAGCTGGATGGGCTGGCCGATGATTCGCCCTTGCTGCCGATGGTCACCTCGACCGTGGACAACTGCCTGGGCACCGATTGCCCGTTCTGGGGCGACTGTTTCGTGGTGCAGGCGCGGCAGCGGGCACAGGAGGCGGATCTGGTGGTGGTCAATCATCATCTGCTGCTGGCCGATCTGGCGCTCAAACAGGAAGGCTTCGGCGAGATCCTGCCCGGCGCGCAGGCCTTCGTCATCGACGAGGCGCACCAGCTGCCCGAGCTTGCCGCGAACTTCTTCGGCGAAGGCTTCGGCATGCGTCCGTGGCAGGAACTGGCGCGCGACTGCATGGCCGAATGCCGCAGCGTCGCTGGCGCGCAGGCCACCCTGCAACAACCCGTGGCGACGCTTGAGCTGGCCCTGCGCGAACTGCGCGAGGCGATGGAGAAACTGCCGCAGCGCGGCACCCGCTGGCGCGCCCTGGCAGTGCCTGCGGTGGCTGAGGGTTTTGATGCGGTTGCTGCGGCGATGGCGCAACTGCGCGATGCATTGAATTTTGTGCGCGAAGCCTCGCCGGGCCTGGATGCCTGTCATGCACGTGCGCTGGAAGGCGTGTCACGGCTGTCGCGCTGGTTGGATGACGGCGACAGTGGCGCGGTTGATGCGTGGGATATCGATGAGGTTGCAGTCGCGCCGGAAGATAGTGCCGCACCAGCCGCCAGCGATTCGCTGTTCCCCGTCGATGATGGCAACGATGTGCTGTGGTACGAGCTGACCCCGCGCGGCTTCCGCTGCCAGCGCACGCCGATGGATGTGTCCGGCCCGTTGCGTGAGCACCGCCTGCGCTCGATGGCAGCCTGGGTGTTCACTTCGGCCACGTTGACCGTGGATGGTGGCTTCGAGCATCTGTCCAAGCGCCTGGGCCTGGATGATCCGGATACCCTGGTCCAGCCCAGTCCTTTTGATTGGCAGCAGCAGGCCCTGTGCTATCTGCCACAGCAACTGCCCGATCCGGCGGCGCGTGGTTATGGCGCGGCCTTGATCGCCACCTTGCGGCCGGTGCTGGAAGCGTCGCAGGGCAGGGCATTCCTGTTGTTTGCCTCGCACCGCGCGCTGCGTGAGGCCGCCGATGCGCTGCGCGACGGCCCTTGGCCGCTGTTCGTGCAGGGTGAGGCGCCACGCGCCAGCCTGCTGCAGCGCTTTCGTGAGTCGGGCAATGGTGTGCTGCTGGGCGCGGCCAGCTTCCGTGAAGGCGTGGATGTGGTTGGCGATGCGCTGAGCGTGGTGGTGATCGACAAGCTGCCGTTTGCTGCCCCTGATGACCCGGTATTCGAAGCGCGGCTGGATGCGATCCGCCGCCAGGGCGGCAATCCGTTCCGCGATGAGCAACTGCCGCAGGCGGTAATCGCGCTCAAGCAGGGCGTTGGCCGGTTGATCCGCAGCGAGACCGACCGCGGGGTGCTGGTGCTGTGTGACCCGCGCCTGCTGTCGCGCGGCTACGGGCGGATCTTCCTGGATTCACTGCCGCCATTCCGCCGCACCCGAGCGCTGGCCGATGTGCAGGCCTTCTTTGCGCGACAATGGGCGCCGGAGGCGGATTCCGCCAGCGCGAAGGCCTCGGCCGACGCTGGCTCCGAAGCGCCGCCGTTTTCCCTTTCCTGATGTGATGCCATGAAGCTGCTTGCCTTTGAAACCGCCACCGAAGCCTGTTCCGTCGCCCTGTATGTGGATGGGCAGGTATTGGAGCGGTTTGAAGTCGCCCCGCGTCGGCATGCCGAGCTGAGCCTGCCATGGGCCGAGCAGTTGCTGGCCGAAGCCGGTGTCACCCGCAGCCAGCTGGACGCCATCGCGCTGAGCCGTGGGCCCGGTGCCTTCACCGGTGTGCGATTGGCGATTGCCATTGCCCAGGGCATTGCCTTGGCGCTGGACAGGCCCTTGCTGCCGGTATCGACCCTGCAGACCTTGGCGCTGCGCGCACCGGCCGATGCGCCGCGGGTGCTGGCCTGCATTGATGCGCGCATGGGCGAGCTTTACGCAGCGCGTTATCTGCGCGATGCCGATGGCGAACTGCAGTTGCAGGAGCGTGAGTTGCTGGTCGCGCCGGATGCCGTGCAGTTGCTAGCGGATGACAGCAGCTGGGCCGGTGTTGGCACCGGTTTTGCGGCGGGTGAGGGCGTGTTGAGTGCGCGCCTGCAGTCGCGGCTGAGCAGTGTGGATGCGCAGGCATTGCCCGGTGCCGCCGACGTGCTGAAGATCGCCGTGCCGGCGATGCTGCGCGGCGAAGCCATCGCCCCGGAGCTGGTGCAGCCGGCCTACCTGCGCGACAACGTCGCGCTGACCCTGATCGAACAGCAGGCCTTGCGCGATTCCAAGCGCTGAAGCTGTCGCGGGGTGTGATGGTTGTGGGAGCGGCGTAAGCCGCGAAGCTCATGCGCCATCAGATGGCGATCAGCTCGGTGGTTCGGGTATTGCCAGCTTCGCGGCTTACGCCGCTCCTACAAAAAACCGGTTCAGCGATCGTCGTGCAACTGCCCGCCGGGCAGGAACATCCAGGTGCGGGTGACCTGCAGGATGTCGATGTCGTCCTTGGTCTCGGGCAAGGCCGGGAACGGCTGCGCCTGCTCGATCACGCGCAGGGCGGTGGCATCCAGCAGGGGCACGCCGCTGCTGCGCAGCACGCGGCTGCTCTCCACGCTGCCGTCGCGGCGCACGCCGACGGTGATCACCACCTGGCCGGCAAGTCGGCGCTGGCGCGCTTCGTCGGGATAGTTCAGGTTGCCGACGCGCTCGGCGCGGTCGACCCAGGCGCGCAGGTAGTTGGCATAGGCGTATTCGCGGGTGCTGGCCGAGACGAACTTGCGGTTGGGGCGCTTGGCGTACTGCTCCGAGCGCAGATGCACTTCGGCCGCCAGTCGCGCCATCGCCGCATCGCGTTGTTCGCGTGCACTCATCGGCGCGTTGGCATCGGGGCGATCGGGCAGCGGCTGGGTCTGCGCGGTCGCTACCGGGTCCTTGCCCTGGGTGCTGGTGATGATGCGCGCCTGTGGTGGCGGTGGCGCGGCCGCGCTTTGTGCCTGCAGCGGTACCGGTGCCAGCCCGTCCTGCAACTGCGGCACGATGCCGGCCTGGGAATCGCGAGGACGCTGGGCCTTGTCATGGTCGCCGCCGCCCTGCTGGTTGGCCTGGGCGAGGAAGTCGGCCTGCTTGGGCGTGAGCGGCGTGCTGGTCTGGCTGAAGATCACATCCAGCGTCGGTACCAGCGGTGCGTTGTCGCTCACTGCAAAGCCGACACCGAGGATCAGCAAGCCATGCACCAGCGTGGATAGCACCAGGGTGGCGGTCAGGCGTTGCTGCTCGCTGACCCGCGGTGCCGCGGGCAGGACGTCAGGCTGGGAATACATCAGGCCAGGCCAGCCTCGATCGCATCAAACAACTGGCCAGCGATGTTCAGGCCGAACTGTGCATCCAGCTCGCGCACGCAGGTGGGGCTGGTGACGTTGACTTCGGTCAGGTAGTCACCAATCACATCCAGTCCCACAAAACGCATGCCGCGGCGCTTCATTTCCGGGCCAACCTGGGCAGCAATCCAGCGGTCGCGTTCGCTCAAGGGGCGGCCTTCGCCGCGGCCGCCAGCGGCCAGGTTGCCGCGGAACTCATCACCCTGCGGGATGCGCGCCAGGCAATAGTCCACCGGTACACCATCGATCAGCAGGATGCGCTTGTCGCCAGCGCTGATGTCGGGGATGAAGCGCTGCGCCAGGGCCAGGTGCTGGCCGCCATCGCAGCGTCTCCAGGATCACGTTGAGATTGGGGTCGCCGGTGCCACTGCGGAAGATCGAGCGCCCGCCCATGCCGTCCAGCGGCTTGAGCACGGCCTGGCCGTGTTCAAGCACGAAGGCCTTGAGTTCGCGCGCGTTGCGGCTGACCAGGGTCGGCGGACAGCACTGCGGGAACAGCAGCGCGGCCAGCTTCTCGTTGAAGTCGCGCAAGCCCTGCGGGTCGTTGACCACGGTGGCGCCGGCCTGCTGGGCGACGCTGAGGATGTGCGTGTCGTACAGGTACTCGCCATCGAATGGCGGGTCCTTGCGCATCAGCACGATCTGCCCCGGGCCGAATGCCAGCGGGGCGAACTCGCCCAGGCTGAACCAGCCGGCCTTGTCGTCGCGCACCTGCAGCGGGGCAACCTCGGCCTGGGCCTGGCCGCCGAGCAGGGACAGTCCGCCGGGGCGCACGTAGTGCAGCCGATGCCCGCGGCGCTGGGCTTCCAGCAGCATGGCAAAGGTGGTGTCCTTGGCGATCTTGATGTCGGCGATGGGGTCCATCACCACGATGACGTCTAAAGGCATGACTTGAATCCAGCAGATCTGGTCGACGATGTTAGCTGTTCAGGGCGGGGTCGCACAGCGCGGAAAGCGGAACGCTGAGGCTGAATGGTGCTGCGCTTTTATTGAGATGCAGGTCACATTACATTGGGGATCGGCCAAGTCCTGCGGACATCGCTTGACAGTTCGCGGCTGGGCTGGGATATAGATGCGCTTTCGCGGCAATATCGCACTTGGTATCGGTCGCGCGTTCGGGGAACAAAAATGGTTGAAAACATGGCTGCGGGTGGGGAACTCGCAGGGCTGAAGGTGATGGTCATCGATGATTCGAAGACCATCAGGCGCACGGCTGAAACACTGCTCAAACGTGAAGGTTGCGAGGTCGTTACCGCTACTGACGGTTTCGAAGCGTTGGCCAAGATCGCCGACCAGCAACCACAGATCATCTTCGTCGACATCATGATGCCGCGGCTGGATGGCTATCAGACCTGTGCGCTGATCAAGGGCAACCAGCTGTTCAAGTCGACGCCGGTGATCATGCTGTCATCCAAGGATGGCCTGTTCGACAAAGCCCGTGGCCGCATCGTCGGTTCCGAGCAATACCTCACCAAGCCATTTACCCGCGACGAACTACTAGGTGCCATCCGCACATACGTCAACGCCTGACCAGGGGGTAAGGCACAATGGCTCGAATTCTTTTGATCGAGGACTCACCGACCGACAGGGCGGTGTTTACACAGTGGTTGCTCAAGGCTGGGCACGAGGTGTTGTCGGCTGACAATGCCGAGGACGGCCTGCAGATTGCCCGTGAGCAGGCTCCGCAGCTGGTGCTGATGGACGTGGTGTTGCCGGGGATGAGCGGTTTCCAGGCGACCCGCGCGCTGTCGCGTGACGAGTCCACGCGTGCCATCCCGGTGCTGATCGTCAGCACCAAGGGCATGGAAACCGACAAGGCCTGGGGCATGCGTCAAGGCGCCAGTGATTACATCGTCAAGCCGCCGCGCGAGGATGATCTGATCGCGCGGATCAACAAACTGGTGGGTTGATGCGTTCTCCATTCGACATCCTTGAAGCCTACGAACGCCGCAGTCTGGCGCACGCGGTACAGCTGCCCGAGCGCAGCTTTTCGCAGGATGTCTGGCGTGGCGTGGGGTACCGCGTCGGCAGCCGGCATCTGGTCTCGGACTTCCGCGAAGTCGTGGAAATCGTGCCGATGCCGCCGGTCACGCCGGTTCCCGGCGCCCAGCCCTGGTTGCTGGGCGTGGGCAACCTGCGCGGCAACCTGTTCCCGGTGGTGGACCTGAAGAACTTCCTGGAAGGTGAGCGTACGCCGCCACAGGAAGGTCAACGCGTGTTGATCATGCGCCAGAGCGGCGGCGACGTGGCGTTGGTGATCGACGAGTTGTATGGCCAGCGCAGCTTCGAGGCACCGATGCAGGTGCCGGCCGGTGACATCGCCCAGGGCCGTTACGCGCACTTCGTCGAACGTGCCTTCCACGATGAAGGCCGTGACTGGGGCGTGTTTTCGCTGTCGCTGCTTTCCCGCACTCCTGAATTCCGGCAAGCAGCCGCCTGACGGCACGCTTGCCTCTTCGTATTGAGACCGAGGTCGAACGATGAGTACTGCTCCTGAAGCCGCCAAGGCTGGCAAGCTTGGCAATGTAAGCACCAACTTCTGGTTGGGCTTGTTGGTGCTCTCGATGGTCGTGTTCGGTGCCAACACCGGCGTGGCCACCTGGCAGGGCAGTCGTCTGGCCGGCGCCAGTACCGGCGCCGCGGATCTGCAGGTGCTGTCACAGCAGCTGGCCAACCAGGGCCGTGAAGCCGTGGCCGGTAGCCGCGAAAGCTACGCAGCGTTCAAGGACACGCGCAGCAAGGTGGAAAGTACGGTCAGCGAGTTGCAGGGCCGTTACGGCAATGAGACTGGCGTGTCCGGCCCGCTGAGCGCGCTGGTCGATACCTGGAAGCCGCTGTCCAAGAACGCCGAGCAGATCGTCGCCTCCGAGCCGGCCGTGCTGGCCCTGGCCGGTAACGCCGATGCCTTCGTTGGCGCGGTGCCGCAGCTGCAGGCGCAGTTGAACGAAGTGGTGCGCGCAATGACTGCCGGCGGCGCCCAGTCCTCGCAGGTCTACAACGGCCTGCAGCAGGTGGTGGTGGTGGGCACCATGGCCCGTCGCGTCACTGAAATCCGCGCCGGTGGTGCTGGCGCAAGCGGCGCTGGCGACGCGCTGGCACGCGATATGGTGGTGTTCACCCAGGTGCTGGAAGGCCTGCGCAACGGCAATGAGGAAATGGGCATTTCCGCCGTGCGCAATGCCAATGCACAGGTTGCGCTGGAACAATCGGCCAACCAGTGGGCAAAGATGAAGAAGGATGCCGACGCCATTCTGGCCAGCTCGCGCAACCTGTTTGCTGCACAGTCCTCGGCGGCCGCACTGGCGACCGGCTCGGACAAGATGCTGGAGAGCAGCCGCAAGCTGTTCGATGCGTTCTCGGCGTTCGGTTCGGCCCGTGACACCCGCATCTTCCCGAACTTCTGGTGGAGCGTGATCTTCGGCGGCCTGTCGGTGCTGTCGATCATCGGCTTCGTCTGGAGCACCGTGCGTACCCGTTCGCGCGAGCAGGACGTGCGTTACCAGACCCAGGTGGAATTCAACAGCCGCAACCAGCAGGCGATTATGCGTCTGCTCGACGAAATCAGCTCGCTCGGTGAAGGTGACCTGACGGTAAAGGCCTCGGTGACCGAGGACATGACCGGAGCCATCGCCGACGCTATCAACTACGCCGTGGACGAACTGCGCCACCTGGTGACCACGATCAACGACATCTCCTCGAAGGTGGCGGTGTCGGCACAGGAAACCCAGGCAACGGCAATGCAGCTGGCCGAAGCCGCAGGCCACCAGGCCGACGAGATCACCAGCGCCTCGGACCGTATCGGCGAAATCGCCACCTCCATTGAGCAGGTGTCGCGCAACTCCACCGAGTCGGCTGAAGTGGCACAGCGCTCGGTGGTCATCGCGACCGAAGGTGCCGGCGTGGTGCGCCAGACCATCCAGGGCATGGACCAGATCCGCGACCAGATCCAGGAAACCTCCAAGCGCATCAAGCGCCTGGGTGAGTCCTCGCAGGAGATCGGCTCGATCGTGGAACTGATCAACGACATTTCCGAGCAGACCAACATCCTGGCATTGAACGCCGCCGTGCAGGCAGCCTCGGCCGGTGAAGCCGGTCGCGGTTTCGCCGTGGTGGCCGACGAAGTGCAGCGCCTGGCAGAACGTACCTCCGGCGCAACCCGTCGAATCGAAGGTCTGGTGCAGGCGATTCAGGCCGATACCAACGAAGCGGTTACCTCGATGGAACAGACCACCGCCGAAGTGGTGTCCGGTGCGCGCCTGGCCGAAGACGCCGGTACCGCACTGACCGAAATCGAACGCGTGTCCAACGCACTCAACAACTTGATTAAAAGCATCTCCATCGCCGCCAACCAGCAGGCCTCGGCAGCTACCGATATCACCCAGACGATGGGCGTTATCCGGCAGATTACCGGCCAGACCTCGCAGGGTGCCGGGCAGACCGCCGACTCGCTGGGTCAGTTGAACCAGTTGGCGGCAGAGCTGCGCCGTTCGGTGGCCGACTTCAAGTTGCCGGCCTGAACGGACTGATCGGGCGGGGATGCAGAGGAATCAGCAGATGAAGTTTCGTCACAACGCAACGCAGGGCCGCCCGGACGGCATGCAATTGATGCTGCACGGGGGAGTGCGATGAGTACCTTGCGCGATGCGATGAGCCACGCAGCTCTTGGGTGGGTAAAGCCCGAGCTGGACGAGACCCTGCGCCAGGTGCGCAACGAGGTCGAAGCGTTCGTGGAAGATCCCAGTGATTCCAGTCGCATGCGTTTCTGCGCCGGTTACCTGCACCAGGTGCAGGGCACGCTGCGGATGGTGGAGCTGTATGCACCGGCGATGGTTGCCGAGGAGCTGGAACTGCTGGCCAATGCGGTGCGCGACGGCGGCGTCGCCGACCGCGATGAGGCCTGCGCCACGCTGATGCGCGGCACCGTGCTGCTGCCCGACTACCTGGAGCGCCTGCAGAACGGCCACCGTGATATCCCGATCGTGCTGTTGCCGTTGCTCAATGACATCCGCGCAGCACGCGGCGCTGAAGGCATCAATGAAAGCGTGCTGTTCGCCTTCAATCCCGATGCCAGCGACGCCAGCCCGGACGAGCTTGAGCACGCCCGTGGCAGCGTGAGCGGGCGTAACCGCGAGCTGCTCGATACCGTCGGCAGTGCGGTCAAGGAAGAGCTGATGCGCATCAAGGATGCGCTCGATCTGCATATGCGCATGGATGGCAATCCGGCCGACCTGCAGGTACAGGTCAATGAGCTGGGCGCCGTCTCGGATACCTTGGGCGTGATGGGCCTGGGTGTTGCCCGTGGCATCGTTGCCCAGCAGCGCGACGCGCTGCACGAAGTCGTCAGCGGCAGTCGTCAGATCGATGACAACCTGTTGCTGGATATCGCTGGCGCGCTGCTCTATGTGGACGCCTCGCTGGACGAGCAGGTTGCCCATCTGGGCGCCAACGTCGCGGGTGAAGATGATGCGGGTTCGGTGGAGACACGCCGTACTGTGGAAGTGCTGGCGCATGAAGCCATCGCCAATTTCACCGCTGCGCGCGAATCCTTTGTCGCCTTCATCGAGACCAATTGGGACCATGCCCGCCTGGCCGAAGTGCCACGTCTGCTGGGCGAGGTCTCCGGCGCACTGCGCATGCTGGAAATGCCGGCGCCGGCCGATTACCTGCAGGCCGTGCGCCAGTACATCGATGTCGAACTGATCGCACGCCAGCGTATCCCGAGCGGCCGCCAGCTCGACACCCTGGCCGACGCGATGGCCAGCCTGGAGTACTTCCTTGAAGCCCTGCGCGATCGCCGCCCGGGCCGCGAGGAAATCCTCGA
The DNA here is from genome assembly GCA_003248565.1 of Stenotrophomonas sp. Lineage (GTDB taxonomy): Bacteria > Pseudomonadota > Gammaproteobacteria > Xanthomonadales > Xanthomonadaceae > Stenotrophomonas. The sequence continues at coordinate 9,442 of QFOV01000028.1, forward strand.
TATCACCCGCACCAGTCTGGAAACCCTGCGCTACTGGCCGATTCCGTCGCAGCAGGCCGTGGCCGACAGTGCTGTTGTCGAGACGGCGGTTGCCGACGTCAGCAGTGCAGCCGGTGCGGACAGCGCAGGCAACGCCGTGGCCGATTCGGCAGCTGCGGATGTGGCCGAAGCACCGGCTGAAATTGTCGAAACGGCGGGCGAAGCCTCGCCGGTTGTCGAACAGGCAGCGATCATCGCTGCAGCGGCCGTGCCGCCGCCGTTGCCGCCACTGGAAGTGGAAGAAAAGCCGCAGGCTGCTGTCGCCGATTACCCATTGGTGTTTGGCGCGGCGATCAATGCCGTGGCAACCCCAGTCGCACCGGTCCAGCTTGTGGACGTGCCTGCGGTGTCTGCGTCGCAGGCAGCAGACGGTGCAGCCGGAAGTTTTGCATTCGATCCAGTGGCCGCCGAGACGCCGGAAGCCGCTGCGAGCAGTTTCAGCCTGGCGCCGATGGTGCTTGAAGGCCAGGAGCCAGCGGATTCGAACGGCGCGGAAGCACCGGCGTCATTTGCCGCGAGTTTCGATCCGGTCGCCGCCGAGGACGCGACGTCCACCGGCGCGAGCGACAGCTATCACTTCGACGCCTCGCTGTTGACGCTGGACGGTACCGATACAGCAGCAGCGCAGGTGTCCGAGCCTGCCAGCACCGGCGCGCTTGATGCCGAGCTGGTCAACCTTGAGTTTGCCGACACCGATGTGTTCTTCAGCCCGGAGCTGGAAGCCGTCAACCCGGTGATCGATGACACAACGAACGCGCCGGTATCGCTGACCAACGACTGGGAGCTGGCCGCCACGCCGGTTGAACAGGCATCCGCCCCGATCGAACCGGCATCCATGCCGGCGGAAGCCGTGTCCAAGCTGGATATGGAAACCGCTGCGTTCATGGCGCAGCTTGATGCAGCTGCCGAGGCCTTCGATCCGTTCGCGCTGCCTGAGTCGCTGCAGCCTGAGCCGGTTACGGCGGAAGTTGCCGATAGTGCTGCCAGTGCTGCCAGTGCTGCCGCGCCGACGCAGCAGCTTGATGGCGGCTTCATCGATGGCGGCGATGTAATCGATCAGGACATCCGTGACGTCTTCATCGAGGAATTCGACGAAGAGCTTGAGAACCTTGGCAACCTGCTGCCCGCTTGGCGCGCGGCACCCGCCAACATGGAGCGTCTGCGCCCGGTACGGCGCGTATTCCATACCTTGAAGGGCAGCGGGCGCCTGGTGGGTGCACGCACCCTGGGCGAGTTCAGCTGGAAGATCGAGAGCATGCTCAACCGCGTGCTCGACGGCAGCCGTCCCGCCAGCCCCGCCGTCATGGCTGCGGTGACCCAGGCCTATGACGTATTGCCGGAACTGAATGCCGCGCTGCGCGGCGTTGGCAACATCCAGTCCGATCTATTGGGCATACAGGATGTGGCTGACCGCGTTGCCGCGGGCGAAGAAGCGTTCTACGTGACCGGTGCCAGCGCTGTTGCAGCGGCTGCGCCGGCTGAGCAGGTGGCGCCGGAAATCGCGATCGTCGCGCCGGCGGAAAGCGACGTTGCAGCAGCCATCGAAATCGACGACGCGGAAGGTACCCCTGCGTCGGTGGATGAGGTGCTGCGCGAGATTCTCGAAGCCGAGATCGGCGCGCATCTGGTCACGGTCAATGCCTGGCTGGCTGGCTCGGCTGCACAGCCGCAGCCGGTGTCCGAAGACCTGTTGCGCGCCGTGCACACCATGAGCGGTGCATTCGCGATGACCGATGTGCCGGTGATCACCCAGATCACCAGCCCGGCGGAAACCTTCGTCAAGCGTTCGCTGGCGGCTGCGGTTACGCCGACGGCTGCGGGCGTGGATGCGCTGGCGCAGATGGCGGTGGCCGTACAGACCACGATCACGGCGCTGCGTGCGTCGTCACCACGCATCCCGGCGTTCCCGGGCGTGGCTGAGCGTCTGCAGGCGCTGGTTGATGCCCTGCCGGAAGGCAAGTGGCCACCGATGCAGGCCGAAGACGACCTTGTCGCAGACGATATCGCGGCTGCGCCGTCGACCGGTTCGCTGGACAGCGACGTTGGTTCCGAGCCGGTTGGTACGGAAGACCTGTCCGCGTACTTCGATGCCGGCTTGCTGGATGAGACGCCTGGCAGCGAAGCATCGCAGGACGTCCCTGCGCCGCTGGCCGCAGCCGAACCGGCGTTCCTGCAGGCCGGTGCCGACGTTGCCGAGCACGATGCACACGCGACAGCTGACGGTGCTGATGCGGTTGATGTGGAGCCGCTGTCGCAGCCGGTCGACGCCGCCGTTGCAAGCGGGTCGGAAGCCGCGGTTGCCGTTGATGAAGTGAGCGGGCAGATCGACATCGCCGGATCGGCTGAAGTCGTCGAGCCGGTTGCCCCGCAGCAAGCCGTCGAAGCTGAAGACCACTATGACGCGGTGCGGGCGTCCACCTGGGGTGCTGCACACGACGTTGAGGAGGCAGCAGAAGCAACGGATCCGCAGCTTGCCGTTGAAGCTGGCGAGGTCGAATCCGAATCGGCTGTCGGCACTGAAGTTGATCTGGCATCTGCAGCCGAAGCAGTCGACACGCAGGTCGAAGATGGTCAGCAGCACGCGTCGGTCGCGCTGGAAGCGTCCAGCCATCTGGATGACCGTGACAGCGTTGTCGCACGCGCCCTGGCCATCGCCACCGCTGCAACTGCAGCTGGTGTTGGCGCAGCACAGCTTGGCTCGGTCGAAGCCGAAGCCGAAGCCGAAGCCGAAGCCGAAGCATCAAGCCCGGCTGGGCAGGCTGCAGAAAGCGAGCTGGCGGTAGCAGACGCAGAAGAAATTGAAACGGCTGTGGCCGAAGAGCAGGCTGATGCTGCCGCGGAGCTCGACGAAGTCACCGATGACAGCGACGTGCCTTCGTCGATCGCGGCCGCCCAGACCGACGTTGTTGCTCCGATTGGCGAGGAGCCGGTTGTGGATGCAGCGTTGGAGCTGGAAGCTGTAGAAGCCGAAGCCGAAGCCGAAGCTGAAACTGAAACAGCAGTAGAAGCTGAAATCGAAGCTGAGGCAGCTGTCGACGAAGCTGCGTTGATCGAAGATATCGCTTCGAACGAAGAAGATGCGTCGGTCGAGGACGCGCTGGCAATCGAAGAGGCCGAGCAGCTTGAAGAAGCCGCTCAGCTTGACGATGTGGCTGTGAGCGAGGTTGTCGAGCCGGTTGGCGTCGAAACCATTGCCGTCGCCAAGACCGTGCTGGCACCGCTGACCGCAGCGTTGCCGGAACAGGCTGAGGTACCAGTCGCTGCGGCCGTGGCGCACGAACTGGACGCTGGGCCGCTGAATTTCGCCGACCTGGATCGCGAGTTGGTCGATATCTTTGTCGAGGAAGGCAAGGACCTGCTCGACCATTGCGATGGTCTGGTCAACGACATGCGCGCTGCGCCGGAAGACCGCGAGGCGCTGGCGGGTCTGCAGCGTGACCTGCACACCCTCAAGGGTGGTGCACGCATGGCCGGCATCAATGCCATCGGCGACCTTGGCCATGCCATCGAATCGCTGCTGGAGGCGGTTGCCGCCAACCGCACCGAGATCACCCGCGCCGACGTGCAGCTGCTGGAGCGCGGTTTCGACCGTCTGCACCAGTTGTTGATCCGCACCGGTGAGCATCGCGCAGTGGTCATGCCGACCGATCTGATCGAGGCCTTCGAAGCGCGTACCGATGGGCGCGCCGAAGCCGCGCAGGCACCGGTGGAAGCAGCTGCCAGCACGTTCGAACCGGCACCGGCAAATGCTGCTGCCGACGTGCTGCCGAAGCCGCTGGCGGCGATCGAGCCGCTGTCCGCACCGCTGCGCGAAGAACAGGCGAGCAACGAGGAAGAAGGCGCGCCGCGTGGTCAGGAACAGGTGCGCGTGCGCGCCGACCTGCTCGACAGCCTGGTCAACCACGCCGGCGAAGTGGCGATCTACCGCTCGCGCCTGGAGCAGCAGCTGGGCGCGTTCCGTGGCGCCATGGCCGAGTTGGATCGCACCAACGCACGTCTGCGCGACCAGCTGCGTCGTCTGGATCTGGAAACCGAAGCGCAGATCGTGGCGCGTTACCGCCGCGAGCATGAGCAGGCCGACCAGACCTTCGATCCGCTGGAACTGGACCGCTTCTCCACCCTGCAGCAGCTCAGCCGTGCGCTGAACGAATCGGCGGCCGACTTGGGCGGTCTGCAAGGTGTGCTGGACGATCTGTCGCGCAACTACGACACCTTGCTGCAGCAGCAGTCGCGTGTCAGCTCGGAGCTGCAGGATGGCCTGATGCGCGCGCGCATGGTGCCGTTCGATGGTCTGGTGCCGCGCCTGCGCCGCGTGGTGCGCCAGGCCGCGCAGGAAACCGACAAGCAGGTGCACCTGAAGCTGGAAGGCACCCACGGCGAACTCGATCGCAATGTGCTGGATCGCATGGTCGCGCCACTGGAGCACATGTTGCGCAACTCGGTTGCGCACGGCCTGGAGCAGCCGGCAGCACGTGCTGCCGCAGGCAAGCCGGAAGAAGGCGAAATCGCCCTGCGTCTGCGCCGCGAAGGTTCGGAAATCGTGCTGGAAGTGGGCGATGACGGTGCCGGCCTGGACCGCGAGGCGATCCGTCGCCGCGCCGAGCAGCGTGGCCTGCTGGGCAGCGACGAGCAGATCGACGATACCCAGCTGGACCAGATGATCTTTGCGTCCGGCTTCAGCACCAGCGAACAGGTCAGCCAGCTGGCTGGCCGCGGTGTGGGCATGGACGTGGTGCGCAACGAAGTGCGCCAGCTTGGCGGCTCGGTGGACATCCACTCGGTGCGTGGCCAGGGCGCGACCTTCACCTTGCGCCTGCCGCAGACGCTGGCGGTCACCCAGGCGGTGTTTGTCCGCATCGGCGAAACCACCTATGCGGTGCCGGTGGCATCGGTCAGCGGTATCGGCCGCATTTCCCGCGAGCGCTTCGAGTCCGGGCAGGGCGCCTACCACTACAACGGCGAAGATTTCAGCCTGTACAACCTCGGCACCCTGGTGGGCCAGGTTGCTGCCAAGGCCGAAGGCCAGGCCGAGATCCCGCTGCTGCTGGTGCGCTCCGGCGACCTGCGCGCAGCGGTTGCGATCGACCAGGTGCTGGGCAACCGCGAAGTCGTGGTCAAGCCGGTGGGCCTGCAGATCGCGTCGGTGCCCGGCATCTACGGCGCCACGATCACCGGCGAAGGCAACGTGGTGGTGATCCTGGACGTGGCACCGCTGGTGCGTCGTCACCTCACCCAGCCGCAGCAGTTGGTCGAGCACACCGAAACCAGCAACCAGCGCCATGTGCCGCTGGTGATGGTGGTCGACGATTCGCTGACCATGCGCAAGGTCACCGGCCGTGTGCTGGAACGTCACAACCTGGATGTAGCGGTGGCCCGCGACGGCGTGGAAGCGCTGGAGCAGCTGGAAGAGCGCATCCCGGACCTGATGCTGCTGGATATCGAAATGCCGCGCATGGACGGCTACGAGCTGGCCACCGCGATGCGTGCCGATCCGCGCTACAAGAACATCCCGATCGTGATGATCACCTCGCGCAGTGGCGACAAGCATCGCCAGCGCGCATTCGAGATCGGCGTGCAACGCTATCTCGGCAAGCCGTACCAGGAGCTGGATTTGATGCGCAATGTCTATGACCTGCTGGGGATCGCCCGTGCACGCGACTGACGACACTGCCAAGCCGGTTGCATTGCTGGCCCGTGCCGGTGCCGCCCGTGATCGCCTGCGCGAGGCACTGGTCGCCGCTGGCGGCCGCATCGTGCTGGAAGAAGACCCCAACCAGCTGGAGCCGGCGACGCTGACCTCGGCTGCGCCACAGGTCGTGCTGGTGGCCTTGGAGCCGGCAGTCGAGGACGCGCTGGAGCGGCTGGAGTCGGTGCTGGAGACGCCTGAGCTTTCCTTGTTGTTCGAGGAAGCCGAGCTGGCCGCGCGTCGCGAAGGCTGGGAAGCACAGCGTTGGATCCGCCATCTGGCCGCCAAGCTGCAGGGCCACGACAACGTGCTGCCACCGGGTCTGGAGAACGAAGACGCCGAGCCGGCCATCACCCTGGAACCCGGCTTGCCGCCACGTCCGGAAGACGGGCACGTGGATGCACCGTTGCAGTTCCATCTGGACGAGGCACAAGTGCAGGCCTATGACCTGCCTGCCGATGAGATCTACGTCGCTCCGGTCAGCGCGCTTGAACCGCGCCCGGAAGTGCTGTCGTTCGAGGAACTGATCGGCGGGAACGCGCAACCTGCGCAGCCATCGTCGCCGAGCCTGCCACCGCCGCTGCCGCCGGAGCCGGTTGTCGCGCCGGTTGAAGCTGAGAGCAGGAAGGCACCGATTGCTGACTTCAGCAGCTGGTCGCTGGTGGAGGACGACGGCTACGAGACGGCGCCTGCTGCAACCACCAACACCCCGGAGCCGCCTCCGGCCCTGGCCAGCCTGCTCAACAGCGAGTTGTCCCTGGTTGAGATCGACGCCGGCCCTGCCGAAGGCAATGGTGCGGTGCTGCTGATCGCCGGTATTGGTGGCCCGGATGCGGTGCGCCGCGTGCTGGCCAGCCTGCCGGAAGACTTCGCGCGGCCGGTGCTGGTGCAGCTGCGCCTGGATGGCGGTCGTTATGCCAACCTGGTCAAGCAGATGGCGCGGGCCACACCGTTGCCGGTGACCTTGGCCGATCCGGGCCAGAACCTGGTCCCGGGCGATGTCTATATTCTTCCCGACGTGATCGGCGTGGAGTCGAGTGCCGAGGGCCTGCGCTTCTGCGCGGAAGCCAACGACCTGCTCGGCGCCTTGCAGCCGGACCGCAGCGCGGTGCTGATGCTCAGTGGCGCCGACGTGGCGATGGTCGCCCCGGTGCTGGAGTTTGCCGGCAAGGGTGGCTGGGTGGCGGGGCAGATCGGCGAGGGGTGCTATGACCCGGCCGCTGCCAGCCAACTGGCTGTCGCTGGCTTGAGCGCCGGTGATCCGGAATACCTCGCCGCCGAATTGGCTGTGCATTGCGCGGCCTGACCGCAGCGCGACCCAGGAACTGACGATGAGCTACGCAAACAACGATGAAGTCCGTGGGGTACTGATACAGGCCGGTACCGAGCGCGTATTGCTGCCCAACGCGACGGTGGCGGAAATGATGTCCCGCGTTGCGGTTGAGCCGATTGCCAATACCCCCGGGTGGCTGGTCGGGCAGATCGCGTGGCATGGCTGGAGCGTGCCGTTGCTGTCCTATGCCGGGCTCAGTGGCCATGGCAATGAAATGGTGACCAGCAACAACAAGGTGGTGGTGCTCAAGGCGCTGGGTGGTAACCCGGACCTGCCGTATTTCGCCCTGCTGACCCAGTCCTTCCCGCAGCTGATCGCGGTACCCCGCGACGGCCTGCTGGCCGACGCATCGGAAGAAAGCCTGCCGGTAGGCGTGCACATGCGCGTATTGCTGGGCGAACAAAGCGCGCTGTTGCCGGACCTGGATGCGGTCGAAAGCGCGGTCATCCTCGCCCTGGCAGAAGCCGTAGCCTGACCGGCGGTAGTGCCGAGCCATGCTCGGCAGAAGCTTTCCCGCCCGAGCATTGTAGGAGTGGCGTGAGCCGCGAAGCTCGCGTCACATCAGATTGCAGACGGGCCGGTGATTTCGGCAGTGTCAGCTTCGCGGCTGACGCCGCTCCTACAAAAACCGACACTGGACGCCCCAGCCGAGCATGGCTCGGCGCTACAGATCGCCCAGCCGCGCCTGCAGGGCCGCGATTGCGGCCAGGCCGGCAGTCTCCGTGCGCAGGATGCGCGGGCCCAGCTGCAGGCCCTGGAAGCCCGCCTCGCTCAGTTGCTGGCGATCGCGCGGCGACCAACCACCTTCCGGGCCTATCGCGATCACAACCCCGTTTGCCGGTGCGTCAGGCAGCGAGGTCAAGCGGTGTTCGCCCAGTGGGTCCAGGGTCAGGCGCAGGGTCTGCTCGGGCAGTGCCGCGGCGGCCGCGGCCAGCGCCTGCGGGCTGCCAATGGATGGGATCCGTGCGCGCCCGGATTGACCACAGGCCGAACCCACCACGTTGCGCCAGTGAGCGATGCGCTTCTCGGCCCGTGCCGGGTCCAGCTTGACCTCGGTACGCTCGGCATTGACCGGAATGATGCGGCTGACCCCAAGCTCGGTGGCCTTCTGCAGGATCAGGTCCATCTTCTCGCCCCTGGCAATGCCCTGCAGCAGGGTGATCGCCAGCGGTGATTCATTGTCGACGGACTGGGCGCTGTCGATGTGCACCTGTACCTCGCGCTTGCTGATCGCGCTGAGGGTGGCTGCATAGTCGTTGCCATCGCCGTTGAACAGGATGCAGCCTTCGCCCTCGCGCAGGCGCATCACCCGTACCAGATGATTGGCCACATCCTCCGGCAGGGACAGGGTCTGGCCGACGGCAAGCGGCAGTTCGATCGGGCTACGGGTAAGGCGCATGGGAGTTCTCGCAAAGGCGGTGCCACATGGGGAGCGGCTGGGTCTGCTAGCATTTCAACGTCATGAAAACGTATCTGCCAATGCGCATTCTATCGGTCTACCGTCGTTTTGCCCGGAGTGGCGCATGAGTCGCCGCCTGCCACAGATCCACAACGTGGTCGAAGAACACATCGGTCCCTTCCGCCAGCAGCAGCTGGATCTGGAGTTTTCCAACGGCGAGCGCCGGCATTTCCAGCGGCTGGTCAGCGGCGGCCACGGCGCTGTCGTGGTGGTGCCGATGCTCGATGAAGAGACCGTGCTGCTGGTGCGTGAATACGCCGCCGGCCTGCATCGCTACGAGCTGGGCCTGGTCAAGGGGCGCATCGATGAAGGCGAAACGCCGATCGAAGCGGCCGACCGCGAACTCAAGGAGGAGGCCGGTTATGGCGCGCGCAGACTGGATGCGCTGCGCAGCCTGACCTTGGCACCTACTTATATGAGTCATCAGTCCACCCTGGTGCTGGCACGTGATCTGTATCCGCAGCGTTTGCCCGGCGACGAGCCCGAGGAGCTGGAAGTGGTGCCGTGGAAGCTGGCCGAGCTGGACCAGCTGATGCTGCGCGAGGATTTCTCCGAGGGACGCTCGCTGGCAGCCCTGTTCATTGCCCGTGAGTGGCTGCGAGGTGGCGCATGAGCGCAGTAGTTGATGACGTGCTGCGCGAAGGCGTGCTGGATATCGCCCAGCGCGCAGGCGCGGCGATCATGCAGGTCTATGCCAGTGGCTTCGATATCGAACAGAAGGCCGACGACAGTCCGGTCACCACGGCCGACCTGGCCGCCCATCGGCTGATCGCTGCAGGCTTGTCGCAGCTCACCCCAGATATCCCGGTGCTGTCCGAGGAATCCGCGCAACTGCCGTGGGAGACGCGTCGGCAGTGGCAGCGCTATTGGCTGGTGGACCCGCTGGACGGCACCCGCGAGTTCATCAAGCGCAATGGCGAATTCAGCGTCAATATCGCGCTGATCGAAGATGGCGTGTCGGTGTTTGGGGTGGTGCAGGCGCCGGTCACCGAGGTCATCTGGCATGCACAGCGCGGTGGCCAGGCCTGGCGCCGCAGCGGTGAGCAGCAGGATGCGATCAACACGCGGGTGCCACCGGCATCGCCGTTGCGGGTCGCCGCCAGCCGCTCACACGCCAGTGCGCGCACCGCGAGCTTGTTGGCACGGATGGGCGAGATCGAGCTGGTCGCGCAGGGCTCCTCGCTGAAGTTCTGCCGCATCGCCGAAGGGACGCTGGATGTGTACCCGCGCCTTGGGCCAACCAGTGAATGGGATACCGCCGCCGGTCAATGCGTGCTGGAGGCAGCAGGCGGTGCCGTGTTGGCGGCCGATGACGGCGTGCCGTTTGCCTACAACCAACGCCCGCGTCTGCTCAATGGCGACTTCGTCGCCCTGGGTGATGCCTCGTTGCCGTGGCAGGAGTGGGTGGCCGGGCTTTGACGCCCAGCCACTGGCTGCCTGCAGTGAACTTCAAACGCCGGCAATTGCCGGCGTATTCGTAACAAAGATGATGTGCGCATGTCCGAATTGACCGATATCCAGACCCTGTTGCAGATCATGGCGCGCCTGCGCGATCCCAATGGCGGATGCCCGTGGGACCTGGAGCAGGACTTCGCCAGCATCGCGCCGTATACGGTGGAGGAGGCTTACGAAGTGGCCGACGCCATCGACCGCAACGATCTGCCGGACCTGAAGGACGAGCTCGGCGATCTGCTGCTGCAGGTGGTATTCCACGCGCAGATGGCCAGCGAGCAGGGGGCCTTCGATTTCGGTGATGTGGTGGCCTCGATCAGCAACAAGATGATCCGCCGCCACCCACATATCTTTGCCGACGCCGAAGTCAGTGATTCCGACGAAGTATTGGCCAACTGGGACGAGATCAAACGCAGCGAACGCGCCGCCAAGGGCGAGCAGGATGGGTCGGCATTGGCCGGTATCTCGCGTGGACTGCCGGAATGGCTGCGCGCCACCAAGCTGCAGTCGCGTGCGGCCCGTACCGGCTTCGATTGGCCCGACGCGGTGCCGGTGCTGGACAAGCTGCGCGAGGAAATCGACGAAGTGCAGGCCGAGTTCGCGCTTGCTGCCACAGGCGTGGACAACCACACCCGCCTGCAGGAAGAACTGGGTGATGTGTTGTTTGTCTGCGCCAATCTTGCCCGCCACGCCAAGGTCGATAGCGGCACCGCCCTGCGCCATGCCAACCACAAATTCGAGCGCCGCTTCCGCGCGATGGAAGCGCTGGCGGCTGCGCAGGGAAACGCAATGTCGCAGCTTGACCTGCAGCAGCAGGAGGCACTGTGGCAGCAGGTGAAGCAGCAGGAAAAGGACGCAGCGAAGTGAAAACCCTCGCCCTGTTCCTGTTGACCGCATTGGCCGAGATCGTCGGCTGCTACCTGCCGTGGCTATGGCTGCGGCAGCAGGGCAGTTCGTGGCTGCTGTTGCCGGCTGCCGCCAGCCTTGCCTTGTTTGCATGGCTGCTGACCCTGCATCCGGCCGCCAGTGGGCGTGTCTATGCCGCCTACGGTGGTGTCTATGTCTGCATGGCACTGCTGTGGCTGTGGCTGGTGGACTCGGTCAAGCCCACCCGCTGGGACCTGCTCGGCGGCGGTCTCTGCCTGCTTGGCATGGCGGTGATCATGTTCGCCCCACGCAGCAACTGAAACGCCTATGCTGGGCGCATCCTGTCCTGGATGCCGGCCATGTCGCGTTTCAGCAGCTTCCGCCAGTTCTATCCGTTCTACCTGGGCGAACACAGCAACGTCGTCAGTCGCCGCCTGCATTTCATCGGCAGCTGCGGCGTGCTGCTTTGTGTCGCGATGCTGCTGTGGAGCGGCCAGCTGCGCTGGCTGTGGTTCGCGCTGCTATGCGGCTACGGGTTTGCCTGGGTCGGGCACTTCTTCTTCGAGAAGAACCGGCCGGCGACCTTTCGCCACCCCTTCTATTCATTTGCCGGTGACTGGGTGATGTTCGTCGACATCCTGCGCGGGCGGGTGCGCCTGTAAGCACCTGGCCGGCGGTGTCCTTGGCTGTGGCTATACTCGGCACATCAATCAGCACAAGGAACGGTCTCATGGGCGGCGGAGCAGGGTTGTTGGCGTTGGTGGTTGTGGTGGCCGGCATCATCGTGCTGTTCAAGACGGTGCGGATGGTGCCGCAGGGCTACGAATGGACGGTGGAACGCTTCGGCAAGTACACGCATACGATGAGCCCCGGCCTGCACTTCCTGATCCCGATTGTTTACGGCGTCGGCCGCAAGGTAAACATGATGGAGCAGGTGCTGGACGTTCCCAGCCAGGACGTCATCACCAAGGACAATGCGGTGGTGCGGGTGGATGGGGTGGTGTTCTTCCAGGTGCTGGATGCGGCCAAGGCGGCCTATGAAGTGGCCAACCTGGAAGTGGCGATGATCGCCCTGGTGCAGACCAATATCCGTACCGTGATCGGCTCGATGGACCTGGATGAATCGCTGAGCCAGCGCGAGACCATCAACGCCAAGCTGCTCAACGTGGTCGACCATGCCACCAATCCGTGGGGCGTCAAGGTCACCCGCATCGAGATCAAGGACATCCAGCCGCCGGCCAACCTTGTGCAGTCTATGCAGCAGCAGAAGATGGCCGAGCAGAACAAGCGTGCAGCGGTGCTGGAGGCCGAAGGTATCCGCCAGTCGGAGATCCTGCGCGCCGAAGGCCAGAAGCAGTCGGCGGTACTGGAGGCCGAAGGCCGCAAGGAAGCCGCGTTCCGCGATGCCGAGGCGCGCGAGCGCCTGGCCGAGGCCGAGGCCAAGGCGACCGCGATGGTGTCCGACGCGATTGCCAACGGCAGCGTGCAGGCGATCAATTACTTCATCGCGCAGAAGTACGTGGAAGCCTTCAGTGAACTGGCCAACTCGCCCAACCAGAAGCTGGTGCTGATGCCGATGGAGGCCACCGGTGTGATCAGCTCCATTGCTGGTATCTCGGAACTGGCCAGGGAAGCTTTCGCCAAGCAGGGCGAAACCAAGCAGCCTGCGCGCGGCAACCCGCCGCCGCTGGGGCGCTGAGCCATGCGCTGGGAAGTGGTGATCTGGGCGGCGCTGGCGGTGACCTTGTTCGCCGCCGAGGCGCTGGCGCCGGGTGCCTTCATGCTGTGGATGGGCATCGCTGCAGCGGCGGTGTTCCTGACCGTCTGGGCAATCGACGGCATGAGCGTGTTGCTGCAGGTGATCCTGTTCGTGGTGCTGAGCTTTGTCTCGATCCAGGTCTACCGCACCTGGTTCCGGCAACGTGCACGGCCCAGCGACCAGCCGCTGCTCAACCGCCGCGCCGAGCAGTTGATCGGGCGCGTGGTGACGCTGGATCAGGCGATCAGCGCCGGCGTCGGCCGGGCCAAGGTGGACGATGCGTTCTGGGTGGTCGCCGGTCCCGACCTGCCGCAGGGCAGTACGGTGCGGGTGGTGGCGGTGGATGGCATGACGCTGAAGGTGCAGCCAGTCTGAATACCGCTGCGGTACTGCCGTTGTGGCAGTGCCGCAGGTTTTAAAAGTAACCATCTGGGATAATGGCGGTCCCCTTAGTGTGGAACGGCCATGACCCTGAAGACTCTGCTCAACGAAACCCACCGCTCACTCGGCGCCAAGATGGTCGACTTCGGAGGTTGGGACATGCCGATCCACTACGGCTCGCAGATCGACGAGCACAACCTGGTCCGCACCGCCGCCGGCATGTTCGACGTCAGCCACATGACCGTGGTCGACCTGAAGGGTGCGCGTACCCGCGAGTTCCTGCGCCAGCTGCTGGCCAACTCCATCGACAAGATCAAGGTCCGCGGCAAGGCCCTGTACTCGTGCATGCTCAATGCGCAGGGCGGGGTGATCGACGACCTGATCGTCTACTTCCTGGCCGAAGACATGTTCCGCATGGTGGTCAATGCCTCCACCCGTGAGAAGGACCTGGCCTGGATCCGTCAGCACGCGGAAGCCTTCGGTGTCGAGGTGGTCGAACGCGAAGACCTGGCCATCGTCGCCGTGCAGGGACCGCAGGCGCGTGCGCTGGTCGCCGGGCTGGTAGCGGAGTCGGATCGTGCCGGGCTGGACAAGCTCGGCCGCTTCGCTGCACTGACCGTCAGCTCCATCGACGGCGTTGAACTGTTCGTCGCACGCACCGGTTACACCGGCGAAGACGGCTACGAAGTGCTGCTGCCGCAGAGCGCGGTCGTGGCGTTCTGGAATGCGCTGCTGGCTGCTGGCGTGAAGCCGGCCGGCCTTGGTGCGCGCGACACGCTGCGACTGGAAGCTGGCATGAATCTGTACGGCCAGGACATGGACGAAGCCATTACTCCGTACGAGGCGGCGCTGGCCTGGACCGTGGCGCTGGATGACCTGGCCGATGGCACGCCGCGCGCGTTCACCGGCCGCGCCGTGCTGGAAGCGCAGAAGGCCGCCGGCAACGCGCGCCAGATGATCGGCCTGGTGATGGACGAGAAGGGCGTGCTGCGCCACGGCCAGAAGGTGCTCACCGCCAATGGCGAAGGCGAGATCCTGTCCGGCACCTTCTCACCGACGCTGGGCAAGGCGATTGCCTTCGCACGCGTGCCGGCCGGCGCGCCGGGTGATGTGCGGGTGGATATCCGCGGCAAGGAAGTACCGGTGCGCATCGTGAAGTTCCCGTTCGTGCGTGACGGCCAGGCACAGGCCGGCATCAATCTTTGACCTGTAGGACCGGGCCGGAAGCGACCTTGCTTCCGGTTCGTTAAACTAGCGCTTCATCCCGACCACCGTTTTTCCGGAGTAGTTCCATGAGCGAGATCCCTGGCGACCTCAAGTTCCTCAAGTCCCA
>QFOV01000029.1 GCA_003248565.1 Stenotrophomonas sp.
CGTGGCCTTGTTCCTGAAGGACGGCAAGTTGTCGTTCGACTGGAATGATGAATTGCTGGCCAAGACGGTGTGGCCGCAACGCCCCGCTGGCGGCGAGATTCCGCCGGTCTGACCGTCATCGGTAGAGCCGAGCCATGCTCGGCTGGGGCTCTACCCGCAAGCCATCTTGTGGGAGCGGCGTAAGCCGCGAAGCCGATCATCCATCGGGATGCAGGCGCCTGCGTTTATTTCATTGAAGTCAGCTTCGCGGCTTACGCCGCTCCCACAAGGGCGCAGGTATTGCTTGGAAAGCCCCTGCCGAGCATGGCTCGGCACTACAGGGCTGGATCGGCCCCGGCTTTAGCCCCTCTCCCGCATGCGGGAGAGGGGTTGGGGTGAGGGCAGCTTCTCGCTGGGAAAGCCCCTGCCGAGCACGGCTCGGCACTACAGTTCAGGATCAGCGTGGGGGACGTGCCGCTGGCGGGTTGGCCTGCACCCATTGCCGGCGCTGTTCCGGGCTCATCCTGTTCCATTGCTCGCGCAGCTGCTGGCGCTGGTCCTTGTCCATGCCGCGCATCTTGTCGAACAGCGCCTGCGCGTCGCGGCGCTGGTCCGGCGACATGTTCTCGAAACGGTGCATGCCGCGCCGGGCCTGCTCGCGCTGCGCCGGGGTCATCTGCTGCCAGCTGCGGGCATGCTCATAGTTGCGCTGGCGGCGATCGGGGGAGGAGCTGTTCCAGCGATCCCGCACCGGTGCGATCAGGGTCTCGCGCTGGGCAGGGGTCAGCTGGTCCCATTCGGGCAACTGCTGCTGGGCGACAGCAGGGACGCTGGCACAGATCAGCAGCAACGGCAGCAGCAGGTAGGGCAGCAAGGTCTTCATCGTCGTCATTCCATCGCCAGATTGTCGGAGCCCAGCCACAGGTACAGCTCCGGGCTTTCGTCGAACAGCAAGCTGTCGTCAGCGTCGGCGTCAACGCTCTGGCTGGCGATCAGGGGCGCGGCAGGTGGCTGCGCGCTGTGGTTGAACTGCATTGCCACCGGCACGGCCAGTAGCGCCGAGCAGGCGGTCGCCAGCCACCAGCGATGGCGACGCCATACCGATGGTGTGCTCGTCGTGCTGGCCTGCTGCCGGGCCTGCCGCAGTCGCGCCAGGGTGGCAGGAGACAGCGCGGCATCGGCCTGCCGCTGCAGCAGCCGGGCCTGATGGTCGAATGCTTCGGGATGTGTGGGCAGGCGGTTCACCGCGTGGCCTCCAGTTGTTTCTGCAATGCGTCGCGCGCGCGCGACAGGTGGGTTTTTACCGAGCCTTCAGAACAGCCCATGGCCTTGGCAGTGGTGGCCACGTCCAGTTCCTGCAGCACGCGCAGGCTGAAGGCTTCGCGCTGCCGGGCTGGCAGCTGCCGCAGGGCCTGCACCAACTGCGCGTACTCGCGTTGTTGTTCATGCGTCTGTGCCGGACCGGGGGCTTCGTCGGCCCAATCGATGGTGCTGTCCTGGTCGTGGTCTTCCTGGGGCGCCCAGAACTTCAGGCGGAAGCTGCGGCGGCGCTGCAGGTCGATGATGCGCCGGCGCAGGATGCTCCAGAACAAGGCTGTCCATTCCTCCGCAGGCCGCTCGCGGTAGCCCAGCATGCGCTCCATGGCGTCCTGTACCGCGTCCAAGGCATCGTCGCGCTGGCGCAGGCCGGCCTCGGCGAAACGGAACGCGCGCGGCCCGATGCCCGCCAGGAACGCGTCCAGCGAGGCGGGTACAGCAACAGGCGGCATCAAGGGTGGGCTGGTCACCAGCACAGGGTAGCGTCCCGGTCGTGGTCTCTGGGAGTGATAACGCACGGGTGCGGAATCGGTTGACAACGCAACGGTCGCGCCGGCTTCGGCCAGATGGTTATGATGCCGGACAGGCGCTTCCAGCCTCGGAGAGACCAAGCAATGAGCGACGGGTTCGTAGCGTTGTACATCTTCATGCTGGCAGCGATTGCCGGCCACGTGATCATCTCGCGGGTGCCGGTGATCCTGCACACACCGTTGATGTCCGGTTCCAACTTCATCCACGGCATCGTGTTGATCGGTGCGATGGTGGTGCTCGGCCATGCCGATACCACGCTGGAGAAGGTCATCGGCTTCATCGCCGTGGCCCTGGGCGCAGGCAATGCGGCCGGCGGTTATGTGGTGACCGAGCGCATGCTGGACATGTTCAAGAGCTCGAAGAAGCCGGAAGGGAAGGACAAGTGAGTTCATCCACTGGTATTGCGGGCGGTTCCTCCATCGGCGCGCGGCAGGTTTTCCAGTGGCTCAGCTACCTGCAGTATCCGGCGTTGCTGGCCGCTTTCGCCTACGCGGCACGGCCGCTGTTCAATGGCATGGAGGGCGCACTTGATGCCTACAACAGCGCACTGCTGTATGCGGGTGTGGGCGTGGGCATGTCCTCGCTGCAAGACCCGTCCAAGACCCAGAACAACATGTCGAAGAAAGTCTGGCAGGACCCGCGCAAGGGCGGCCTGATGCTGTGGCTGCTCAGCGCGCAGGCACTGCTGCCGATCGTGCT
Organism: Stenotrophomonas sp.; assembly: GCA_003248565.1. GTDB lineage: Bacteria > Pseudomonadota > Gammaproteobacteria > Xanthomonadales > Xanthomonadaceae > Stenotrophomonas. The sequence goes on from QFOV01000029.1 coordinate 2,527, forward strand.
GGGATTGCTGGGCGCCGCGCTTGCGCCGACCACGGCCTTGTCGCAACTGGCGCTGGGCATGGTGGCATTCGGGCTGGGCATGATCGGCCTGCTCAAGACCGCCATTGAAATGCGCGAGCACCATCGCCTCGACAAGCAGGCTGCTTGCCACTCCGACACGGCTCTGGAGGCCGATGCATGAGCATATCGATCCTGGTCAATACGAGTTACCTGGTTGCCGCGACGCTGTTCCTGCTCGGCCTGCAGCGCATGGCCTCGCCCAAGACCGCGCGCAGCGGCATCCAATGGGCTGGCGCGGGCATGTTGATCGCGACTGCAGCGACGTTCTTCCTGCCTGGCCTGCACAACCTCGCGCTGATCGCGGTTGCCCTGGTGCTGGGTACCGGCTTGGCCTGGGTATCGGCGAAGAAAGTGGCCATCACCGACATGCCGCAGATGGTGGCGCTTTACAACGGCATGGGCGGCGGTTCGGCAGCGGCGATTGGTGCGGTGGAGCTGCTGCGCTTCTCCGAGCTGGCCAACCGCGACACCAGCCATTGGAGCGCGCAGGCCATCGCCGATCTGTCGGCGCGGTTGCCGTCGAATACGGTGCTGGCGCTGGCGGTGATTGGTTCGGCGATCGGCGCGGTATCGCTGTCCGGTTCGATCATTGCCTGGGCAAAGCTTGATGGTCGCTTGGATAAGCGCGTCACCTTCCCGGGGCAGCAGGTTTTCAATCTGCTGGTCGCTGTCGCGATGGTGATGCTGGGTGCGTGGGCGGCAATCAGCCTGCAGCCGCTGGCGATCATCAGTTTCTTCGTGGTGGCGCTGGCGCTGGGCGTGCTGATGACGCTGCCGATTGGTGGTGCCGACATGCCGGTGGTGATCTCGCTGTACAACGCATTCACCGGCCTTGCAGTGGCGTTTGAGGGTTACGTGCTCGGCAACGAGGCCTTGATCATCGCCGGCATGATGGTTGGTGCGGCCGGCATCCTGCTGACCCGCTTGATGGCCAAGGCGATGAACCGTCCGATCAGCGGCGTGTTGTTCTCCAACTTCGGTGGCGGTGGCCAGGGCGCGGAAATCAGCGGTACGCAGAAGCCCATCGAGGCGGCCGATGTCGCGGCGATGATGGCGTTCGCCGAGCGCGTGGTGATCGTGCCCGGTTACGGCATGGCGGTGGCGCAGGCCCAGCACAAGATCTGGGAGCTGGCGCAGCGCTTGATAGAGCGCGGAGTCAAGGTGAAGTTCGCGATCCACCCGGTGGCCGGGCGCATGCCCGGTCATATGAACGTGCTGCTGGCCGAGGCCGGCGTGCCGTATGACCTGATCGCCGACATGGACGACATCAATCCGGAGTTTGCCAACACCGACGTGTCATTGGTGATCGGTGCCAACGACGTGGTCAACCCGGTCGCCAAGACCGACCCGACCAGTCCGATCTACGGCATGCCGATCCTGGATGTGGTCAATTCGAAGAACACCATCGTCATCAAGCGCGGCAAAGGTACTGGTTTTGCCGGGATCGAGAACGCGCTGTTCTACGCGGACAACACCCGCATGTTGTACGGCGATGGTGCCGAAGCAGCCAGCGCCCTGGTCAGTGAACTCAAGGCGCTGGACGGCGGGCACTGATGCCGCAGGGTGGTGGTCAGGAGGCCACCGCCCATTGCTGCATGGGCGGTGCAACCACGGTATTGCGGGGAGGCTGCAGGTTGGGTGCGATCAGTGCGCTGGCCTGCACCTGCTGGCCACGCCTGGCGGCGGTGGTGGTGCAGCCGAAGGCGTGCTTGAACGCGCGGCAAAACGCGCTTTCACTTTCAAATCCCAATGACTCGGCGATCTCGCAGACCGACAGGTCGGTGTTGCACACCATGTCCAGCGCACGCTTGTTACGCAGTCTTGCGGCGTACTCGCTGGGTGTTTCGCCAAAGACGTCACGGTAGATGCGGATCAGGTGGGTGGGGGAGTAGTTGGCCACGGCTGCGAGGCTGATCAGGTCCAGCCGCGTCTCGACCGTGCAGCGGATCAGGTGTTGCACGCGCAGCAGTCGCAGCAGCGTCTGATGACGGCGCAATACGGTGCGGCCACTGCAGCGCTCAAGTTGGCTCTGCAAGGGTTGCTGCCGCTCGATCAGCGCGTCGCGCAGCAGGCCCAGTTCATGAGCCGCGTCGCTATTGGCGGAGGTGTGCCTGGACCAGCGCGGGCGGCACAGGTGCACTATCGCGCGTGCGAGCTCCTTGTCGCAGATGACCTCGCGGGGAATCAATCCGTTGATGATGGACGCCGTGGACTTCGGCGGCTTCTGCCAGAGTGCTGCGGGTGCGGCGACGCACAGCCACCAGCCTTGCTCGCGACCGATGTGGCGCAGGCTGCCGTCGACCCAGAGTTGCAGTTGCCGGGCTTCGAGCTGCCACGGCAGATCGCCACTGCCCAGTTCCAATGCGCCCCCCAGCACCAGTGTGACGCTTATCCATCCTGATGGAATGACCAATCGTCCACCTTTGCCGCGACCATTGATGGCATGGATGCAGTCTGGTCGCTGCGTGGATAGATCGAGTGACTGTGAACCCGGAATCAGATGATGTTTGATGCCCATCGCAACTTCCCCCAAGAGTGCCTGCGTGAACGGACGACGGGCGCGTGGTGGTGGAGCGGGACCAAGCGCGCATTCACCGGATTCGTTCCGGCCGTCGCGTGAGCTTTTGTGAAGCTCTCCTCAGTTCAGACGTAGGGGGATGCCGATCACCTCACCTGTCCGAGTGGAAAGATGTCCAGCCGGGTACCAGCGCTGCTGAATGGCGGCGCGAAGGTGATTGTGTTTGCATCCCGACGAATGACGGGCGCAGGGCTACACCGCTGGCGTAGCTTGGGAGATACGCGGTGCCATCCGTAGGTAGGCGGGCATTGCCCGTCGCGATCGCTCGCCTATGAATGGATCACGCTCGTGAATACGGCTGCAGAAGCGCCAGCCTGGCGGATATGGATCCAATTGCAGGTGTGCGCAGGCAGCAAGGATCCGCTCCGATGACGACGCTGCCTGAGACCTCAGCCCGTGCGCAGGTTGAGCTTTGGGGGTTGCGGATTGGCCGTGGCCTTCGGGAGGGCGCTGTGGTGCCGACGGGCTTGGCTGGCAGTGCAGCAGAACGTCTGTTTGAAGGACCGGCAGAACGCGCTCTCGGTTTCAAAACCCAATGAGTCGGAGATGTCACAAATGGAGAGGTTGGTGCTGCACACCAGGTCCCAGGCGCGGCGCAGGCGGATGCGCGTGGCGTACTCGAATGGCGTTTCGTCGAACACCTCTCTATAGACCCGGATCAGGTGCGGCGGGGAGTAGTTCGCAATCTCGGCCAGACGGTGGAGGTCCAGGCGGGCATCCATGTTGCAGCGGATGAGGTGTTGTACCCGTAGCAGGCGCAGCATTGTCTGGTGCCGCCGCAATGCAGTGCGGCCGCTGCAGCGGCTCAGTTGATCCTGCAATGACTGCTGCCGTTCCAGCAGGATGTCGCGCACTACCGCCATTCCGTCGATGACGGCGGTGGTGTCGCGGCTGCTGTTGAAGAAGCGCGGACGTGCCATATGCAGGACGGCGCGACCCAGTTCACGGTCACAGCGGATCTCGCGGGGAATGAGGTGTGATGCAATCGTTGGCGCGCTTGGCAGGCTTTCCCAGAGCGCTGCTGGGGCCGCTATGCATATCCACCAGGCGTAGCTTCGGCTGGTATGGCGAAGGTCGCCTTCCAGCCACAATTGGATGTGATGGGCGGCGAGCTGCCAGGGCGCATCGCTGTTGTTGATTTCCAGCAGCCCGGTCAGGACCAGGGTGAGACTGATCCAGCCAGCGGGGACCAACAAGCGGCTGCCGCGACCATGGCAGACGACGGCGTGCACGCTGCCCTCGGGCTGCCCGGACAGGTCCAGAACCTGGGGTCCATGAAGGCGGTGATGTTTGATTCTCACTTCGCTTCCGTTTTCCGAGTAGGCCGAAATACGTACCGTGTAGGAGCGCCAAGCTGGCCCGCTGCAACCTTGGATTGTGCCGAAAACATCGCATGGGCAGCCGGGTTCTGGCAACGAGAACGGATATTTCAGAATTGCACCTATGGGCCGTCTTCCCGGCCGCGAAAAAAAAACCCGGCGATTGCCGGGTAGGTTCGGAGCGGACCAGCTTGCCCGCTGATTTGGGGCTCAGTAAGGTCTGACTTGTGCAGAGAGAAGAGAGTGTTTCCAAGTCTCCGAACAGTTCCATGCTGCTGGGCCACAGCGGCGAGCGACCTGCCCAGGTTCGCAGTTGGATTGCCAAAAATTAAGATTTCGCGGCGGCTCTGTTTGGATCAGATGTAACCATCGGGGGTTCGATGCAGGACGAGTTGGTACTGGCGTTGGAGGATCTTGCACAGGGGCAGCAGCATCTGGCCGAAACGAGGATGCGCCAATTGCTTGCCCGGGCCCCTGATTTCGCGCCGGGCATGGAAGTGCTGGCGATGGCCTTGGCGGCGCAGGGACAACGCACGGAAGCGCGGGAGCTGTTCATGCGCGCTGCCGAGCTGCAGCCCGAGTCCTCTGGTGCCTGGATGAACCTGGGCAACGTCTGCCTCGAGGCTGGCGACCACGCCGCTGCCGAAGCGGCGTTCGTCCGTGCATCTGCCTTGGGCGCTGAAGATGTGGCGTGGCTGTTGGGTTATGGCTTGTCGCTGCTCGGCTTGGCGCAGTTCGGCGAGGCCAACCGGATACTGCAGGCAGCATTGATCAAGGAGCCAGACGCTGCCGACGTGCGCCTGGCCTATGCGCAGAGCCTTGCTGAGATGGAGCGGTTTGAAGAACTCTCCCAATGTCTTCGCGGGATGAATGCGGATGCGTTGGATCCGGGCCAACGGCAGGCGTTTGCGTGGCTGCTGGCGCAGGCAGGCGACGATCTTGCTGCACAGGATGTTTACCGGCAGATCCTGCGTGAGGCGCCGGAAGCCATGGAGTCACGCGTGCAGTTTTCGCTGCTGCTGGAGCGACTGAATCGTGTCGATGAAGCCGACAACATACTGAAGGGCATCGCTGCGACCAGCGCAAGCGCGGTCACGGCAATGCATGCGCTCGCTGCCGCCCGCATCCTGCGCCGACAACAGCAATCGGATGCTGCAATCACCTGCCTTGCAACTGGACTGCAACGCCAGCTTGAGCCCGCAATGCGAGCGCAGCTGGGGTTTGAGCTCGCCCGCAACCACGACCGGCTTGGGCAGGTTGACCTGGCAATGCAGGCGCTGTCGGCTGCACACACGGCGGCGGAAGCTGCATTCCAGCAGCGTTCGTCCGGGCATCAGCTGCCTGGCGTGCTGGACTGGCTGCAGCAGCGGCTGCGGCGGGCAGCAGCGGCGACCTGGCAGCAGGAGCGCGTTGATGGACTGCCCGAAGATCCCGCCTTCCTTGTCGGCTTCCCGCGTTCGGGAACAACCTTGTTGGAGCGCATGCTGGACGCGCATTCGCAGTTGGATGTGCTGGATGAGCGTCCCGCATTGGAAGTGGCAATCGAACAGTTGCGCGCTGCGGATGGCTGGCCAGGTGATGATCTGGACAAGGGGCTGTGCGAGCTTGCGCCATCCTCAATCCTGGCGCTGAGACGGCGCTACTGGAACGAAGTGCAACGCCATCTACAGCCGCAGGGACGGCTGGTGGACAAGTATCCCTTGACCATGACGCGCCTGCCCTATGTGGCGCGCCTGTTTCCGAAGGCGGACTGGATACTGTTGTTGCGCCACCCATGTGACTGCGTGCTGAGCTGCTACATGCAGGCCTTTGGCAGCAACGGCGGGGCCAAGGCGTTCGCCACCCTGGAATCCACTGCGCGGACGTATGTCGCGATAATGGAGTGGTGGCATGAGCAGCGCGCATACTCGCCTGCCCGCGTTCACACCCTGCGCTACGAAGATCTGGTTGGCGATGTCAGTGGAGAGCTGGCCAGGTTGATGGGTTTCCTTTCCTTGTCGGTGGAGCAACAACAGTTCGCTTTCGACAATCTCGCGGCGTCGCGAAGCCGGCGGATAAACACGCCCAGCTATTCACAGGTGGTGCAACCGCTCAATGCAGGGGCGGTTGGCAGATGGCGCAGCTACCGCGCGCATTTCAACGAAGAAATTCTCGCAATGCTCGCGCCATGGGTCACGCGCTATGGCTATACGCTGGACTGAGCCTGCGGGAACTTCAGGTAGGTGGACAGGATGTACTTGTCCTGCTCCGGTGCTGGCCTTCCCTGGTGGGCATACAGCCAGTACGGCGGGAACATCAGCAGCCTGCCAGCGCGCGGAGCGACACCGGTATGCAGGCCCGGGAACCAGGTTTCCCCGCCGGTCTCGACATCATTGAGGTACCACAGGAAAACCAGATAGCGGTCGCAGACCTCATTGATCGAGTCGAAGTGGGTCTGGAATTTCTCCTCGCTGCCGGCACGGTAACGCTTCAATATCAATGGGCTGAGCAGGGGGCTGTCAGGTATCGCGATCGGCAGGCCGACATCGGCGTTGTACTGGCGCAGGGCGTTGCTGACCAGCTGCCGGAAGTAGCTGAGGAAACCCGCGTCGGACAGGCGGCTAACGTCCAATTCGGTCCAAGCGCTGTCATCGAGGCCGGGACGTACCCCGCGGCCATTCCGTTGCTGGAATCGGGAGAGCGCGTTGAAGGACTCGATCAGCTTGCCGCACATCTCCGCAGGCAGGCTGTGCTCATAGGTGCGGATGTAGTGCCGGAGATCGCTGCCAGGAACATCCGCTGCGGCGGGAGCCGCAGCGGATGCCGGTATTGCTGATCCGGACTCAGAAACGGGCAGTCCAGCGCATCCAGTAGAAACGGCCGATTGCATCGTAGGTCCGCATATCCGTCGAGGCGTTGAAGCCAGAATAGATCAACGGCGGCTGGCGGTCAGTAAGATTGCGCACGCCGATCTGGATGGAGCTGTTCTTCAGGTCCTCGAAGCGGTAGCCGATCTGCAGGTCGGTTTGGGTGAAGGACGGAACCCGACGCTTGGCGACATAGCCCGGCTCGGTGACATCGGCCACGTCAGGCGCTTCGTACACATGGTGGACGTAGCGGGTGGTCAGGCTGGCGCTGAGGTTGCCACGCGACCAGGTCAGGTCATTGAGTGCGCGCCAGCGGGCCATGTTGCCGAAACCCGACGAGGCGTTGTCGACGAAGGTGCCTGCAAGGCCGGTGCTTTCCGGAATGCCCGGGAAGGCACCGACGTTGCTGCTCGGGTCACCGGCCAGCAGCTGCACGTCGTACTGGGCCAGATAGGTGGTATCCAGGTTCCAGCTGAACTTGCCCCATGCGCCTTCCGGGAAGACGTAGCGGAAACCGAGGTCCATGCCTGCGGTTTTCAACGTACCGAAGTTGCCGGTGATGTTGGTCATCTGCGCAACGTCACCCGCGCTGTCGCGGACGAAGGTGTCACAGAAGCGACCAAAGTTGAAACACTGGTTCAGCAGTACGTTCTCGGGCAGGTTGGTGATGAACTTGTCCAGGTTCACGCGCCAGTAGTCGGCGGTGACGCTGAAGCCTTCCAGCCAGCTCGGACTGTAGACAAAGCCATAGGTGAACACGTCGCCTTCTTCCGGCACCAGCGCGGAGTTGGCAACCTGGAACGAGGTCACCTGGTTGTTGCTCTGGCGGAAGGAGCCGTCGGTCGGGACGCCCGCGCAGGCCGTCGGATTGCCACCGGTGTAACCGTTGCAGGGATCGGTGTAGGTGCTGGCGCTGGGCACCGTGGGCGAGTAGAGGTCACCGATGGTGGGCGCGCGGAACACATCCGCATAGGTGGCGCGGACCAGCAGGTCAGCGAACGGTTTCCACTCCATGCCGATCTTGGAGTTGGTGGTTCCGCCGAAGTTCGAGTAGTCCGAATAACGTGTACCCAACGAGAAGTTCAGCTTCTCGGCGAATGGCATGTCGGACAGCACCGGGATCAGCGCCTCGGCATAGATTTCATTGACGTCGAACTTGCCCGAGATGTCGCCGAAGGTACAGGCTTCCTGGGTGATTTTGCAGACCGTCTCCCCTGGCGGGATGATGGTCAGGAAGTCGCTGCTGGAGCTGGCTGATTCTTCGCGGCGTTCCACGCCCACCGCCAGTGATACCGCACCGGCCGGCAACTGGAACAGATCGCCGGTGACGTTGGCGTTGAAGACCTTCAGGTCGTTCTCGTTGCTGCTGTGGATGGTCGGGTTGATCAGCTCAAGCGCGGCCAGCTGTGCCTGGCCCACCGCGGTGTTCGGATCAGGCGCCGGGCCCATGAAGTTGACCGGCAGGCAGCCGGCGATGGCGGTTGCTGCATTGCCCGGCGTACGTACGCAGATGGGGTTGCCACTGACCGGGTCGATCATCGATGGGCCCAGTGCATCGGTCAGGCCAGGGCTGTACAGATAGCCGCGTACCGCGGATGTCTGTGGCGTGCGGCCGTAACCGTAGGAGGCATCCCACGACCAGCTGCTGTCACCGAAGGCACCGCGCAGGCCTGCGGTGATCTGGTAGGTCTCGGTTTCGAAGCGGGTGGTGCGGGTGGGGATGAAGTCGCGCAGACGCAGGCGCGCATCGGTGATATCCACGCCAAAGGGGTTGTAGAGGCTGTCTTTGCTGATCGGCACGTTGTCCACTGCTGCACGGCCATCGAAGGGTAGCGGTGCGATGAAGAACGAGGATTCAGTGCGCAGCCAGGAGCCGAGCAGGAAGGCCTCGATGTTGTCGGTGAGCTGGTAGTTGCCACTCATGAACAACGAGGTGCGTTCCTGCGGGGTCAGGTTGAGGTTGCCATCGGCCTGGAAGTTATAGACGTCCGTGTTCGGATTGAAGCAACGGAAGTCCGACGTCGAAGAGCCCGGGCGGCCGTCTATGCGGGTGAGGGTGACGTTCGCGCCACTGCCGCAATTGGGGTCGGTCAGATCCACGCCGGTTGCCGATGCGCGTGGCACCACGTAACGACCGGTCAGGATACGGCTGGTACCGCCGATGCCCTTCTCGCCGGCATACAGCTGGTAGGGCTGGCTGGAGTAACTGCGATCGGCGGCACTGACCTGGTCTTCCTTGTCGTAGCTGGCACCCAGCATCAGGCGGCCTTTCTCTCCATGCAGGCCGAAGGTGGCATCAAAGCGCTGTGTGTCAGCGTCGCCGCGCGAGGAAATGCCATAGAACGCGCTGGCTTCCAGACCTTCGAAATCCTTGCGCAGGATGAAGTTGACCACGCCGCCGATGGCATCGGAGCCGTAGATGGCGGAGGCGCCATCCTTCAGGACTTCAACGCGCTCGATTAGCGCCATCGGGATGGAGTTCACGTCCACCGCGCCGTTGGCGTTGGAGATGGTGCCGATCCAGCGCTTGCCATCCACCAGTACCAATGAACGGTTCACACCCAGGCCGCGCAGGTCGACCGTGGCCGCGCCTGCGCCGCCGCCGTTGTTGACCTGTGGATTGGTTGCCGCGCCTGCGATGGCGGGAGTGCGCTGCAGGAACTCACCGACCGTGGCCGCGCCTGAGCTCTCGATGTTCTGCCGATCGATGGTGAAGACGGGGCTGGAGGTTTCCAGATCGGCGCGCTTGATGCGCGAGCCGGTGACCTGAATGCGGTCCAGGTTGGTGGCTTCTTCTTTGGGTGCGGTGTCCTGTGCAAGGACGCTGCCCGTTGCTCCCAGAGCAAGGGCGGCAGTCGAAATTGGTAACAGTGCGAGGCGTACAGCTTGGCTCAGTGGCTGAATACTCACGTATGACTCTCCGCAAAGTGGTGCGAGGGAGTCACGAAATTACGAATTTTTAACTGCAACGAATGTGCGGATCCGGCCCTTGGCAATGTGCAAAAACTGACATTTGGTTTCAGTTGTCCATTCAGCCTCTCACCCGGGCTGTAACCAACCGGAACTCAGCGGGCCACGCGCCACGCCACCAGCAGCGCGAGGGCGAGCCAGATCAGCTCGCCCAGGCCATTGGCCAGCGACAGCAATGTCCAGGCGAAATGCGGACCCATCCGCAGCGCCGATTCCCAGGGCGTCAGCCCCATCGGGCCGCCGACATAGGCTGCAGCGATAAGCCAGTTGGCGGCCACGGCGATCAACAGGGTGGCGAGTACAGCGACAGCAATGCGCGCCGGGCCGGCACGGAAGGCGCCCAGGCGCAGCATCCACGCCGCTTCCAGCGCGGCCAGCACGGCCATCCAGCCAGCCTGGGTGCCGGTGGCCAGGGCGGCAAACATCCAGGCAAGCGTCAGGGTGAGGCTTCCGAGCAGCAACAAAACAGGCCAGAGCCAGTGGCGGCTACGGCTGGCCGAGGTGGAAACAGGCGACATGGGCATTCCCGAACAGATTCCGCAGCATAGCGTTTCAGCGGCGATGACGCCCAGTCGGATAAAATGGGGCCATTGCGGGTAGCCACCGCGTCCCCATATCCATCTACATGTATTCCCGTAGCAGCGAACCTGTCCATTTTGAGCGTGATTGCCCGGCCGTGATGGTGCCGCAGGGCGATAGCGTGACCTTGCCGGCCGGCAGTTATGGCTATATCACCCAGGCACTGGGTGGCAGCTATACGGTGTTTGTCGAAGGCAATCTCTTCCGTATCGCCGGCAAGGACGGCGATGCCATCGGCAAGGAGCCCCCGCCGGGGCTGGAACTGCCCGATGACGCAGGCGACGAGGAGGTCGAGAAGCTGGTGTGGCAGCAGCTGCGCACCTGTTTCGATCCGGAAATTCCGTTCAACATCGTCGATCTTGGGCTTATCTACGAAGTGGATATCAAGCACCTGGATGACGGCCAGCGCGAGGTGGACGTCAAGATGACCTTGACTGCACCGGGCTGCGGCATGGGCGAGATCCTGGTCGATGACGTGCGCAGCAAGCTGGAGATGATCCCGACGGTGGCCCAGGCCGACGTTGATCTGGTGTTCGACCCGCCGTGGGGACGCCACATGATGTCCGAGGCGGCGCGCCTGGAAACTGGCATGCTGTAAGGCCGCACCGGCGGCTGCCGGTGACGGTTTGTGCTGCACCCCCGTCGCCGCTGTGGCGTCGGGGCTGTCCCATCCCGCAATCTGGAAGGAATTATCCGGTGTCCCAGTCTTCGTTGAGCTTCGATGTCACCCGTTCGGACCATCCGCGTAGCGCCGAGGAGCGCGCCAAGATCCTGGAAAAGCCGGGCTTTGGTCTGCACTTCACCGACCACATGGTGGCCGTACGCTGGGACAAGGACACCGGCTGGCACAATGCGGCGGTAACGCCGTACGGTCCGATCTCGCTGGACCCGGCCGCTGCCGTGCTGCATTACGGCCAGGAAATCTTCGAAGGCATCAAGGCCTACCGTCACGCCGACGGCTCGGTCTGGACCTTCCGTCCGCAGGCCAATGCCGCGCGCCTGCAGCGCTCGGCGCGTCGTCTGGTGCTGCCGGAACTGCCGGCGGATATCTTCGTCGAGTCGCTCAAGCAGCTGGTCGCGCTGGACAAGGACTGGGTGTCCGATGCTGACGAAGCCAGCCTGTACTTCCGCCCGTTCATGATCGGCGACGAAGCCTTCCTCGGCGTGCGCGGTGCGCACAAGGCCACTTATTACGTGATCGCCAGCCCGGCCGGCCCGTACTTCGCCAAGGGCGTTGCGCCGGTGGCGATCTGGTTGTCCACCGACTACGCGCGCGCTGCCAAGGGCGGCACCGGTGCGGCCAAGTGCGGCGGCAACTACGCGGCTTCGCTGCTGCCGCAGCAGCAGGCGCAGGCGCAGGGCTGCTCGCAGGTGCTGTTCCTCGACCCGGTCGAGGGCAAGTACCTGGAAGAACTGGGCGGCATGAACGTGTTCCTGGTCTACGGCAAGGAAAACAAGCTGGTCACCCCGGCACTGTCGGGCAGCATCCTGGAAGGCATCACCCGCGAATCGCTGCTGCAGCTGGCCCGCGACCGCGGCATGAACGTGGAAGAGCGCCAGGTCACCATCGATGAGTGGAAGCAGGGCGTGAGCTCGGGCGAAATCACCGAGGTGTTCGCCTGCGGTACCGCTGCGGTGATCACTCCGATCGGCCAGCTCAAGGGCGAAGATTTCTCGGTGGGCGATATCAACGCGCCGGCCGGCGAGGTCACCATGTCGCTGCGCAAGGAACTGACCGACATCCAGTACGGCCGTCAGCCGGACCGTCACGGTTGGCTGGTGCGCCTGGACGCCTGAGCGTCCGGCCCGGGTAAGTGAATAGCCCGCTGCGGCCTTGTCCGCAGCGGGTTTTTCTTTGTCCGGACACCCAGCAGTACAAGCCAGCAGTACCAACGGATGCGCAAATTCTCTTTACGAATCACTCACTTGGGTAAACGTGACGGAGCAACAGTTTCTGTTGTAACCCTCTTGTCATCGATTCAGCCGCCATTTACTGTCCGCCAACGGATCGGTAACAGGGGACTGGTTCGGGTAGTTCTACCCGGGCAGCAACCTCTTCGCATCTGGCAGGGCCCGGGCTAGGACGCATGCCGCGCAAGCGGCTTCCTCTCACTGCAGAAGGGCTCATCAATGTCATCCAAATCGCGCCGTACGCTTGTTCGTGGGTTGGTGGTTGTTGGCACTGCTTCGTTGTCGTCCCTGCTTCTGTGTGCGCCGGCCTGGGCCGGTGATGTGCATCTGGCCGGTCTGGATTCCGCGCCGACGCATCAGCGCTTCATCGTCAAATACCGCCAGGACAGCCGCCAGGCTGCAGGCGACGCGGCCCTGCAGAAGACCCTGGTCTCCGCTGCCCGCGCGCTGCCGACCCGCGCTGGCAAGAGCGTCGGCGTGCAGCACATGCGGCGACTGGCGGTAGGTGCGGATGTGGTCCGCGCCGATGCCAAGCTGGACCGTGTCGAAGCCGAAACCCTGATGCGCAAGCTGGCTGCCGATCCGAACGTCGAGTACGTCGAGGTCGATCGCCTCAACACCATCCGCCTGACCCCGAACGACACCCGCTACGGCGAGCAGTGGGGCTATTCCGGCACCTATGGCATCAAGGCCAACCAGGCCTGGGATGTCACCAATGGCGCCGGTTCGGTGGTGGCGGTGCTGGATACCGGCATCACCGCCCACAGCGACCTGGCCGCCAACCTGCTGCCGGGCTATGACTTCATCAACGACACCACGGTGTCCAACGATGGCAATGGCCGCGACAACGATCCCAGCGATCCGGGTGATTGGGTAAGCGCCAACCAGTGTGGCGGCACACATGCCGCGCAGGGTTCCAGCTGGCATGGCACGCATGTGGCCGGAACGATTGCTGCGGTCACCAACAACGCCAAGGGTGTTGCCGGCGTGGCGTATGGCGCCAAGATCGTGCCGGTGCGGGTACTTGGTACCTGTGGTGGCTACGACTCGGATATTGCCGACGCCATCATCTGGGCTTCCGGTGGCACGGTATCCGGTGTGCCGGCCAATGCGAATCCGGCCGAGGTGATCAATCTCAGCCTGGGTGGCTCAGGTGCCTGTGGCAGCACCACGCAGGCAGCGATCAATGGCGCGGTCAGTCGCGGCACTACGCTGGTGATCGCTGCGGGCAACGACAACACCAATGTCTCCAACGCTTCGCCCGCCAACTGCAACAACGTGATCGCGGTGGCCTCGACGACCAGCACCGGCGCACGTTCGAGTTTCTCCAATTACGGCGCGCTGATCGACATCGCCGCACCGGGCTCCAACATCCTGTCCACGCTCAACAGCGGCACCACCACACCGGGTGCGGAAAGTTATGCCGCGTACAACGGCACCTCGATGGCGACCCCGCACGTAGCTGGCGTTGTTGCATTGCTGCAGGCGGTCTCAACCACGCCGAAAACACCGGCGCAGGTCGAGGCCTTGATCAAGGCCAACGTCACTCCGTTCCCGTCCACGCCGTCGCAGAGCATCGGCCCGGGCATCCTCAATGCGAAGGCAGTGGTGGATGCGGCCAACGGCGGTGGCAATCCAAACCCGGGCGGCACGGTGCTGAACAATGGTGTGCCGATTACCGGTCTTTCCGGCGCTGCCAGCAGCACCCAGTACTTCACCGTGCAGGTGCCGGCGGGCGCGAGCAATCTGGTGATTGCCAGCTCCGGTGGCAGCGGTGATGCGGACTTGTATGTGCGTGCCGGCAGCCAGCCGACCACGTCCACCTATGACTGCCGGCCGTACAAGACTGGCAATGCGGAGAGCTGCAGCTTCGCAACACCAGTAGCAGGTACCTACCACGTGATGTTGTCCGCGTACTCGGCGTTCTCGGGGGTCAGCCTGCAGGCCAGTTGGAGTACCGGTGGCGGCAGTGGCGGCGTGCAGACCTATAGCAACGCAACCGCTGTCACCATCGTTGACAACGCCACGGTGGAGAGCGCCATCGCCGTCTCCGGGCGCACTGGCAACGCGCCTGCATCCACGCCGGTGACAGTCGATATCAGCCACACCTGGAAGGGCGATCTGAAGGTGGATCTGGTCGCGCCCGATGGCAGCGTCTACGTGCTGAGCAATTATGCCGGAGGCAGCGCGGACGATATCAAGCAGACCTTCAACGTGAACCTGTCCAGCGAAGCGCTCAATGGCAGCTGGAAGCTGCGCGTCAACGACAAGGCCAGTGGCGATACCGGCCGAATCAACAGTTGGTCGATCAGGTTCTGAGGTGCTTGTAGTTCAGGCGGCAGTTGATGGCTGATCGCGGATGCTGTCGCTCAGCTGCGATGTGATCTGGCCCCGGCGGTTTCGCCGGGGCCTTTCGTTTGTTGCTTGATGGACTCCAGTACACACGCTTCCCATGGCGTTCTGATTGGCAGGATGCCTCCTTCGCCGCAGTCCTGTAGCCCGGGTAAGCGCAGCGCACCCGGGAGCAATGCCCCGGCGAACTATCAGGCCCTCCGTCAACAGCCCCGGGTGCGCTGCGCTTACCCGGGCTGCAGGCCGTGCGCTGCCTGCACGACGTTCCCGCGTCTCCGTTTGAGACAGCGTGCTGACCAGGATGCTTTTGCCGATGTATTGCCGACAAGGAATACGGGCGTGCAAGCAGCGCTTCGGCGGTGTGCCGGTTGCTTGAACTCAGGCATGTGGTGAGCAAGGGCTGTCAGCATCGATGCTGGCAAAGATGCGTTGATGCACGCGGTGCACGCCTCCCTGACTGATTGATTGGGGAGTTATGACGGCGACGGGGACAGTGGTTTCAGTAGTACGCCGATGGGAGCGTGCAATCCGCCTGCCTACTGTCTGCAGGCGGATTGGCGAAAGGGGGCCGGTCCGGAGTGTTCTGCCAGGGTATGGGCGTGTTGAGCACGCTGGGCATATCGGGCAGGACCGGCGCCGCGCATGCGGCAACTTCCATGCAGAAGGGTTCAACAATGTCATCCATTTCGCGTCGTACGCTTCGCCGTGGGTTCGTGGCAGTTGGCACTGCTTCGCTGTTTCCCCTGCTGTTGTGCAAGTCGGCCTTGGCCGGCGAAGTGCACCTTGCAGGCCTGGACTCCGCACCTGCGCATCAACGCTTCATCGTCAAGCTCCGCCCGGACATGACTCGGATTGAAAGCAAGGTCGCGCTGGGCAACGCCTTGACCTCTGCCGCACGTGCGCTGCCGGTGCGCGCAGGCAAAACAGCCACGCTGCAGCACCTGCGCCGGTTGGCGGTTGGTGCGGACGTGGTGCAGGTTGACACCCCGCTGGATCGCATCGAGGCGCAAGCACTGATGCATCGTTTGGCTGCCGATCGCAATGTCGACCATGTCGAGCTTGATCGACGCCACACCATAGCTGCCATCCCGAACGACCCGCGGTTCGGCGAGCAATGGGGGCTGTCCGGAACCTATGGCATCAACGCCACCGAGGCTTGGGAAAATGCGAGCGGGGCGGGTGTGGTGGTGGCGGTACTGGATACCGGTATTGCCAGCCACAGCGACCTGAATGCCAATGTTCTGCCTGGCTATGACTTCATTGATGATATCGAGGTGGCCAATGATGGCGATGGTCGAGATGACGATGCAAGCGACCCTGGGGACTGGGTGACGGCCAACCAATGTGGTGGCAGCCACGGCGCGCAGAACTCCAGTTGGCATGGTACCCACGTAGCCGGCACCATCGCTGCAGTGGCCAACAACAGCAAGGGTGTGGCCGGCGTTGCACCTGGCGCCAGGATCGTACCGGTACGCGTGCTGGGTCGCTGTGGTGGCTATACCTCGGATATTGCCGATGCCATTGTCTGGGCCGCTGGCGGACACGTGCCCGGCGTACCTGCAAATGCCAATCCGGCAGAGGTCATCAATCTCAGCCTTGGCGGTGCTGGTACCTGTGGCAGCACCATGCAGAACGCGATCAACAGCGCGACAGGCAAGGGCGCGACCCTGGTCATTGCGGCTGGCAACAGCAACAGCAACGTGGGCAATGCCTCGCCTGCCAACTGCAATAATGTCATCGCGGTTGCTGCCAGTGACAGCGTTGGCAAACGTTCGGTCTGGAGCAGCAGCCAGCAGTCAAACCATGGTCCACTGGTGGACGTCGCAGCGCCGGGCAGCTCCATTCTCTCCACGCTCAACAATGGCAGCAAGGGGCCGGCGGGCGAGAGCTACGCCTCCTATGGTGGAACCTCGATGGCGGCGCCGCATGTGGCTGGCGTGGTGGCGCTGGTGCAGCAGGTATCCAATCCCGTGCGTACGCCAACGGAGATTGAAGCCTTGATCAAGGCGACGGTGAGTCCTTTTCCAGCTGCACCTGACCGGGATATCGGCGCCGGCATCGTCAATGCGCAAGCGGCTGTGGCCGTAGCCTTGGGTGGCCCGCTGCCACCGGAGCCGGAGCCAGACCCTGCGACTGAGCTGGAGAATGATGTGGCGCTGGCCGGCTTGGCAGGCAGCAAGGGTAGCAACCGTTATTACAGCGTGCGGGTACCTGCGGGGGCATCGAATCTACTGATCAGCATTGCCGGAGGCAATGGCGACGCGGACCTGTACGTGCGCGCTACCAGTCGTCCCACCGCCTCCACCTACGATTGCCGTCCGTTCAGTGCAGGCAATGCCGAGAGCTGCAGCATTCCCGTTCCTGTAGCGGGCACTTACCACGTCATGCTGAGCGGCTACTCGGCGTACTCGGCCGTGCGTTTGAAGGCGAGTTGGGGGCTGCTGCCGGCACAGACCTATAGCAGCAGCGAGGGGCTGGACATCCTCGACAACGACACGGTGGAAAGTGTGATCAACGTATCCGGGCGTACTGCCAACGCACCGGCAGCCACCCCGGTAACGGTGGATATCAGCCATAGCTGGCGGGGCGACCTGAAGGTGGAGCTGCTCGCGCCTGGCGGCCGC
>QFOV01000400.1 GCA_003248565.1 Stenotrophomonas sp.
TTGATCAGCACCACGGCGATCTTGCCCTTCAGGTCCACGCCCTTGAAGTCATCCCAGTTGCGCTCCGGCGCCTTGACGCCATAGCCGAGGAACACCAGCGGTGCATTGCTGATATCCACGGCGCTGGCGCCGTTCATGGCCGCGCGTACGGCGATCTCCTGGCCTTGGGTCAGCGTCTGCGGCTTGCCCTGGCTGCTAAGCGACAGCACCGGTTTGCCGACAATGTCGCCCTTCAACAGCGGCACCGCCTGGGTCCACAGGCGCTTGCCGTCCTGCAGGTCACCGCCCGGCTGCATGCCGGCAGCAGCGAACTGCTTGCTCAGGAAGGCGATGGTCTTTTCCTCGCCAGCAGTGGCCGGGGACCGGCCTTCATAGGCGTCGGAGGCGAGCTCGCGGACATCGGCCGAGATGCGCGCGCCATCAAACTTGGGCGGGGCAGCCATCAGGGCCGTGGATACCGACATCGCCAACAGGCTGATTACGACTCGTTTCACGCTGTACTCCAGTGGTAAGGCAACCCCCGGAGTGTAGCCAGCCCAGCGCGCCGATGTGCAGTGTCTTAGTGCAGGGTTGCCGCACGGCCCAGCAACGCCTCGCGCTCGCGCGCATTGCTGCTCAGCGCCGCGGCCTGCTCAAACGCCTGGCGTGCTTCATCGGCACGCCCAAGCCGCGCCAGCAGGTCACCGCGCACGGCCTGCAACGGCGCGTAGCCTTGCAGCTGCGGATCATCGATCAACGCTTGCAACAAGCTCCAGGCCGGCAACGCACCTTGGGCCTGCGCCACCGCCACCACCCGATTGAGCTCAACCACGGGAGAGGGCATCACCTCGGCCAGGCGCGCGTACAGCACGGCGATGGCCTGCCAATCGGTCTGATCGGCCAGCCTTGCGCGTGCATGACAGGCGGCGATGCCAGCCTGCAATACATAGGCGTCATCGGCACCGCCCAGTTTCGTTGCCTGATCCAACGCCGCCTGCCCGCGCGCGATCTGCAGCCAATCCCAACGGCTGCGGTCCTGCTCCAGCAGCAATACGGCCGAGCCATCGGCGGCGGTTCGTGCACGCAGGCGCGAGGCCTGCAGCTCCATCAAGGCCAGCAGACCAAGCACCGGCACCGTGTTGGGCATCAATCCGGCCAGCACCCGGCACAGCCGCAGCGCCTCTTCGCATAGCGCCGGCCGCATCCAGTCCTCGCCGCTGCTGGCCGCGTAGCCCTCGTTGAACACCAGATAGACCACGTCCAGCACCGACTGCAGGCGGGCGGACAGCTCCTGCAGGCGCGGCACTTCGAACGCCACCTTGCGTTCGGCCAGCAATCGCTTGGCGCGGACGATGCGCTGGGCGATGGTGGGCTCCGGAACCAGGTAAGCACGGGCGATCTCGGTGGTACTCAAGCCGCACAGCAGGCGCAGGGTCAGCGCGACCCGCGCATCGGCGGGCAGTTCGGGATGGCAGGCGACGAACACCAGCCGCAGGAGGTCATCACCGATGTCGTCCAGATGGTCGGACTGGTCCGCGCCCATGCTGTAGTCCTGCAGTTCGTCGATGATCTGCGCCTGCCGCTGCGCATGCAGGCGCCGTTGCCGCAGCCGATCAATGGCCCTCCGCTGCGCGGTGGCCATCAACCAGGCGGCGGGATTGTCCGGAATCCCCTGCCTTGGCCAATGCTCCAAGGCCGCAACCAGCGCGTCCTGGGCAAGTTCCTCGGCGCTGTCGAGGTCACCCAGCATGCGCGCCAGGCGCGCTACCAGGCGTGGCGACTCCATGCGCCAAAGGGTGTCCAGCAATCGTTGCAGCTGTGGATCGCTCATAGGGCGCGATCAGAGCACCGCGGCGCGACTGCCGCAAGTGCGGAGTGCGGCGTTGTAGGAGCGGCGTCAGCCGCGAAGCTGGTGATGCATACGATCAAGGAGACTTCCATCACAGCGGCAAAACAAAAGCCAACCCCTCCCCAGCCCTCCCCTCCGCCTTCGGCGCAAGGGAGGGAGCAGCGCCTCCCCTTCGCTACGCGAAAGGGAGCAGAAGCTCACAACTGCACGAACGGCTTGAACCCGCCCCAGAACATGCGCTTGCCATCGAAGGGCATGTCCTTCGGTCCCATGCCGGCCAATCGTGGATCGGCCATCGCCTTGGCATTGACCTTGTCGCGGTGCGCGCGCGAGCGGAACACCAC
>QFOV01000401.1 GCA_003248565.1 Stenotrophomonas sp.
GGCGGCAGGGGCAGGGCAAGCGTGGAATGCGACGACGGCAGGTTGCTGTCAATGGAATTGGAAAAACCGGGGACGATCGTGGCCGCCAGTGCACCGATGGTGACGAACAGGCTGGCGTGGATCCAATGCCGCCGGTTCCAGCGTTCGTTGAACGCGGCGGGCAGATGTTCCTTCAACTTCCGATGCAGGGCGTTGTCGTGCAGGACGTGGAGTCTTTCCTGGAAGCGCTGTTTGCGCGCGGAGCCATGATCGGGTTGGGACATCGGTCGGTTCTCTGGTCGACCCGGATCGCGGGCCCAAACGCAGGTAACATAGACACCTATCAATACCGCGTCAAACCATTGAGCCGCATGGCTTTTCAATCGGTTAACGTGGTTAACTTGTACTTAACACCATTCATGTTTTTGACTGCGAAGTCGGGAGTTTTAGCGTGTCCTCGATTGATGAAGCCCTTGCCCTGATCGGTCGCGGAGCCGATGAAATCCTCAAAGTGGAAGAACTGCGCCAGCGTCTGGAAAGCGGCCGCCCACTGCGCGTGAAGGCCGGCTTCGACCCCACCGCACCGGACCTGCACCTCGGCCACACCGTATTGCTGAACAAGCTGCGCCAGTTCCAGGACCTCGGCCATCAGGTCATTTTCCTGATCGGCGACTTCACCGGCATGATCGGCGACCCGTCCGGCAAGAGCCTGACCCGCAAGCCGCTCAGCAAGGAAGACGTGCTGGCCAATGCGCGCACCTATGAAGAGCAGGTGTTCAAGGTGCTGGACCGCGAGAAGACCGAAGTCCGCTTCAATTCCGAGTGGTTCGGCAAGATGACTGCGGCCGACATGATCCGCCTGGCCGGCCAGCACACCGTCGCCCGCATGCTCGAGCGCGACGATTTCGCCAAGCGTTATGCCGCCCAGCAGTCCATCGCCATCCACGAATTCCTCTACCCGCTGGTGCAGGGCTACGACTCGGTGGCGCTGGAGGCGGACGTCGAGCTCGGCGGTACCGACCAGAAGTTCAACCTGCTGATGGGCCGCGGCCTGCAGGAGCACCACGGGCAGGCGCCGCAGATCGTGCTGACCATGCCGTTGCTGGAAGGCCTGGACGGCGTCAACAAGATGTCCAAGTCGCTGGGTAACTACATTGGTATCAGTGAACCGGCGATCGACATCGTCACCAAGACCATGAAGGTGGACGACACCTTGATGTGGCGCTGGATCGACCTGCTCAGCTTCGACATCTCGATTGACGAGGCCAAGCAGCTGCGCGCCGACGTCGAGGCAGGCAGCATCAACCCGCGCGAGATCAAGCTTCGCCTGGCGCGCGAGCTGGCCACCCGCTTCCACGATGCTGCTGCTGCCGAGCAGGCCATTGCCGGCTGGAATGCCGCGGTGACCGGGCAGGGCGACATCACCCAGCTGCCGCTGCAGGAAGTTGCGATCCCGGCCGAAGGCCTGCGTATCGGCGCGCTGCTGACGGCTGCGGGCCTGACCCCCAGCAACTCCGAAGCCTCACGCAAGCTCAAGGAGCGTGCGGTGAAGGTGGACGGCGAAGTGGTCGAAGACGCCCAGACCGTACTGCAGCCCGGCTTCGAAGGTCTGCTGCAGGTGGGCAAGCGCACCTTCGCCCGCGTCCTGCTGGTAGCAGCCAGCTAACAGCACAAGCGAACAAAGCCCCCTCTCGCACAAATGACGCTCAAAGCCCCTCTCCCGCCTGCGGGGGAGGGGTTGGGGTGAGGGCAGAGCGAAGTGGTGTTGTTTCCGCAGCACCGTAAGCTCAATCAGCGCATCTATACGGCTCCGGCTCCGCACACTAGTAAGGTGCTAGCAAAGCACTCCCAGCTTCTCCAGCGGCCCAATGAACGAAAGTTGGAAAAAACATCCAACACCCCCTTCACAAACCCCGCAAAGAAGCACATACTTCACCTCCCCCGACGCAGGGGCCTCGCAAGAGGCGCAAGCGGAAGGAAAGCTTGAAGTCACCGCCTCGAAATGAGGTGTTGACGAAGCAGAAAAGCCGGCTATAATGGGCGGCTCGCTACGACGGAAACGTCGCAGCCTACGAAGAAGGCGCTGAGGCCCGATTCGAAGTTCTTTGAAAGTATGCGCAGGTATCTTGTGAGGACGCCTGCAGGAATGGATGACTGTCCATCTTGCAGACGTTTAATCAAGCAATGATTC
>QFOV01000402.1 GCA_003248565.1 Stenotrophomonas sp.
CTGGCCACGGCCGATCGGGATCATCGAGTCGACCGACTTGTAACCGGTCTGCACCGGCTGGTCGACCGACTTGCGCCAGATCACGCCCGGAGCAACGCGCTCCACCGGAGCGGTCAGCGCGGTGCCCAGCGGACCCTTGCCGTCGATCGGCTCACCCAGCGCGTTGACAACGCGGCCGAGCATTTCCGGGCCAACCGGCACTTCCAGGATGCGGCCGGTGGTCTTGGCCACGTCGCCTTCGCGCAGGTTCTGGTAGTCGCCCAGGACCACGGCGCCGACCGAGTCGCGCTCCAGGTTCAGTGCCAGGGCAAAGGTGTTGTTCGGCAGTTCGATCATTTCGCCCTGCATCACGTCGGCCAGACCGAAGATGCGCACGATGCCGTCGGACACGCTGGTGACGGTGCCTTCGTTGCGCGATTCCGCGGACAGGGCGACCTTCTCGATGCGGGTCTTGATCAGTTCGCTGATTTCAGAGGGGTTGAGCGTGGTAGCCATCGTCAAGTCCTAGTGCCGGCTTGTGGCCGGACGGTAATGTGAATTCAGTGTGCGAGCGCGGTCTGCAGGCGTGACAGCTTGCCCTTGAGCGAGCCATCGATGACCACGTCGCCGGCATCGATCACGGCGCCGCCGATCAGCGAAGCGTCCACCGCGGTCGATACCTCGACGTCGCGGCCGAAACGCTTGCGCAGCGCAGCCTTGATCTTGTCCAGTTCCTCGCCCGACAGTTCGGCGGCCGAGGTGACGGTGGCCTTGACCACGTGTTCGGCTTCAGCGCGCAGCTGCTCGAACAGACCGGAGATCTCCGGCAGCTGCTGCAGGCGGCGGCCTTCGGCCAGCAGGGACAGGAAGCGACCGTAGGTCTCGCTGGTCGCGTCCGGAGTCAGCAGGGCGACGGCATCGCCGCGGCTCAGCTGCGGATTCGACAGCAAGGCCGACACGCGCGGATCGGCTGCAACGCGGGCGGAGAACGCAAGCGCGTCCGACCACGGCGCGAACTTGCCTTCCTCACGCGCAATCGCGAAAGCGGCGCGGGCGTACGGGCGGGCAAGCGTGAGGGCCTGGCTCATCGATCAGATCTCCGCAGCCAGCTCGTCGAGCAGCGCCTTGTGGGCGTTGGCATCGATTTCGCGCTTGAGCAGCTTTTCGGCGCCGGTCACGGCCAGGGCGGACACCTGCTTGCGCAGATCTTCGCGGGCACGGTTGGCGGCGGCGTCGATTTCAGCCTGGGCCAGTTCTTTCTGGCGGGTGGCTTCGGCGATGGCTTCGTTCTTGGCGGCTTCAACGATCTGGTTCGCACGGGCATGCGCCTGGTCGATGATCTCGTTGGCCTTGCCACGGGCTTCTTTCAGTGCCTCGTTGACCTTTACTTCCGCCTGCGCCAGATCTTTCTGGCTGCGGTCGGCAGCGGCCAAGCCCTCAGCGATCTTCTGCTGGCGCTCTTCAATGGCCTTCAACAACGGCGGCCAGATCTTGGTCGCGATGATCCAGATCAGCAAAGCAAAGGCCAGGGCCTGTGCAAAGAGGGTGAGATTGATATTCATGATTAGCTCGATCGCTGGTGTCGGGGGTGGCTGCGCCGCCGTGGCGGCGCAACCGAACCTTCATCCGAAGTCGGGTGCCGACAGGCACCCGACCGTCTCACTGCAGCTGGATCAGCCTGCCAGCTTGGCGGCTTCGGCCAGCAGGGCAGCAGCCAGCGGGTTTGCGAAGGCCAGCAGCAGGCCAACGGCGACCGAGATGATGAACGCGGCGTCGATCAGGCCAGCGGTGATGAACATGCGGACCTGCAGGACCGGGATCAGTTCCGGCTGGCGAGCGGCCGACTCCAGGAACTTACCAGCCATGATGGCCAGACCGAGGCCAGGCGAAGTACATGGTTATCTCCAGGAACTTTAAGTAGCTAAGGGTGATGAAACGGATGAAGGTTGAAACTGGGTGAAGCTTGTAACTTTAGTGACTGTCTTCCGACAGGCTCAAGTACACGATGGTCAACATCATGAAGATGAAGGCCTGCAGCGGGATCACCAGCAGGTGGAACAGCATCCAGCCAAAGCCGAACACGCCACCGGCAACGGCACCGAACACGCCGGCACCGCCCAGCACCCAGATCAGCAGGAAAACGATTTCGCCGCCGAACATGTTGCCGAACAGTCGCATCGCCAGGGAGATCGGCTTGCTCAGCCACTCGACGATGTTGAGGATCAGGTTGAACGGCATCATCCACTTGCCGAACGGAGCCGTCAGGAATTCCTTGACGAAACCGCCGATGCCCTTGGACTTCAGCGCGAAGAAGATCATCAGGATGAACACGCTGATCGACATGCCCAGGGTGGCATTGACGTCGGCGGTCGGCACCGGCTTCCAGTAGTGGATGCCTGCCAGCTCCAGCGGCTTGGCGATGAAATCGGCCGGGATCATCTTGATGAGGTTCATCAACAGGATCCAGAAGAAGATGGTGATCGCGATGGGCGTGATCAGCTTGCTCTTGCCGTGGTAGGTGTCCTTGGCCTGGCGGTCAACGAACTCCAGGCAGATTTCAACGAACGCCTGCCACTTGCCCGGCACACCGGCCGTGGCCTTGCGGGTTGCCATCCAGAAGGCGAACACCATCAGCAGGCCCATCAGGACCGCGGTGACGATGGTATCGACGTGGATCATCCAGAAACCACCGCCCTCACCGACCGGAGCGGTCAGATTCTGCAGGTGATGCTGGATGTACGTGGTAGGAGTTAGAGCCTCGCCCGCCATGTGTCCGGAACCTTTATGAGTGAATCAACGTCTGGCCAGAGCCAGAACCTGGAACATCAGCGCCACTGGAATTGCCGCCAGCAGAGCCAAAGGAGGAAGTCGCCACCAGAAAAAAGCCATTCCCAGCACGGCAACAATCAGCACAATCTTCAGCATGAACCCCAGGAACAGGCGGATCATTGCTGAACCAGCGGCCTGAACGCCGCCACCGAGCCCTACCCACGCGGCCAGCGCCGTCCCTGCCACCACCGCCAGGCCCGATACAAGGGCGCCCAGCGCATGCTTTGGCCCCACGAAGAGGAAGGCCAGAGCCAGGACCACCACTGCGGCCAGCGGGTATACCGCGGCGCGCAACATCAGTCGCCGACCCGCGTCAACGGAGTTCAGCACGTCAAAGTGTCCTGCTTCAGGTAAAGGGAAGAGCCGAATCGCGCAAAGGCGTCTCGTCGAGCCGCGAAAGTATAACAGCGGGACAATTTGCGAGACAACCGGCATTTGTCCCCATTTGACTATGCAAGTGGCCGCAATATCACGTTTTTTCCCCCGCTGCCCAAGCAACGGCCCAGGTCGCGGGACAATAAATATTGCATCGCAACACGGGAACTTCCCACTGCCCCGCCGGTCAGACAGCTGCAGTCGGCAATCCGCTACCTCGTCGGGTGGGTGCGCGGACTCGGGTGAGGTGGTGCCGCACGCCCTCGGCGGCACCACCTCACCGCAATTGATCCGCGTCTACACATTGCCTGCACGCTGCGCTCACCGTTCTCTACATCGAATCGGCGATGGTCAGTTGCTCCAAAGCAACAAGCAGGCAACGGCATGCGCAATCCCCGCTTCATTCTCGCACTTGCTCCGTGCGCACTCTCACTCGCTCTGGTCCACGCGCAGGCCGCGCACGCCGCTGAAGGCGATCCGCGCTTCACCCTGCGGCTGGGCGCGATGAACATCGATACCGACAACACCATCCGCGGCAGCACCACTGTTGCCGGCCAGGACGTGGATCTGTCGGAGGACTTCAGCCTCGGCGGCAAGGAATGGGAGCCGCGCATCGACGGCCTGTTCCGCATCAGCGACCGCCAGCGC
>QFOV01000030.1 GCA_003248565.1 Stenotrophomonas sp.
TCTTCATCAGGTTGTAGATGTGGGCGCGTTTGAAGCCGGACTTCGCTTCAACTTCATCGAGCCGCAGGATGCGGCGCTCGTGCGGTGGCAGTACAGGTACTTGCGACATGGCGGTCACTCCTGAACGCTCAGTGGCGTTTGTTGGCGTGACCTCTATTCAATAGACATGGCTGCAAAAAGACATTGCAAATGCAATCTCCGAGACTGCACATACAAGATGGAAGAATTCACGCGGCTGCGCTACGCACATTCTTCCTGGCGTTGGCGAACTTGCCGTTCAAGGTTCGCTCCGTGATGCCCATGGTGCCGCCATAGTGGGCGAGCAATGCGGTGACGATTGCCTCCTGCGTCTTGAAGCTGGAGTACGGCACACCCGATGGGGATTGACCCAGCATCAGCGTCAGCATGCCACCGATGATGTTCAGGTACGTGGTCTCCGCTCGATCACTGATCGCGCACTGCTTGGATGCCAACAGCACCGCGGACTGCTTGAGCAAGGCTTCGTGTTGCGCTTGAAGTTTGCGCATCTCACGCCGGCTATGGTCCAGCGCGGCCTGCAGAGCCTGCCGTTCCAGCAGGATTGCCTGTCCTGTTTCCAGGGTGATGGAGGGATGCGCCATGCGCTCGCTGCGGCTGAACAGGAATCCGGGTCGATGCTCAGGATAGTGAGTGCGCATCCAGCGTTTCAGATCGACGTGGCGGATGGTCAGATCGGGTGAACTCACCAACTCTGGGTCATTGAGCGTGATCCCGTTCTTGCCAAAGGGCAGTTCCGAGTTGAGGATGCCGTCGTAGATGCGTTCCGAGTACAGCCGACACTCGTTCCATCGCGGGCAGTCCAATGTCTGCGGCAGGCACCGCGGTGATGCGATCGAGGCGAGGATCGACGCCTTGTACCGCAACAACCCAGCCCACCGTATGGCAGCTTCGATGGGACGATAGAACACCTTTGATAATGGTGGCTCCTTGTGCATGTTTTCGTCTCCTTTCGGAAGCGCTACATCACCGGCTCCTTTCTCGCCCTGCCAAGGGCTGTTGTGTCGTTATGCCTGTGGCGGATGCCAGGGACGAATGCCCCGGAACGTGGGCGGACGAGATCATGGCATCCGCCACAGGTGGCCCTCTCTTGCTCAATGTGCAAGAATCGACCAGTTGCCGGCCCGTCGAGTAACAAGGAAGAAGCACGCTCGACAATGGCGCTCACGGTGCCAGCGTCATGGGGTGCGTCAGGCGTATCAAGACCGATTCGCTATGGTCTGATATCCCTACGGTTTCACAAGTCGCGCTGGGGCGCAGTCGTTGCTCAACGTCCAGAGGGACGCAGAGAAAACCGCGCGTGTGATGCTTGTTCTGGCATCCTGATATATCGACATAGCATCCAGCGATCCTGGGCTGTGGCCAGTTTGAGGCTGTTGCGCGCCGCTCCCACACGGTCGCCAGCTGACCAGGTGATGTGAACATGCGCCCCATCTTTCCTTGCTCGCCGCTTGGCCTTCATCACGAACAGCCTTGGGCTGTGGTGCGCACGGCATCAAACCAAGCGCGGTCTCAACGTTCGATGCTGATGCCATTCCTGACGCAAGGAGACCTGAGTGTCGAGCGGCGTTGCAGGGGCGGGCCTCTGGTAGCCGTGTATTCTGCGTCGGTTGTCAGGGGATGAAATGGCAGTCCTTGGACGCTGATGGAAGTTGTTGGATGAGTTTTGTTGCCGAGGGCGAAGAACAAGGCTATAATTCAGGCCTTCGCTGCTCACGGCGGCGAAGAATGTGATTGGGAAACAAGGATTTAGCGCCCTAGTGCCTGTCTCGTTTCCCGCTCCAGATAATGGCCAGCAGATTCCATGTGATATCTGCAGGTAAAGAAAAGCCCCCGACGGGGCTTTTTTGTTGTCCGCGATTTACCTTCAGCCAGCTGCTGCCGACATCGGCAGCAGCTGACGATGCGTGACGCTGCTCAGCGCGCGCCGTGCGCTGCAGGTTCCGCAGTGGGGGTGTGGGCCGCTGCACTCCATGCACGCAGCCCGACCATGGCAAGACCGAGGAAGAATACGTACAGCGCCGCGGTCACATGCAGTGACTTGAACAGATACGCGCCCACGTACACCACGTCGACCACGATCCACAGCCACCAGGTGGCGGTATGGCGGCGTGCCTGCCACCACTGTGCGACCAGGCTCAATCCGGTGAGTATCGCGTCCAGCCACGGCAGCGAGGCATCGGTGAAGCTGTGCATGCCGGCGCCAAGCGCGATGCCGCCAAGCAGGCCGATGCCCAGGTCACGCAGCATCTTGCTGCGTGACAGGGGCACGATGCGCACGCTGCCTTCGTCGGCGGCATGGCGACGCCAGTTGATCCAGCCGTAGACCAGGAAAACGGCAAAGGCGAGCTGTAGCAGGGTGTCCGAATACAACTTGGCTTCGGCGAATACCAGTGCATACAGCGCCACCGACAACAGGCCGACCGGCC
This sequence comes from Stenotrophomonas sp., assembly GCA_003248565.1. GTDB lineage: Bacteria > Pseudomonadota > Gammaproteobacteria > Xanthomonadales > Xanthomonadaceae > Stenotrophomonas. The sequence continues at coordinate 2,466 of QFOV01000030.1, forward strand.
AGGCGACCATCCGCCGTTGCGCCATCAGCCAGACGCCGAGGATGCTGCATAGCGCGGCCGACCATTCGAGCGTTGCGCTGCTCACAGCGCGACGCTCACCGATAGGCGTGCCTGCCGCGGTGCGCCCGGGAACAGGTAGTAATCGCCCATGCTGCTGCCGGTGTCACGCCAGTAGAAGCGGTTGAAGAGATTGTCCACCGACAGGTTCCAGCTCACTGCGTGGTCCTGCAACTGGTGCTGGAAGCGCAGGCCGGCATCGAACAGGTTGTAGCTCGGTGCGCGTACGGCGGCATCAGCGCGCGCGGTATTGGCCGATGCGTAGCGCCAGCCGCCGGTCAGGTCCAGCCCTTCTACGAAGGGCAGCGCATAGCTCAGGTGCACGCTGGTGCGCAGCTTGGGAACGTTGACCAGCTGGTGGCCTTCGTAGCTTGGCGTGCCGGTATCGCGTGCACGTGCCTGCAATACGCTGGCGCTGGCGACGATCTGCAGTGCATCGGTGAGCTGGCCGTTGGCGGTCAGTTCAAGGCCGACGTGGGCCTGCTTGCCCTCCTCGACGAAGGTGTAGCCGACGTCGCTGTTGTCGGGCTTTGCGTACTGGTACGGCTGGGTGGTGCGGAACAGTGCCGCGCCCAGCGTCAGCTGCTCGCTGCTGGAATACTTCACGCCGACTTCGAGCTGGCGCGACTGCACTGCCGGCAGGAAGGTGTCGGCATTGGCGGTCCAGAACGGTGCTTCCTGGCCCAGCGAGATGCCTTCGACATAGCTGGCGTAGGCATTGGTGCTGTCGCTGGCCTTCCACATCACCGCAGTCTGCGGCAGGAAGCGCGACAGGCGACTGCGACGTTGCGGGTTGCCGCGCTTGTCGTAGGCGCGTTCGTCCAGGCGCACGTAGCGGCCGCCGGCCAGCCACTGCCAGTCTTCATTGAGCTGGATGCGGTCCAATGCGAAGACGGCGGTCTGGCGGCTGTCCAGGCGACGTGCGGGCGCGCCGGGTATCAGCGGCGAGGATTCGAATACGGGCAGCTGCTTGTCGTGGATATTGACCGTGCCGACGTATTCGTTGACGTTGCGGCGCTTGTCCACGGTACGCCGGAACTGGTCCGCACCCATGGTCAGCTGATGGCCGATGCTGCCGGTGTCGAAGTTGCCGCGCAGCTCGGCGCGCAGCTCCTGGTTGCGACGAGTGTCGTCCGGGCTGCGGTAGTCGTAGATGTCGTAATCGCCGTTGGGGGCGAAGTAATTGCCCGGCACGCTGCCATCGGCACATTCGGCGGCGTAGTAGCAGCCATAGGCGAAGGCGACGTTGTCATCGATCACCGTGCGGCTGTGGCTGGCGGCAACGCGGGATTGCCAGTTGGCATTGAAATCGTAGGTGTGCAGCGCGGTGATATTGGTGCTGGCAATGCCTACCGGCTGCTGCCACGGCTGATAGCCGAGCAACTGCTCACGGTCCACGCCGGTCGGCAGTTCACGTCCGCCCAACAGCTGGTAGCCGGAGGCCGAGCGCTGCGCGCTGGTCTGGTAGTTGGCATCCACTTCAAGCTTGCCGCGCTCGCCGATCAGCCAGTCGCTCGCCAGCGAATAGAAATTGCGGCGGCCATCGGCATGTTCGATATAGGAACTGCTGTCGTCCCAGGCGGCGTTGAAGCGCAGGCCGATGCGCGGGGTCAGCCAATGACCGACGTCGATGGCGGCATAGCGCGAGCCTTCGTTGTCGGTGCCCAAGGTGACGGTGCGTACTTCGGCCGGCCGCTTGCCGACGTAGTTGATGATGCCGCCCGGCGCCATCACGCCGGCCGCCAGGCCAGCTTCGCCCTTGAGCACTTCCACTGACTGCAGGTTCTCCAGTGCCAGGCGCTGTTCTCCTGCTATCGACATGCCGTTGAAGCGGTAGCCGGTGGCCGTATCCAGCGCGAAGCCGCGGATGGCGACGTTCTGGTAGTAACCGATCGGGGCATAGGCATCGCCGAGCGAGGCGTCATTGCTGGCCAGCTCGGACAGCGAGCGCACCTGCTGGTGGCCGAGGAAGTCGCGGTCCAGCACGTTCATCGATGCCGGCGTGCTTTTCCAGTCGCCGCTGCCGAAGCTGTTGGCGCGGGAGTTGTACGTCTCCGGCTGGCGGGCCTGCACGCGTACGGTGGCCAGTTCGGTCGGGGAGTGTTCGGCAGCAGCGTCAAGGCCGGTGTCGCTGGCGTACAGCGGCAGAGCGGTGCTCAAGGCGAGAGACAGCAACGTGGGGCGCAGGCAGCGGTTCATTCGATTCGTCTTCAGGCAACAAGGGAGACGAAGCGAAGGCGCGCATGCGCAGCGCCAATGACGGCGCTACGGCTGCTGCTCAAAGCTCCCTACGCCGGTGCAAACCGGATCAGGTTCCAAGGGACTCTCTCAGCCTGGCAAATCCAGGCACCCCCGCTTCAAGGGGGCATTTCACTACAAATGCGAACGATTTGCGAGTCGGGGCGCTTCAGGCGGTCGCGTGCAGGGCGTGCAACAAGGCGTGGCCATGCTGGCTGGCAAACCATTCAGGGTGGCCGAGCATGAATGGCTGCCAGGCGACATCGGCATTCGCGGTGGAGCCGGTGACGCCTTCGAAATACTCGACTTCGGACAGTGCAAAGTCGAAATGGACCATTGGCAGAAGGTCGGCCAGCAGGTGTACCCGTTCGGCCGACAAGGGCAACACTTCGCGGTAGCCGTCGAGCAGGGCCAATGCGATATCGATACGTACCGCCTCGGCGCCGCGCTCCAGTTCCAGCCAGGCCACGGCATTGCGTTCGATGGCGGTGGCCAGGTCGAACAGGGCGCTGGTGGGGGAGGCCAGGCCGAAATCGAGCACGCTGCTGACCTGCATCGCGTTGTCGCCGTGGCCCCACAGCAGGTTGGAGACGTGCCAGTCGTTGTGCGCCCACAACTGCGGTTCTGTCTGCAGGCGCGCGGCCAGTCCGGCATGCCAGGGCAGGACGCTGCGCCGCAACTGCTGCTCCCAAGGGATACGTGCGAGGTAACGGGCCAGTCCGGGGCGGTTGTGCAGATCGGCCTTGAGCGCGGCGATCGGGTCTTCGCTACGGATCAGATCATCACGGGCGACCAGTAGTTGCGTGCTGCGCTGGGGTGCGTGATAGCTGGCTGAAGCGCGGTGCAGCGTGGCCAGCATGCGGCCGGCAGTGTGGGCTCGCTCGACTTCGGTCAGCAGCGTCCACGAAGGTGCATCGCGGTACAGGTCCTGGCCATCGGCTACGGCGTGCAGTTCGTAGGTCCAATCGCCGTGCGCAATGGCGGTCTGACCATCGTGGCCATGCAGGAGCTGGGTAACCGGAACCCCGGCACTCGCGAGGTGGGTGATGAATTGATGCTCTTCCTGCAGGCACATGGCGCTGCGCACCAGTCGGTGATGGCGTTTGACGAAGACCCTGCCGTGCTGGCCCTGGACAATCGCGGCGGCCGACATCGGCCGCGGGCTGTGCCATAGCAGGGTGCTGTCAGCGTCCAACTGCGGGTAGCGATTACGCAGCCAGGCAAGCTCGGTCGCATTGATGGGGGGCCAGTCAGCAGCCACTTCATCGTTGTTCAGGCCTTGCACGCGGTGGGATTGCTGGGTCATCGGAACAGGCTGGGACAGGTGATGCGAGGGAGGCGAGATGGTACGTCAGCTCCGCCAAGGCTGCTGAATGTAGTGCCGAGCCATGCTCGGCTAGGGGCCTTCCCGGTAAAGCGCCAGCCGAGCATGGCTCGGCTCTACAGGGATTCAAGATCCAACGCCGACAGCCAGACAAGCCATGTGAAAGGAATTGTTAAAAAGCGCTGGCGCGCCCCTGCCGAAGTCTGTATGATTCGCCCACACCGCGGGAATAGCTCAGTTGGTAGAGCGCAACCTTGCCAAGGTTGAGGTCGCGAGTTCGAGTCTCGTTTCCCGCTCCAATTCGGAAAGGGCCCCCGCAGCGGGGTCTTTTCATGTCGAGGCGGTGTAATGCTTCGGCGGTGCAGTAGTTTGGCCTGGTAGCAGAGTGGTTATGCAGCGGATTGCAAATCCGCGTACGCCGGTTCGATTCCGACCCAGGCCTCCATGTAGCAAGCAAAAAGCCCTGAGAAATCAGGGCTTTTTTGTTTTCTGCGATTTGCTTCCGGTCAGCAGAGTCCAGGAGTGTGGCGGCGGAGTGCGCTGTTTGTCGCCGTTTCCGGCGGGCGAGCCGCCGCTGACATGCTGCGTGTGAGTGAACGCAAACGTTGCTGGCGGGCCGCTGTCAGTTGTTGAGGCGTGCGGCTATCTCAGCTTCAAGATGGGCGAATGCGCGCCACTCGATAGCCAGCAGTCGCGCGCGATCTGCTGGTGGCAGGCCGCTGCTCAACATCGCTGCACCGAAGTCGCTCAGTACTGCTTCGCCGGTGGCTGGATTCCACAGGATGTTGTGGGCATACAGGTCGCCATGCAGCACGCCCTGCGCATGCAGATGGGTGAGTGCCGAGCGGATGCAGCCCAGCAGGCGTTCGGCGATGGCAGGCGTAAATCGTGTATCTGCGGCGTAGACGTCGCGCGTGCAGCTGGCAAAGCTGGGCGGGCCGGCCAGGTTGATGTACTGCGGCGGCAGCAGGGGCATTGCCACCACCAAGCGCCCTTGCGGGTGTCCTTCGACGAGGGCCAGTGGCGCAAGCAGGTTGGGATGACCAGCAGCGGCCAGCCCGGCAGCCAGTTCCGAGTGCGGCGTGCCATCGCTGGTGGACGCTGCCTTGAACACTTTGACGGCAATCGCCTGACTGCTGTGCTTGAGCGCGGCGCGATGGATGTGTCCGCTCGCCCCTTCGCCCAGCAGCTCGCCAATCTCCAGATTCTCGTAGCGGATGGCGTGGTGATGCGCATCGGCCAAAGCAACGTGTTCGGCAGCCGCCGTCAGGGGATTGCCGGCCAAGGCCAGCCAGGCCAGGTTTGGCAATGTCGACAATGTTGCTGGGATTTCACTGAAATGGTTGCTGGCAATCCGCAACAGTTCCAGTGCCTTGCAATTGCCTAGATCGGGCAGGCTGGCGAGCTGGTTGCAGGAAAGCATCAGCTTCTGCAGTCGCGGACGTTGGCCGAGCGCTGCGGGTAGTTCACGCAGCTGGTTGTCGGTGAGAATCAGCCAGCGCAGCCGTGCAGGCAGGCTGCGTTCGGATACCTGCTCAATCTCACAGGCCTTGAAGCCGACCATTTCGAGCTGCTCGCAGTCGCCAAGTGCGACCGGCAAATGCGTAAACGGGTTGTTGGAGCAGAACAGGATGCGCAACTTGCGCAGTCGCTGCAGGTCATCGGGCAAGGAGGTAAGTTGATTGCCAGAGAGATCCAGCACTTCCAGCGTATCGGCCAGGGCGAACAGCGCCTGCGGGAATTCGGTCAGGCCCAGATTCACCAGGCGAACAGTACGGGCGTTGTTGAGCGCGCCGCTTGTGAGATGTTCAAGGGTATGCATGCAGTGCGAGTGTACCGGCTCCAACACAAGGCTTTTGTGGGAGCGGCGTAAGCCGCGAAGCCGCTAGATCATCAGATGGCAGGGAAGTCCATGGATCAAGCAGTGTCAACTTCGCGGCTTACGCCGCTCCCACAGCCCTTGCACGCTGCGTCCGGCTAAATGCTTGCAGCGGTGAATGCCGCCAGGGCGAAGCACAGCAACGCGATGCCGGCGAACGCTAACGGCTTGATGCGCAATCCAGGTGGAGCGGTATCGCCATCGCTGGCTGGACGGGCGCGATGGATCAGGTCCAGCGGGTAGTGACTGGCGGCCATCACATCGTCACATGCATCCCTGCAATTTCCGCATTCGATGCAGCTGCTGGACCGGCCATTGCGAATATCCAGGCCGATCGGGCAGGCGGCAACGCAGGCGCCGCAATCGGTGCAGTCTCCGAGGTGGGCCGGGCTGAACTTGGGCATGGCGCCGGCAATGGCTGGGTGGGCGGCGCGGAATACATAGTCGGCCGCAGTGCTTGCATCGAGCAGGCCGCGTGAACGATGCAATACGCTGGCGTTTTCCTGGCCGCGTTCGCCGCGCGGCTCCCCACGTGGCGCGTTGTACTGGATGCAGGGCGTGCGCGCATCGGCAATCAACGGTTGGATGCGGCTGTAGGGGCAGAGATAGCTGCAGACCTGTTCATGCAGGTACACCACGTTTGCCCAGGTCGCCAGGCCGTAGAAGCTGATCCAGAATAACTCCCAGCCGCTGAGCGTAAGTGTGAGCAAGCCCCGCGCGAGCTCCCCGATGGGCGTGAAGTAGCCCACAAAGCTGATGCCGGTCCACAGCGAGATTGCCGCCCACAGTGCGTGTCGAAGCGGCGTTGCCAATGGCTTCGCCCTCCCTTTGAGGTCGGTCAGGCGGGTCAGTCTGCGGAACAGGCGGGTCAACACCGTCTGCGGGCAGGCATAGGTGCACCACAGGCGCCCGTAAAGGCTCGTGGCAAAGCAGAGCAGGGCCAGCGCGGTCAGCGCGAACCATAGCAGCGGCAATGACTGCTCCGGTTGCATCGAAATACCGGTAACCTGGAATTGGCGTGCATTAATGTCGAGCAGCAACCAGGGTTTACCGCCCCAGTGCAGCCAAGGCAGGCCATAGAACGCAGCCAGCATTGCCACGCTGGTGAACTGGCGGAATCTGTCGCGCTTGCGGGCGGTGCCGGCGCTGGCTTCGCCGATGCTGCGCACCGGGTTCATTCGAAGACCTCCTCCTGCTCGCTTGCAGGGCGCATCAGCAGCGCGGTCACCCCGCACGCGCACAACGTGCCCGCCCAGAACATGAAGAAGCCCAGTGAATAGCCAACTTCACGGCTGATCACGTGCTGCGGGAAGCTGATCTGCTGCAGTTCCAACGGGTCGACGAATGCAAAAAAGACCGCCGACATCACTGCCGCTGTAAAGAAGCTGGGCCACACCACGGCGCCCAGGCGTTGGATCATTGGCAGTGAGCGGCGGGTGCTGGCGTCGGCAGAAGCGGTCATTGTGGATTCCTGGGTGCCTCGTGGCGAAGGAATAGAATCGGGTGGGCGGCTCGGCGGTATGGCCGCAGCTGGCAGCCCGGTGTGCAAGGCTAGGGGGTGTGCGGATGGGCGTCGTTGATCCTGATCAAGCGGGCCTTGGCCGGGCGTAGCAGGTTCTGACTAGGTGGCAGGAGGTGTGCTGTGCGGGCTGGGCCGGATGTATGCAGTGAGGAAGATGTGGGCCGTCTGGTGCGGCGCTTCTACGCGCGGGTGCGCGAGGACGCGGTGCTTGGGCCGATATTCGAGGCACGGGTGCACGATTGGGAGGCCCATCTGCTGCAGCTGATTGATTTCTGGTCGGCCCTGCTGCGTGGAACCTCGCGCTTCAATGGCGCGCCGATGCCCAAGCACCTGGCGATTCCCGGGCTGGAGTGGCCGATGTTCGAGCGCTGGCTGGCGTTGTTTGCACAGACCACGGCAGACCTGGGCAACCCGACGATGCAGGTCTTGGCGGATGAGGCGGCCGGACGGGTGGCCGGCTCCATCTGGCGTCGATACCACGCCCCTTCGTTCCCGATACTCTGAACGGATGCCGGGTTGGGCCCGTTCATGAATAGGTGAATTGATCTAACTCAAGGCGGTGATGCCTTGGCGGGGGCAAGCTGGCGCCATGAACATGCCGCTGCCAACCTCAAATGCCCTGGGCTGGACCTTCGACGCGGACCTGCTGCGCCGGCATGACCGGCCGGGTCCACGCTATACGTCCTATCCAACCGCCCCGCATTTTCATGATGGTTATGGGCAGGCACAGTTCTGTGCTGCGGTGGCGCGCAGCAACGCGGTGGGGCGGCCGATGTCGCTGTATGTGCATGTGCCGTACTGCAGCAGCCCGTGTTTCTACTGTGGCTGCAACCGCGTGATCAGCCGCGACCGCAGCAAGGGCGAACGCTATGTCGATCAGCTGCTGGTTGAGGCGGACTGGCTTGCGCCGCTGTTTGCGCGCGAACGCGAGGTCGTGCAGCTGCATCTGGGCGGTGGCACACCCAATTTCCTGGAGCCTGCGCAGCTGCGTCGATTGATTGGCGGACTGGAGAGACTGTTCAATTTCAGCCACAGCAGCGCGCGCGACTTCTCGATCGAACTGGATCCGCGCTCGGTCAGCGTCGACGACATCGGTGTGCTGGCAGAGTTGGGCTTCAATCGCGCAAGCCTGGGTATCCAGGACTTCGACCCGCAGGTGCAGCAGGCGATCAATCGCGTGCAGGACGTGGATGAGACGATGGCCATCATCCAGGCCTGCCGCGATCATGGCATGCGTTCGGTCAATGTGGATCTGATCTACGGGTTGCCGCTGCAGACGCTGGCCGGGTTTGGCCGAACCCTGGACACGGTGATAGCCGCTCGTCCGGATCGGCTGGCGATCTACGGCTACGCGCATCTGCCGCATATGTTCAAGGCGCAACGACAGATACAGGACCGCGACCTGCCTGATCCGGAGCAGAAGCTGGCGCTGCTTGGGCTCGCGGTCGAGCGATTGTCAGCTGCTGGATACCAGTACATCGGCATGGATCATTTCGCATTGCCGGGAGAAGACCTGTCGCGTGCGCAGCGTGCGGGCAGCCTGCATCGCAACTTCATGGGCTATACCACGCACGCTGACAGTGACCTGCTGGGGCTGGGTGTCAGTGCGATCAGCCATATCGATAGCAGCTACAGCCAGAACCCACGCGACCTCAAGGATTGGGAGGCAAAGATTGCCGAAGGCGGTGTGCCGGTATGGCGCGGACTGGAGCTGGACGACGATGACCTGCTGCGTGCTGAACTGATCCAGCAGCTGATGTGCCATGGCAACGTGGATGGCCGCGCGCTGGCGCGGCGGCATGGTGTCGATTTTGATGTCTATTTCGCCGAGGAACTGATTGCCTTGCAGCACCTGCAGGACGACGGACTGGCCAGTTGCAACGATGGCGTGGTTGCCGCCACCGAGCAGGGCCGGCCCTTGCTGCGCTTGATCGCGATGTGTTTTGACCGCTATCTGAAGGCCGCGCAGCAGCCTGCGCGCTATTCGCGCGCCATTGGTTGAGATCACATTGGCGGCGGATTCAGCGCTGCCGCCAATATTCGCGATTCACAATTGGGCCGCAATCAGGCAGGCTATTGCGATGCCCGGATGGCGAAACTGGTAGACGCATCGGACTTAAAATCCGCCGGCCGCGAGGCCATGCCGGTTCGATTCCGGCTCCGGGCACCAGTTCGCAACCTCAGGGGATGGCATGAGCGCCGAGATCACCGCCGCGGCAGCGCCGCAGATTGCCATCATCGGGCTGGGTTATGTTGGCCTGCCATTGGCAGTCGAGTTCGGCAAAACGCTCGATACCCTGGGGTATGACATCGATACTGCCCGCGTTGCCGAGTTGCAGGCGGGGCACGACCATACGCTGGAACTGGATGACGCCGAGCTCGCCGCTGGCGTGCTGGCGCGTTACACCGCCGACAAGGCCGATCTGGCGGCGCGCAATGTTTTCATCGTCACCGTGCCAACGCCGATCGATGCGTATGAGCAACCGGATCTTGGCCCCCTGCGCAGTGCCAGCAGGTTGATTGCTGCGGTGCTCAAACCCGGTGACCTGGTGATCTACGAGTCCACCGTGTACCCGGGGACCACCGAAGAGGTTTGCGTGCCCTTGCTCGAGCAGGGCTCGGGGCTGCGCTTCAACCAGGATTTCTATTGCGGTTACAGCCCGGAGCGGATCAATCCGGGTGACCGTCAGCGCCGCCTTCCGGATATCAAGAAGATCACCTCCGGCTCCACGCTTGAGGCCGCAGAGGTGGTGGATGCCCTGTATCGGCGCATCATCACCGCCGGCACCTGGCCGGCATCGTCGCTGCGCGTGGCGGAGGCGGCCAAGGTGGTGGAGAACATCCAGCGTGATGTGAACATCGCCTTGGTCAACGAGTTGGCGCTTATCTTTGACAGGCTCGGTATCGATACTCTTGATGTATTGGAAGCGGCAGGCACCAAGTGGAACTTCCTGCCGTTCCGGCCGGGCATGGTTGGCGGGCATTGCATTGGTGTTGATCCCTATTACCTGCTGCACAAATCCGAAAGCGTTGGTTATCACCCGGACCTGATCCACACCGCACGCCAGGTCAACAACCGTGTGGTAGCGCATGTCGTCACCCGCGTGCGTGGCCTGCTGGAAGTCCGGAACAAGCCGTTGCAGAACGCACGCGTGCTGGTGCTTGGGGTGACCTTCAAGGAGGACTGCCCGGACCTGCGCAACAGCCGTGGTCTGGACCTGGTACAGATGCTGGCCGCTGCCGGCGCACAGGTGGACGCTTTCGACCCTTGGGCCGATCCACGCAACGCGCACGACATGGGCGGTGTAGCGCTTGTGAAGGCACCACAGCAAGGTGTCTACGATGCGGTGGTTCTGGCCGTGGCGCACCAGCAGTTCCGTGCCTTCGACGAGGCCCGGATCCGCGCCCTGGGTGTGCCGGACATGGTGGTCTACGACGTGAAATCGGCGTGGCCGAGGCAAGTGGTGGACGACCGGTTGTAGAATCCGCCATCCGTGTTGTTCGAGGACGGTAATGCATCGTTATCTGGTTTATGTGCTGGCACTGATCCTGCTGCCAGTATCACTGGCGCTGGCTACCCACTGGCCTGCTTGGTACTGGGGCGTTGGCCTGTTCGGCCTGATGGCGGTGCTGGGCACCTGGGATGTGTTGCAGCGGCGCAGCGTGCTGCGTCGCAACTACCCGGTGTTGGCGCATTTTCGCTACGGCTTCGAATCCATCGGCCCGGAAATCCGCCAGTACTTCGTGCAGAGCGATCTGGAGGACGTGCCGTTCTCGCGCCAGCAACGCCAGCTGATCTACCAGCGTTCGCGCAACGAAATGGATGTGGTGCCGTTCGGCACGCTGCGCAGTGCCTATGCCGTGGACTACGAATGGATCAACCATTCGCTGTCGCCGACCAGCATTGCGCACCACGATTTCCGGGTGCTGATCGGGCCTGATTGCGCCAAGCCTTACTCGGCCAGCGTGTTCAATATCTCGGCGATGAGCTTTGGCTCCTTGTCGGCCAATGCGATCCGCGCGCTGAACAAGGGCGCGAAAATGGGCGGCTTCTGCCACGACACCGGCGAAGGCTCGATCTCGCCGTATCACCGTGAAAACGGCGGCGATCTGGTCTGGGAAATCGGTTCGGGCTACTTCGGCTGCCGTGATGAGAATGGCCGTTTCAGCGAGGAGCGCTTTGTCGAGAATGCGAGCTCCGATCAGGTCAAGATGATCGAGATCAAGCTGTCGCAGGGTGCCAAGCCCGGACACGGCGGTGTGTTGCCGGCGGCGAAGGTCAGTGCCGAAATCTCCGCGACCCGTGGTGTGCCGATGGGCGTGGACTGTGTATCACCGTCAAAGCATTCGGCATTCTCCACGCCGATTGAGCTGCTGCAGTTCGTTGCGCGTCTGCGAGAGTTGTCCGGCGGCAAGCCGGTTGGTTTCAAGTTGGCCATCGGCCATCCGTGGGAATGGTTTGGTATCGCCAAGGCGATGCAGGAAACCGGAATGCTGCCGGACTACATCGTGGTCGATGGTGCCGAAGGCGGCACCGGGGCGGCACCTGCCGAGTTCATTGACCATGTTGGCGTGCCGATGAACGAAGCGCTGATCCTGGTGCACAACACCCTGGTCGGGCTTGGCCTGCGTGACCGCATCCGCCTGGGTGCGGCTGGCAAGGTGACCACCGCGTTCGATATTGCACGCACCATCGCCTTGGGCGCGGACTGGTGCAATGCCGGGCGTGGTTACATGTTCGCGCTGGGTTGCATCCAGTCGCTGAGCTGCCACAACGACAAATGCCCGACCGGCATTGCCACCCAGGACCCGAGTCGCTGGCGTCATCTGGAGCCGGTCGACAAGGGCCAGCGCGTGTTCAATTACCACCAGAACACGATGCGCGCGCTGCGTGACCTGCTTGGTGCTGCCGGCCTGCACGATCCTTCCGAGCTGGGCCCGGAACACATCCTGCGTCGCGTATCGCCGGTGGAGATCCGCTCACTTGCCAGCCTGTACCGTTATCTGGGACCGGGCGAATTGTTGAACAAGGTGCCCGAGCACACCGTGTTCCGTGAGTACTGGGCCGAGGCGCGTAGTGATTCGTTCACGCCACCGGCCCGGATTGCGGCGTTGCGTACCAGCAAGATGCGTTGATCACCCCTGCTGGTGATTTTGTGGGAGCGGCGTGAGCTGCGAAGCCCGCGGCTATGAAGCCGCGGGTTTCTTTGCAATCGGATTGATCTTTGGCTTCGCGGCTTGCGCTGCTCCTGCAAGCTGCGGCGTTATCGGTACGGCCGCTGCCGACCATGGGGCTACGGGGCGACGTTTTCGGTGAAGCCGCTGCCGACCATGGATCGGCACTACAGCCAGCGGATCACACCTTCTGCGGCACGCTGGCCGCTGGCATAGCAGGCGGTCAGCAGGTAGCCGCCGGTGGGGGCTTCCCAGTCCAGCATTTCGCCGGCGCAGAACACGCCTGGTTGCGCGATGAGCATCAGCCCGTCATCCATCGCTTCGAGCTTCACGCCGCCAGCCGTGCTGATGGTTTCGGCCATCGGTCGCGGCCGTAGCAACCGCAAGGGCAGGCGCTTGAGCGTGCGTGCGACAGCGTCAAGATCATTGCCGGCATCCTTGCCCAGGACTTCAAACAACAGCCCGGCCTTGGCCGCATCCAGCCCGGCAGCGCGGCGCAGGTGTTCGCCGAAGCTGCGGCCCTTGCGGGCGCGGCCCAGATCGGCGAGCAGGCGTGCTTCGTCGCGGCCGGGTACCAGATCCAGTTCCAGCGTCACCGTACCCTCGCGATTGAGGGTTTCGCGTAGATCAGCGGCCAAGGCGTAGATCAGGCTGCCTTCAATGCCGTACTGACTGACCACGCATTCGCCCTGCAACGATTGCGGCTGTCCCTGCAGATCGGTCCAGTGCGCAACCACAGGCTTGATCGGTGCACCGGCATGGCGGTCGCGGAAGTGCGCAGTCCAGTCGATGTCGAAGCCGCAGTTGGCCGACTGCAGCGGCGCGGTATCGACGCCGCGTTCCTGCAGCACCGGCATCCAGCTGCCGTCAGAGCCGAGCTCCGGCCAGCTACCGCCGCCCAGCGCCAATACCGTGGCATCGGCGCGAACAGCGATCTCGCCATCGGCGGTGGCCATGCGCAGGCTGCCGTCCGGGTTCCAGCCCAGCCAGCGATGCTGCACGTGGAAACGCACACCTTGTTCCTTCAGCCGGCGTACCCAGCCGCGCAGCAGTGGCGCAGCCTTGCGGTCCACCGGGAATACCCGTCCGGAACTGCCGACATAGGTTTCCACGCCAAACTCCTGCGCCCAATGGCGCAAAGCATCGGCATCAAAGCCGTCCAGCCAGGTGGCGACTTCGGCCTGGCGTTCGCGGTAGCGGCTGTCGAACAGCGGGCGTGGGTCGGAATGGGTGAGGTTGAGTCCACCCTTGCCGGCGATCAGGAACTTGCGCCCGGGCGAGCCCTTGGCCTCGTACAGGTTGACCGTGAGGCCAGCGGCACGCAGGTGCTCGGCGGCGAACAGGCCGGCCGGGCCGCCGCCAATGACGGCAACGGTCTTGTCAGCGAGGTTTGACATCGAGCAGTTCTACATCGAACACCAGCGAAGAGCCGGCCGGGATCGGCCCGATGCTACGGTTGCCATAACCGTATTCGGCAGGAATCATCAGGGTGCGCTTGCCGCCGACCTTCATGCCGGCGACGCCCTCGTCCCAGCCACGGATGACCTGCTTGTCACCGAGATTGAAGCTGAACGGCTCACCGCGATCCAGCGAGCTGTCGAACTTCTCGCCGTGCTTGTCGGGCGTGCGCTCGTCGTAGATCCAGCCGGTGTAGTGCACGCTGACCTTGCTGCCGGCCACGGCTTCAGCACCGGTGCCGGGTTGGGTGTCGATCTGCTCGAACGTGGCAATGGTGCCACCCGGAGGCGGGCCCGGCGGGGTGCAGCCGGCGGCCAGCAGGGACAGCAGCAGCGGCATGAACAGACGACGCATGGCGCGCTCCGTTGGAAAGGGGCGTGCAGGGTAGCGCATCGCTGCCGGGTATCATTGCGGCATGGCCAAATTGCTGCTCAATCTACGTAATGTCGGCGACGACGAAAGCGCCGAGGTCGGCGAACTGCTCGATCGCAACGGCATCGCCTGGTACCGAACTGAACCCAGTCCCTGGGGTATTTCCAATGGCGGCATCTGGCTGCGCGAGAACGATGATCTGCCGCGCGCGAAAGGTTTGATGGCGAGCTATCAAGCTGAACGCGGGCAGCGGGTGCGTGACGAGCGGGAGGCGGCGCTGCGCGATGGTAGTGCGGAGACGTTCGGGTCGATGTTGCGCAGCCGGCCATTATTCGTGGTGGCGGTGTTGCTGGGCATGGTGGTTGTGTCGGCCCTGGTGCTGCTGCCGTATTTCCTGCTGCGGGGGTGATGGCTTTCAGCTCCCTCCCTTGCTCCGTAGGATGAGGGTTGGGGGGCTCTTGGGGCCCTATGGCATTGCCAGTTTCGCGGCTTACGCAGCTCCTGCAAACCCCGTTCACGTGTCGGCGGAAGCTACACCTGTAGTGCCGACCCATGCTCGGCTGAGGCTTGACCGGGAACGCCCCTGCCGAGCATGGCTCGGCACTACAGTCCCGTCCCTTGCCGCAGGCAAGGGCAGGGTTGGGGTGGCTCTTGGGTCTTTCATGCATTGCCAGCCTCGCGGCTTACGCCGCCCCCACAACGGCCGTGGGGCCGGTCGTTTAAACTATGCGCATGATCGTCAATACCGCTGCCTACCTCTTCGTTCCGCTGGCTGATGCCGAAGCCTTGACCGCCACCCTGCATGAACGCGCAAGGGCGCTGGAGCTGCGCGGCACCATCCTGATCGCGGAGGAGGGCATCAACCTGTTCCTCGCCGGTAGCAGTGAAGGTATCGAGAGCTTCTACAGCCAGCTCAAGGCCGACGCCCGCTTCGCTGACATGCGGATCAAGTACAGCCACAGCCAGATGCAGCCGTTCGCCAGGCTGAAGGCCAAGTTCAAGCCGGAGATCATCAGCTTCCGCCGCGAAGACGGCCAGCCGCTGGATTACCCGCGCGCACCCAGCGTGGCCCCGGCCACCGTGCAGCGTTGGCTGCGGCAGGGCCACGACGACGACGGCAAACGCGTGGTGATGCTGGATACGCGCAACCGGCAGGAATTCGCGCATGGCACGTTCGAGGGTGCGTTGACCCTGCCGATCGCCAAGTTCACCGATCTGCCGGCCGCACTGGAGCCGCACCGCGAGTCGCTGGCCGATGCCACCGTGGTCAGCTTCTGCACCGGCGGCATCCGCTGTGAGAAGGCAGCGCTGTGGATGCAGAACGATGGCATGCACAACGTGCTGCAGCTGGAAGGCGGCATCCTCGGTTACTTCGAGGAAGTCGGTGGTGAAGGCTATGACGGCCGCTGCTTCGTGTTTGATGAACGCGTAGCGCTGGATGCCCAGCTGCAGCCGCTGGTGGACCGGCGGGACGACGCCCAGGCCTGATCCCGCACCGGCAGGGTGGGAAACAGTGTCCCGGTGGAAGTCGCGGCGACTGCATGGAGAATGCGAGGACGAACCCCATGTCCTTCGTATCGTCCACGGAGACCGCAGAATGATCCCCCTTTCCATCCTTGACCTGGCCCCGGTATGCGAGGGCTCAACCCCGCAGCAGGCGTTTGCCAACATGCTGGAGTTGGCCCAGCACGCCGATCGCTGGGGCTATCACCGCTATTGGCTGGCCGAGCACCACAACATGCCCGGCATCGCCAGCGCCGCGACCGCGGTGCTGATCGGGCATGTGGCCGGTGGCACTTCGCGCATCCGCGTGGGTTCGGGTGGGGTGATGCTGCCCAATCATTCGCCGTTGCAGGTGGCCGAACAGTTCGGCACCTTGGCCTCGCTGTACCCGGATCGTATCGATCTGGGGCTGGGCCGGGCGCCCGGCACCGACCAACCCACCGCGCGCGCCTTGCGCCGTTACTTCGACAGCGCCGACCAGTTCCCGCAGGATGTCGCCGAACTGCTGCACTACTTCGCGCCGGTGCAGGCCGTGCCCGGCGGCGGCATCCCAGTGCCGGTCTGGCTGCTGGGCTCGAGTCTGTTCAGTGCGCGCCTGGCGGCGGCGATGGGCCTGCCGTTTGCGTTTGCCTCGCACTTCGCCCCGGATTCCATGGATGAGGCGCTGGCGCTCTATCGCCGCGACTTCCGTCCTTCCGAGCACTTGCAGGCGCCTTACGCGATTCTGGCCTTGAATGTGGTGGCCAGCGAATCGGAGGCCGAATCGAAGCGCTTGTTCACCAGCCTGCAGCAGACCTTCGTCAATCTGCGACGCGGTACGCCGGGGCGCATCCCGCCGCCGGTGGATGACATCGAGGCGTTCTGGGCGCCGCATGAAAAGGCCGGTGTCGAGCGTGCCTTGGCCTGCAGCATCGTCGGTGATCCGAGGCAGGTCGCCGAAGGCTTGGCGGCCTTTGTCGAGCGCCATCGCCCGGATGAAATGATGCTGGCCGCCAATATCTATGATCCAGCAGCGCGGCTGCGTTCGTTCGATCTGGCGATGCAGGCCTGGCAGCGAGTGGGCGTGGCGTAAGCCGTTTGCCCCCTCCCTTTCGCGCAGCAAAGGGGAGGGCTGGGGAGGGGTGTGTTTTTGCTGGTAAAGCCTCTGCCGAGCATGGCTCGGGACTACGCTTCTGCTCCCTCCCTTTCGCGTAGCGAAGGGGAGGGCTGAGGAGGGGTTTTTTTGCTGGTAAAGCCTCTTGCCGAGCATGGCTCGGCACTACGCTTCTGCTCCCTCCCTTTCGCGTAGCGAAGGGGAGGGCTGGGGAGGGTTTTTTTTGCTGGTAAAGCCTCTTGCCGAGCATGGCTCGGCACTACGCTTCTGCTCCCTCTCTTTCGCGTAGCGAAGGGCTTGGGAGGGGTTTGTTCTTGCTGGTAAAGCTTCTTGCCGAGCATGGCTCGGCACTACCGCCTGCCGTGGGCCGTCAACTGGTCAGGCGCTCGAACAGCGCGATGCTCTCGCTGATCAGCTGGCCGGAGCCGAAGCCGAAGAACAGACCGGCAGCAATCGCTGCCAACCAGT
>QFOV01000403.1 GCA_003248565.1 Stenotrophomonas sp.
TCGGCCGCCTCGGCAGCTCGCACATAGGCGGTATCGAGGGCGCGTCCAAGTCGGCCACTGAAGGCCCGCGTCGCGCGCGTGGCTTCGGGCTCGGCAACGGCCAATGCCTGCTTCCACGCCGCGGGAATATCGGATTCATCGGCAGCCAGGAATGCCGTGCCCACCTGCACCGCGCTGGCACCCAACATCAGGGCCGCCGCGACACCACGACCATCGGCAATGCCACCAGCGGCGATCACCGGCACGCTCAGGTGATCGACCAGACGCGGCAGCAAGGCGAACAGACCGACCATCTGCCGTTCGGCGAGTGCTGGGTCAAACGCACCACGATGGCCGCCCGCCTCCATGCCCTGCGCAACCACCGCATCGGCACCAGCAGCCTGCGCCTGCAGTGCTTCACTCAAGGTGGTCGCGCAGGCAAACCAGGCAATGCCGGCAGCCTGCAGTCGTGCCACCTGTGCGGCGGAAAATACCCCCATGATGGTTGATGCCACCGCCGGCCGGGCGGCAATCAGCGCATCGAACTGGGCGTCAAAATCGGCGGGAGCGGCGTCACCGGCTTCCGCCGCGACCTGCGGCCCCCATTGCGCCAGAAACTCGCGCGTTGCCGTTTCGGCGGCAGGGTCCCGCCGCGGAGCCGCATCCGGCACCCACACGTTCACCTGCGCCGGCCCCTGCGACTGCCGGCCGAATGCCTGCATCCACTGGCTGATCTGTTCCGGCGTGGACAGCACTGCGCCCATCGCGCCCATGCTGCCGGCATTGGCAAGCGCGGCAGACAGCGGCACCGGGCAGGCGCCGGCCATCGGCGCCAGCAGGATGGGAAGTTCAAGACCGAAGCGCTGGCAGAACGCTTCGGTCCGGGCTGAGATGAGGGCGTTGTGCATGGCGGTGATCATACCGCCGATGCCCGCGCTACTCAGCGCAGCGAAAGTGCGTAGGAACGCACCAGCTGGCTGTCCATCTCTTCGTTGAAAGTGAAGTTCACATACTGCGCATCATCGGCAGCGAAATCCACGTCCACCCGCGAGCGGCCGATTTCAGCGCCGGACTCGTCCAGTGCGCGCGCAAGGAATGCACCCTTGTACGGCTTGGTTGCCACCACATACACAGACGCATCCTTGGAGCCCATGCCGCGGCTCTTGCCCAAGGTCACGGTCATGCCGTTGCTGACCACTTCCGGCGCAACATCGAGCTTGAGCGACATGCGCTTGTCGACACCTTCGCCCAGGCCCGCGACGAAATCGGTAGCGGTGCCACTGATCGCACTGCCGGCCTTCTGCGAGATCGAACGGTCCTCACCACACGCGCTCAACGCCAGCACCGCCAGTACCAGATACATCCTGTTTTTCATGCACCACTCCCTGTTCAACCGGTTGGAATCAAACGTTATCAACGGAACGGCAGGCCGCCCTTGCCACCCATGGCGCCGAGCATGCCCTTCATGTTGCGCATCATGCCCTTCATGCCGCCACCGGCCAGCTTGCCCATCATCTTTTCCATCTGCATGTACTGCTTCATCAGCTTGTTGACGTCGGCCGGCTGGGTGCCGGAGCCACGCGCGATGCGGGCACGGCGCGAGCCATTGAGCAGGCCCGGGTTGCGGCGCTCCTTCTTGGTCATCGAGCCGATGATGGCGATCATGCGCGGCACTTCCTTGCTCTGGCTGACCTGCGCCTTGAGGTGCTCGGGGATCTGGCCCAGGCCTGGCAACTTGTCCATCAGGCCGCCGATGCCGCCCATGTTCTGCATCTGCTCCAGCTGGTCGCGCATGTCGTTCAGATCGAACTTCTTGCCCTTGGCGACCTTCTCGGCCAGCTTCTGTGCCTTGTCCTTGTCGACCTGCTGCTCGACCTGCTCCACCAGCGACAGCACGTCGCCCATGTCGAGGATGCGGCTGGCCACACGTTCCGGGTGGAACACATCCAGCCCGTCGACCTTTTCACCGGTACCGGTGAACTTGATCGGCTTGCCGGTGATGTAACGCACGCTCAGCGCGGCGCCGCCACGGGCGTCACCGTCGGTCTTGGTCAGCACCACGCCGGTCAGCGGCAGCGCTTCGCCGAAGGCCTTGGCGGTGTTGGCGGCGTCCTGGCCGGTCATGGCATCGACCACGAACAGGGTTTCGGCCGGGTTGACCGC
>QFOV01000404.1 GCA_003248565.1 Stenotrophomonas sp.
GGAAGGCAACAGCTACCTGGACGAGCTGTCCGGCCGGCCGAAGGAAAAGGAATCGATCTGGGCGCTGCTGTGGGGCATCCCCAAGGTGCTCAAGCAGAACTACGGCCAGGTGGTGGTGAACTTCGGCGAGCCGATCGCATTGAACGACGTGCTGGCGGTGAATGCCCCGGAGTGGGACGGCCAGCCGGTACCCGAGGACGAGAAGCCAGCGTGGTTGATGAAGACCGTCGACACGCTCGCGCAGAACATCAACGTCCACGTCAACGCTGCCGCCGACGTCAACCCGATCAACCTGCTGGCGCTGGCGCTGCTGTCCACGCCCAAGCATGCGATGGGCGAGGCCGACCTGATCGCGCAGATCGAGCTGAGCAAGAAGCTGCTGGTGGAGATGCCGTACTCGGACCGGGTCACGGTCACCCCGCATTCGCCCGAGCGCATCATCGCCCACGCCGAGGAAATCAACGTCCTCACCCGCACCAAGCACCCGCTGGGCGACGTGCTCAGCGTCAGCGGCGATACCGCGGTGCTGCTGAGCTACTTCCGCAACAACGTGATCCACCTGTTCACCGCCTCGTCGTGGGTGGCGTGCTGCTTCCAGAACAACCGCCGCATGAGCCGTGGCGGGCTGCTGCGCCTGGGCCGCGGGCTTTACCCGTTCCTGCAGGAAGAGTTGTTCCTGCCCTGGAGCGAGGACGAGTTCGCCGCGCGCATCGACCAGACCATCGACGTGTTCGTGCGCGAAGGCCTGCTCCAGCATGTGGGCGAGGACGATGGCGGCATGCTCGCGCGCAGCACCGGCCAGACCGACGAAGTATTCCGCCTGCGCGCTATCGGCCACTCGCTGCAACAGGCATTCGAGCGCTATTACATCGCCATCTCGGTGCTGGTGAAGAACGGCCCCGGCACGCTGGGTGCCGGTGAGCTGGAAAGCCTGTGCCAACAGGCCGCGCAACGCCTGAGCCTGTTGTATGCACCGGCCGCACCGGAGTTCTTCGACAAGTCGCTGTTCCGCGGTTTCATCCAGAAGATGCGCGAACTGCGCCTGGTCTGGCCGGACCAGAACAGCAAGCTGCTGTTCGACGAGCGTCTGGATGCCTGGGCCAAGGACGCCAAGTTCATCCTCGGCCGCGAACTGCGCCACACCATCGAGCGTGTGAGCCCGGAAGCGGCGAAGCCGGAAGTGCCGCCAGTAGTTTGATTGGAGACACTGTAGAGCGGAGCCATGCTCCACTGGGGCTCTACCAGTGATGCATCTGCCGAGCATGGCTCGGCACTACCGATTGGTCTTGTGGGAGCGGCGTAAGCCGCGAAGCCACTGCTCAATCAGGTAGCACGCATGCCGGCAACGCGGATTACGCCGCTCCTGCAGCCCTGACCTTGCTTGCAAGGCCGCCTGCCGAGCATGGCTCGGCACTACAGTCGAGCATCGCCGGTTAGCCGCGTACGCCAATGGCTGCTGGCTTCGGTGGCGGTGGGCATGGCTGTTGCTCTGGTACGCATTTCAGCTGCTCGCGAATCTGATGTTTGATGGTTTCAATCAGGCCGTGCTCGTTTTCCTTCCTGGGGTGATCATCAACCAGGTTTGCCCTGGGAGTAATGTCGATGGTTCGTGTTATCGCCGGTGGTGACAACGCGTAGGTATTGCGATTGTTCCAGATGCCGCAGATGGCGGTGAAAGCGCCACTGCCGCGTGCTGCGGCACTGGCTTGCGCCCGCGCATCAATGATTGCGTCGGTCGCAGTTGCCTTGCCCTCGGCAATGAAATAACGCATCTGTTTGCCCTTTGGGCGAAAGCAGAACATCGCACCATGACCCGGTAGCGTGCTGCTCAATAGCAAGGTCCAACCTCCATTGTGGCCTTTGGTGTTTGCCTGTCGCGTGGCTTCCTGGCCGGCAGCGGGACGATCCTGGACCACGACGAAATTGCCGCTGTCCGGATGCGCCAACACGACCACCTGCGCGGAACAGGGTCCTGCGTAGAACGCAAACAGGATGAACACGGTCAACTGCCAGGGCCGCAGGTTACGGCCCTGCCTTGACCAGCACCGGCTTGCCGCCGCCACGGTAGGGGTCATAGGTCGGCATCCGATAGTCGTTGGGTTTCAGCTGCCGGCCACAGTTGAAGCTGCTTCCG
>QFOV01000405.1 GCA_003248565.1 Stenotrophomonas sp.
CAGGCCTATCTGGATATCGCCCGGCAGGTGCCGGCCTGGTTCGATGGCCTGATGCGACTGCGCAATGCCGGCATGCGGCTGCTGGGAATGAAGCATCTGGGCGCGATCCGCAGCGTGCCGGTGCATGCACCGGAAGCGCTGGCGGTTGGCGACAGGCTCGGGATATTCACCGTGCGGGCGCTGGCGGCCGATGGCGTGGTACTGGGCGACAGCGACCGTCATCTGCGGGTGGAACTGTCAGTAGAGCTTGGCCCAGGCGATGACAGCAGCGAGTTGCAGGTGAGCACCGTGGTCCACCTGCACCGACCGTTTGGCCGTCTTTACATGTTGCCTGTAGCGCCCTTGCACCGGGTCATCGTACCGCGTCTGCTGGAGCGCTATGCGCAGCGCAGGGTAGCGCTCGGAGGGGATTGAGCTGCACTGCCTGTGCCAAGCGCAGTGCTTGTGCTGCAATAAGGATTGAACTGCGTCGATTCAGCGCAGTTCGAGCAGCTGCCGGCCTTTGAAGCTGCGCTTGCCATCAAAGTCGTAGCCAATGGTCACATGGCCATCGTCGGCGCAGGCATGGCAGCTGCGCAGTGGCGTGGTGTAGCGCAGGCGCACGCCGCCATCGGGCAAAGCCTGGGTGCCGGCGGACACGGCAGGTGCGAACGGGCCGGAGTCGGGGTGCTTGCTGGAGAAAGCTTTGTAGGCATCCGAGCCGCGTGCTGCGTCATCGAGCACTTCTTCGTCCACATCGATGGCCAGGCCGTTGGCATCCACCAGCCAGGTGCCCTGATTGGTATTTGCGCGGAAGGGGAACTCCAGCGTGGCCACGCCGATGCCTTCGACGTTCTGCCATGCGGTGACATAGCCAGGCTTGCCCTGCGCTGACAAGGTGCTGGCAGCCGTCAGTGCGGCGGCAGACGCACCGCTGCTACGCATCACCTGCAGCAGGCAGTTGTCGGCGGCGGTGTCGGTGCGGCAGGAATCGATCGACCCCGTCCATACGGCATTGGGACCAATGCGGGCAGTCTGTTCGCCCAGGCCGGTGGTCTGTGCGGTGACATCCTTGGCCGCCGCCGGTAGTTCGGCAGGGAGGGGCGGCTTCTGGCAGGCACCAAGGCCAAGGGCGAGCAGCAGCGGAGCAGCGAGGTGGAGTGTCTTCATCGGGAGTCCTTGCGCGATATCTCACCAGTATCGGCAAGTCATATGAACCCTGAGTGTCGAAGTCCGGGCAAACCGCGGGACTGTGCGTGAGTGCCGGTATCGGCATAATGCGGATTGCTTTCTTACCGGTCCCGGAGTGCGCATGAGCAGCTTGCAAGGCAAGACCCTTTTCATCACCGGTGCCTCGCGCGGCATCGGTCTGGCCATCGCGCTGCGCGCCGCGCGCGACGGTGCCAACGTTGCCATTGCCGCCAAGTCGGCGGTCGCCAATCCCAAGCTGCCGGGCACCATACACACCGCTGCCGAGGCCGTCAGGGCAGCAGGTGGCCAGGGTCTGGCGCTGAAGTGCGACATCCGCGAAGAAGACCAGGTCAATGCGGCGGTGGCTGCAACCGTGGACACCTTTGGTGGCATCGATATCCTGGTCAACAATGCCTCGGCGATCTGGCTGCGCGGCACCCTCGATACGCCGATGAAGCGTTTCGACCTGATGCAGCAGGTCAATTCGCGCGGCAGCTTCCTGTGCGCGCAGGCGTGCCTGCCGCACCTGCTGCAGGCGCCGAACCCGCACATCCTGACCCTGGCGCCGCCGCCCAGCCTCGACCCGAAGTGGTGGGGTCCGCATACCGGCTACACCCTGGCCAAGATGGGCATGAGCTTCGTCACCCTGGGCCTGGCGGCTGAGTTTGGTCGCCAGGGCGTTGCGGTCAATGCCTTGTGGCCGCGTACGGTGATTGCCACCGATGCGATCAACATGATTCCCGGTGTGGATGTGGCGGGCTGCCGCAAACCAGAGATCATGGCCGATGCCGCGCATGCGGTGCTGACCCGGACTGCGGCTGGTTTCAGTGGCCAGTTCCTGTTGGACGACGAGGTGCTGGCGGAGGCGGGCATCACCGACCTGTCGGGTTATGCGATGGACCCGACGCGCCCGTTGATGCCGGATCTGTTTCTCTGA
>QFOV01000406.1 GCA_003248565.1 Stenotrophomonas sp.
TTTTGATTTAGCCCTTCTCCCGCCCGCGGGAGAAGGGTTGGGATGAGGGGAGCTTTGGCTTTGGCTCCAATGCAGCCGCAGCCAGTGCCGCCCTCACTCCCCGGACAATTCCGCCTGGATCTTGCGCCCGCACTCGCGCGCACTCCACAGCACATGCCCGATCACGCTGCGCTGGCCGCAAGCGGCCATCAGCAGCAGCGAGCCGCGGGGCAACTGGATCGATTGCATCAGTACCTTGCCCTCGCTGGCCTCCAGCATCAGCACGTCCATCGTCCCCAGCGCCAGCTCGCGGCCAACCGCCGAAGCCAGGGCCAGCATGGCGCTGGTCATGGCAGCCAGGCGTTCGCCACTGGAGGTCTCGGTGGCCGCCTGGGCCAGGACAAAACCGTCGATGCTGGCAACCACCGCGGCACGCACGCCGTCCACTGAACTGGTGAACTCCTGCAGCCGCTGGTCTATCACGGCGACTTCCCAGTCCTCCAGCAATGCAATCGCCTTGGCCTCAGTCATGGGCACCCACCAGGGCAGCGGCTTCGACTTCACCCATCAGCACATCCATCAACAGCATCACCGCATCCTCCGAGCGTGCATCGAACGGCACCAGTGGCAACGGCCGGCCGGCGGTCTTCTGTGCCTGCAGCAGGCAGGCATCGAGGTCCACGTCCGGCACAAGATCGAATTTGGATACACCAATGACCGCCGGAACCGTCCCGGCGTGCTCGCGCAGTGCCAGCAGGTAACGTTCCATTTCCTGCGCCACGTCAGGACTGGAGGCGTCAGCCAGGATCACCACGCCACGCGCGCCTTGCAGCAGCACCGGCCAGATGAACGAGAACCGCTCCTGCCCAGGTGTGCCGTAAAGGCGCAGCCGATCGCCATTGGGCAGACTCACGTCGGCATAGTCCATCGCCACCGTGGTTACCAGCTTGGAGGAACTGGCGTCGGTATTGAGTACGTCGGTATCAATGACGGTGCCGCCCGCTACAGCACGCACCAGCGTCGACTTCCCTGCCCCCATGGCGCCCAGAATCACTACCTTGTGTTCGATCATGCATGGGTCCCTGTACGGTGACGGACGCTGCGCCACATGCGTGCCAGTAGGGCGCTGGCGCCAAGCTTGGCCGGCGCCGGCGACGGCGCAGCTGCGGGTTCTGGCACCTGCACCGTGGCATAGCCACACAGGTAGGCCGAGCGCATGAAGGCGCGGGTTGCGTTGCTGTCCAGTTCCAGCAGCTCGGTGCATTCGGCCAGGGTGCAGGGCTTCTTCAGCAGCAGCGAGCACAGCCTGAAACCATCGTGTTGGTGGGCGAGCACACGGAAGTCCGGCCAGCGCAGCAGGCTCACGCGCGCGTTCTGTTGCAGGCGTCGATCAAAATCGGTCCAGTTGTCGCCGTACTGCGCCATCTGCCACAGCAGCGGCCGCAGCGGTTGCCGCGACAGGTTCTCCGCCAAGGCTTGGAAGCGCGCCAACGACAGTTCCTGCAGCGCCAACAGCTCGAATACGTCACCCAGTTGCTGGGCAAGGCTGGGACCCTGCACTGGATGCACGTAGAGCGGCACCATCTGGTCGTGTTCGAAATCAATCAGCAGCTGTGGTTGACCCTGCAACGACAGCACCGCACGGCCCTGCTTCTCCTGCAGGCGCTGCCGCAACAGACGGGTAACCTGCTTGGCACCGCTGGCCAGATACAGACCATCGGTGGTTGTCGGCGTGGGCGGCGGTGCCAGCGCGTGCTGGATCTGCGCCCGATCCAGATGCAGTTCGCCGCTACTGCGGCCATCGTGCACGGCGCCGGCATCATCGTGCAGCCACAAGCGCATCGCCGGCCGCTTGCTGGCCATGTGTTGGGCAGCGCTGCGCAACGCCGGGGTATCGCGGACCAGGAGCAGGTCGCACTGGTCCAGATCGACACAGCGTTGCAGACCCTCCGGTGGTAGCCCCGCAATCTCCCTCAATCGCCCGAGGAGCGTCTGCTCCTCCCGGGTGTCCGAGCCCACTACCAGCACCCTGGTCATGCCCTCTTCCCCTTTTGACGCGCTCGCGTCATGCGATTCCCTGCGTGTCGAATCAGGCTATTCCAGATGCTGCATGTGAAAGGGTGATTG
>QFOV01000031.1 GCA_003248565.1 Stenotrophomonas sp.
TCGCTCGCTGTACTTCATGTTGTTCGGCATTTCGAGGATGAGGTTCAACCCCATCATCTCGCGCAGGTTGTCCGGCACGATTGTGTCGCCGCGCAGGTCACGGTCCTCACAGCCGGCCCGGATAATGATGCCGAACAGCGCGTCCGCCCTGCCCCGCCACATTCCGTCGTTGCCGCCCGCTTCGCCCATCATGGAGGAAACCATTTCCATGAGGCTGTCTGCAGTTGCCACCTCGAATATGTTGGTGGTGTTCGATCGCTTGGTGCCCGCGCCGCCGGCGGTGAGGTAGTTGATGACCAGGAGTTGCCGTTCGAGGCCGAAGTGCCGTGCGAGGGTGTACAGGTAGAACCAGGTGGTGACGTCGGCCTTACCGTCAATGAAGATCGCACCACTCCCCTGGCTCATCAGCTGCATGATCATGCCGAGGATTACTTGGGTCTTACCCGAGCCGGTGGAACCGATCAGGAGCAGGTGTCTGACTAGGTAGTCGAGGCTGGTCCAGAGTTGGGCTCCGCCGTTGTCCATGTCCGATCCGAGGTACACGACGCCGTCACCTGGGACATCTCGCGGGTCCTTGATGAGGGAGCGCAATCCAATCGAGGCGAACAGCTTGCCGTTTCCACTGAGTTTCCACGCTGCTTTGTGTATTGGCGTGGCATTGGACTCGGTGCAGGGGACGCACAGTGGCCAGCCATGTTTGCGTTGAGTGGCCATGTACGCGCCGGCACTCGCGAGGAAGGATGCTGCACACACCTCCGTCAGCCCGGGTGCTGCAAGGCTCAGAATCCCGCTGGTGAGTGCTGCATAGGGCGCGTAGTCCTGAATGCCATACACCATACGGTCGTAATGGGTATGGTTCGCTCGAAAGTAGCGGCTGGCATCTACTTCGAGGGCGGCATCGCTATGTCGATTGTGTACTCGGGCGGCCATTTACAGTCCTTAGAGCATGGGATCAAAGTCGAGCCAGATATCGTCGGACTCGAACCAGGGCTGTTCGTAGGGGTCGGTACGAAGGGCTTCCTCTAGCCAGGCCACAGCCCATTCCACACCGCGGCCTGGCTCTGGCGCGATCTTGCCTTTGCTCGCGCGCAGCATTTCGACCTCGTAGCGGTACTGGCCCAGGATGCCAGAGGCTGACGCAAAGCAGGTGCGACGGCCGACACTGCAAATAGCATCAAAGAAGGCGAGGTCCTTGTGCCGAAGCGGTTGCAGTGGCCCGAAATTGACGATCATGGTGGTCGTCATACCGCGCAGCAAGGTGATGATTACGGTCTTCTCATACAGGTGGCCGCGTATCGCGTAGTCGGCGGCGGACTTGCGTTCATCATCCCGGACCTGCTTCATCAACTCGTTCCAGATCCACCCGTTTGGACCTTTTTGAAGGGCCTCGATCGAGGTGAACCTGCGGCCAAGTGTCTTCAGATACGTCCGGCGAGTGCGCTCATGGTCTAGCTCAACCAACTGGCGCTGCTCGTCAGTTTTGGCCAGCTTGTAGATCTCGGCCCAGCGCCATGGGGTGATTGGGGCCTGCTGACCAATCGGGCCGTCGAACATCGCCACTTTCGTCAGGTCTTTGACCTGTTTCATCCACTCACGTCCCGAGCCCTCGGATAGTTTCTTCGCCAAGGCCGGCACGCCTTCGATCACACCGAAGACGGCACCGCTCTGATCCCGATGCTTCATCAATCTCCAGCCGGTGAAGATCATGAGTGGGCCGACCACGAGTGTGGTCCACCTATGGACGTAATCGCCGTACCGCTTCGCTCCCCCAAAACCGAGCTGTTTCAGTTGCTCCGGCGACAGATGCCCTACGTACTCGGGGATACGGGCGAGAGTCTTAGGGTCTTGCTTCAGTAGTTTCGCGAGCTCTCCACCGATGTCTGTGCTGGCAAACCACGCGACGAAGCGGGCAACTGGCACAATCAGGATTTGCCACAGGCCCAATATCCGGTCCGCGTAGTGCCAGAAGAGAAAAATTGCCAAGGCAATCAGGATCGCCAATGCGATGATCCCGCTTTCTTGGTTGTCCTGGGCAGAAGCAGTGCTCATGTCCTAGTCACCTACGCCGGGAGCTGGAGTTTCAGTTGCCGAATCATTCTTGAGTAGCTCGTTGATGGCGACTGCTGTCTCGACACAGAGCTGTGCGCAACGAGCAACCCGAGCAAAGTAGTCGTCGAGCTGATACGGGGTCAGCTCCTGTGCTCGCTTGACCTGATCCTCTCTTGAAAGGCCGGCAAGCATTTGTCGAATTTGCTCGGTTTCAGCATCCCATAGGGGCAGGTACAGATTGCCGAACTCTTTGATGAGCACCCTCACTGCGATTGACTCGCTCAGTGCTGCCTGATCAGCCGTTTGATTCAGCACACTCGCCAGGTGCTCCATCATTTCGTCACCGAGCTTTTGACGTTCGTGGCCAAGGGCTGCGCGAGACAGTAGTCCGGTATGAATGCTGACAGAGACGCTCAACCAGGAGGCGAGTCGTTCTTCCTGGTTGTCGCCGGGGTGAGGCTCACGTTCAACCATCCCCCCCAGGAGCCTGTTGCCCGACTCGATTGAGCGCACCATCAGTTGGAAAAGGTCTTCGCGGGGCGTGTCCTCCCCGATTTTCCAGTGATGCGCAACAAGCCAGACGGCCTCCAGTGCGAGGCGGTAGTGAAGGAACTGGGTATTCAGGTCGCTTTTCTGCCGCAGGTAGTCGCTGGCCATCTGTGTGAGGTCCACTACCCTGGCCATGAGCATGCTCAATGCGTCCAGCATGGAAGCGTCAGGCTCGATCTGGCTGCCCAAACCTGGCCTATGCAGCACTGCGGAGATCAGCGGACCGGCGAGTTTCAAACCAGTCACGCGACGTTCCAGCGCACGCTTTTCCAGTGCATGCAGATCTTGCCCGTCGGGCTGGGAAGGCTCATGTCCGCGGTGCTGCATCGCTTATCTCCGGCGCTTGGGGTTCCGCCGTAGTTTCCAGCATGGGCGCGGGTTCGCGCATCCATTGCTTGTTCAGAAGATTTGGCAGCCATAGCGGAGCCAATTCCACCGAAACGGGCTCACCAAGTCGTGTCGCGCCGAGTTGAGGGAACAATTCATTGAGGTTGTCACGCCACCTTCCGTCACTGGTGAGGCGTTTCTCCAGTACACGGATGCACATCAGCGCGACCCCACCGGGAGCAAGTTCGTTCGTAGGCGCCGGCGCAGCCGGGGTTACGGCGAGACCGTCGTTGGAACGTTCGTAGGATGCCGACACAATCTGGCGGCCGATCAGGAGATGAGTCATCGCATTCAGCGCATAACTCATCAACGCCGGCTCCCCGCTACGGCGGGACATGTCATTGCTCCACACCGCATGTGGCCGCAGGCTGATGCAAAGATCCACCAGGTCCTGATAGCTCCGTTGTTCGATCATCTTGGTGGCCCCACGATGGTTTTGATCCGGTTCATCCAGTGTTTGCGCCTTTCCAGTTCAAGGCGGTGCTGCTCTGCACTCTGGTCGAGCTCATCAAAAAGGATAGGCACGAGCCTGAAGCCATCAAGCCAGGTCCCGCGCGATTCGTAGGACTCCTGATTGAGGTTTAGCAGGACATCTCCCAGCTCCGAAGGATTGGCCGTTCCAAGCACATGCTCAGCTGATTTGACGGCCAGCTCGAAGAATTCCTGGCAGGTGGCCACCCAACGCTTCACATAGGGCGACTGGCTTCTGCCACTGTAGGCAGCCCAATCATAGAAACGGATCATCTGATTGATCATCGGCTGGCTGGGAAGCACCTGACCGGGAATCGGATGCAGAGCAATGAATCCGAGTTGAAAAACGCCCGCGAGTCCAATGTGGTGAGCCCGGTGACACCATGCACAGGCTGTCACCAGGTTTTGCGGGTCATTGTTGTCATGGTCATCATCGACGTGATGCGCCTCCAGCCACTTGTCGTCTACCCAGCCGCAGAACTGACATCTGCTGCCATCTCGACTGAGTGCTTTGGCACGCGCGTCGCGGAAGCGATCGTCTTCGCGAAGATCGTCCTCTCGCCACGCGTCGCGCTTGACTCCAAGCAGGATGGGGCGCATCGGTCAGACGCCCGGGAGCAGCGTGGCGCCGCCCATCCCCAGCATGGAGGGCAGGAAGTAACCAAACACCCCGCCAAGGCCCAGACCCAAGGCCTTCATGGGGGTCGCCTGGTCCTTGCCTTCCTGCGCCTTCTTCCAGGTGTTCCAGGCCATGATGGCCAGAACGATACCGCCGATCTGGGAGACGTTCAGCAGCAGCTCCGGCACCATGCCGATGTTGTCGTTGACGTTACCGACGCTGTCACCCAACTGCTGCGTGTAGTTGCCGGCACCGATGGGGTCCGACGCAGCCATTGCATCGATCGACAGCATGGCCATTCCTGCGGACACATAGGCGCGGAGGGCCAGATCGTTCAGCTTTTCTTTCATCGTGGTCATGCTCATGGTAGGTCCTCTTATGAGAGCAGTGCGTTCATCAATGTCCCGTCGTAGACGAGTTTTCCGAAGTCGGGAATCATCGGAATCGTGTTGTGCACCATCGCGAAGAATGCCCGCGAGTGATAGGCGAGTACGCCGGCGACGAAGTGCGAGAGGAATCCACCAAAGGTTGCGTCACGTGCGCTGCCCTGGGTCATGTGCCCCCATATCAGGCAGGCCTGGAAGGCGAACCAAATCCCCACGATGGTGTTCACGTTTTCGATCAAGGCGCCGAATTCCGAGGCCATCTTTTGCGCCGCTTCGATCGCTGACGAACTGGTCCCCGTCGGCGGCTTGTTGATAGCGCTGTCGGGGTTCTGTAGCGATGCGTGTGCCGTGCTGGTGAGGCTGATTGTGAAAAGCGAGATCAGCACGAGCAGCAACAGAAGCATTGGTCCGCGGCGTGCGCGTCTCGACTCAATTGCCATATCGAACTCCGTTGACGACAACCCCATCCATTGAAACTGCGTCGATCCGCACTCCCGCGATCTTTTCGCCGGATGAGACTTTGTATACGGTCGAGCCGATCAGGGTGTGGGCTACGATTTCGCCGCCTTCCCGGAAAGCGCCAAGGAACGCGATATCCGGTCGCGCGGGCGCGGCCTGCGAACTAGAGACGGGCTGAGCCTGCCGCCGCACCTCTCGTTTCGGTTGCTCGACTCGCGCAACTCGTGGGGCAGCGGGTTTCGTGCCTCCGGATTCTGCCGCCGACTTAGAAGTCGTGGCTTTCTCGCCCGCAGTCGGCTGCGTCTGGGTTTGCAGTTTTTCCTTGAGTTGCGCAATCTCGGTTTGGAGGTCGCTGATGGTCTTCTGCTGTGCCGCCAGCTGCTCTTTGTACTGATCCAGGTTTGGCGTGGGCACGACGGCTGCCACATCGTTGCCCGGTGCCGGTGCCGGTGCCGGTGCGGATGGGGTGACTGGGGGATTTGCCGCAACGGAGACCGGCTGTTGTGCCTGGTGCATGTCGTCGGTTGCAGCGCCACCGGTGCCTGTTGTGTTAGGGCCTGTCGATACCTGACTTCCTGCGTCCTGGAAGGGCTCCCCGGTTGGTTGGGAGCCCTGATCAAAGAAAGCTGCCATTGGGTCGTTGTCGGCTGGCAGCCCTGGTTGTTGGGCCGGGCCTTGTGCGTTTTGTAGCTCCTTCAACGACTGGCTGTATGTCGGGACCTGCTGTGCATGTGCAGCGGCTGCCTGTTGGGCTTGGAGCGCCGCAGCTGTTTTCTTCTTGTGCTGATTCCACATAACGAGCGCTACGGCGATCAACGCCACCACATAGATGGGCTTGACCTTCGACAAGATCCCGCCCCTAGCGACTTTCTGCGTTTCTTCGCTCGTCGGCTGTGCCTTGGGTGCTGATGCCTGGGGCGCCGCGGTGAGCTCGGGATCATCCTGTAATTGGAGGTCATCCAGAGTCAGGGATTGTGCTGCCAGAGGATCGTGGTGATTTTCTTTGTGCGATTCTTCGGCTGCCTGAGGGGGCTCAGGGGCTACCTGGAATTGGATGGGGGGCAGCTGTGCAGAATCATTCTGGGCATCCTCAACGAGCAGATGGTCCGCCTGCAGGCTTTCGAAGGTTGGCGGAATATCTGCGGTGGACTGAGCGTGATTCTCGAACGTGTCGCTACCAGCGTTTTCTGCTGGGCGCGGGTTGCGACCAGTCGGCGGCGGGAGGAAGTCGTCGTTGTCGAAGCTATTCATTGCGCAGTTCCTAGTCAGATGTCTTCCGCGAGCATCAGGCCGACCATTTGGCCCGCTGGGGCATGCGCCCTAGGCTTGATTTCGTCAGCGATTTTTTGGCCTTCCTCGATGATTGGCTCGGAGGCCTTGCCGGCGGCGTAGATCGCCAGATCTGCACCGTTCAACTCCTTTTCAGTGGTCGTGGTGGAGTTGCTGCCGTAGGTAGTGGTGCCGCCGCGCGAGATCCCTTCTGCAACTGCTGCGGGCAAGGCGGTGAGGAATCGAGTCCCCAGTCGAGCAAGATATTTCCCCTCGTACTCAGCAGGAACTCCCGGCATTTGGTCAGGTGCTACTACCACCATTTTGATAGGGAAACTTTCCTTTTCGAGCATCACGCTGGAGCACTCGATGTTGATGTACTCGCGCGAAGGCCAGGTGAAATTGCAGATGGCTTGTTTGCCGGCGAACGGGCCCTCTTCGATGTCCACCTTGATCGTGCCAGGTCGATCGGTATCGGCGCCGCCAGTCAGCTTGCCGAGCCAGACAGTCCCCATGGGGTAACCGAGCAGCACGCCATCAGCTTTTTGCTTGCTGCTGGATGCCATCAGAGTCTCTTCAGTTACGTCGTTGTTCACGAACATCGCCCTGCCCTTCTGGTCGCCGTAAACCTGCCGGTCCAGTTTGTCCAGCTGAGCTTGAGCGGCCTTAAGCATCTTTTCGTCCGCTTTCTGCTGATGCTGAGCTGCTCGCTCTGCTGCAGCGTTACTCTTCGGGGCTTCCGGCGCGGTTGGTGGCTTGGGCGGAGCGACCGGCGGAGGAAGCGGCTCAGTTGGTTCGGCAATGGGCGCGATGTAGGTGCCGCCGGTTTCCTGCGCCTTCTTTGCGCCGGCCTGCTCCGTCAGTTGGTCGAGCGTTTTTACCGTGCCGTCGTCTTGATTCCGCGTGGCGCCAATCGCGCTGTCAGGAATGGCGATCCTCGTGGGCCCGGCCTGCAGGCCGTCCATCATCTTGCGCTCCTGGAACTTCCGGTAACCCACGGCGGACGTGATCACGACCACGGCCAGGATCATGCCAAGTGCGACACGATTGTTTTTCACCTCGCGCAGCACTGCGCTCATCGAGCGCTTCTTCGGCTGCCCCTGGTCGAACTCTTCCGGCTGCCCCATACGGTCAAGATCTGCCAGATCGTCCCCGCCTAAGCCCGGCTCAACCCTCGATTTGTCGTCTTCCCCAGCCAATTGGCGATCCCCTGCCCGCTCAGTTTGGCGCGAATATATCAGCGCAATTCCACTGACACAAGATGATAAACCGCTTCGCGGAGCGTAGGACGACCTCCCGCCGCCTGGTCCGCCCAACGAACTGTGTGCGTTATTCTATTGTGGTATTGGTAGTATTATTGAATTATGTAGTTAATCATTGTTTTATCGTATTATTATAATATCCGTAGCATGCGAAGCATGCTTTTTGCCCTCGGTGCGCCTTTCCTTCTGCCGATTCATTCCAGGCTTCTGCGCTCCGATAAGGCACCGTGGTTACCGTGTTTTGATCGGTCCACCTGGGTCGCCGACTCCTAGAAGAATTTTGCGTCTAAAAAAAGCCTAAAGAATTATCAAAAAACGATGCGCTTTTGACTCTGCGGATGAATCCCCCGCGAGAGGAATTAATGATCGTAGAAATGCGTAAAAAATGCCTAAAAAACGGCATAGAAACGATCAGAAAATACGCATCAAATGGCGTTGTAATGAGATTTCAAAGCCATAGAAATGGCATTACAACGTTGGAGAAGTGGCTAGAAACGCATTTTTAATGGTGAAGAATCACCATAAGAGGAGAAAGCTATGAACCAGGCAGGCCAGTTCCCGGTTGGGGTGGTCATTTTCGACGAAAGCAGCCAGCCCATGACCTCTGCTGGCTACGCGGTGTCGCAGCGCGGAGCTCGTCGTATCAGTCGGGTGACCGACCTTGAATCGGACACCATCTGGTGGACGAGTGTCAGTTACGCCGTGTTCCGGAAGGAGCGGATCTGGCAGCACCCGAATATGCGGAATGATCAGCTGTTCCGCATTCCCATGCAGAGTGTGATCCACGAGCTGGGCCTGGCCCACTCCTCTCACCAGGAGCAAGCGGAAGCTCTCTTTTCTGTAGCGCAGCAAGCGCTGGCGTTCCTGGCCAAAAACTACGGGTACCAGGGGGCAGGGTTCGCCCGTTTGGACTGGTTCCTGTCGCAGTTGCTGCTCAAGCCCGGGCGCCGACTTTCCGGTCCGCTCGCTCCGTTGCTGACAGCTGCCAGGAATGCGCATGAGTATGTGACCGCCTCGATGGCCGGGGGCTCCCAGGATGCGATCGCCAGGACGTATGTTGCTCCTCGGACGAACTACCTCGACTCGCTGCTCGACCTGCAGGTTCCGGCGCCCCAGGCCCGCTGGGAATTCGTCAAGGTCGGCGGCGTGGTGGACGGCGATCGCCTCATGGAAATAGGTGGCAAGGGGGCCCTGGTCGAGCTTTCGGTTGCTGATCTGGATGCCGATCTGGGGATGGTTGCGCCGTTTGCCGCTCGCCAGACGATCTCGTCGGAGCCTCGACTTTGGGCGCCTCTGCCTGAGGCGATCTTCTATGCAAACCAGAGTCGCACAGAGATCCGAGGTATCTGGGTTTGCGATGAGGCGTGCCAATTGCGTGACATCGTGGCAAAGCCGGCCCCCCGTAACGACTTCTCCTTCTCCGCTGCCCTGGTTGCCGAGAACTACCTCTATGCCTTGCTCGGAACGACGCGAGGGGAGGCCATGAGCAATGGTCGTGAGCCGATTGCAGCTTACGTCGCGGCCTACGACCGACTGATGATGATTCAGCAAGCCAGGCGGGTATACGACCTGGGCTACACGCCGATGTCGTCAGCCTGTGGTGGGCGCCTTGTTGTCTCTGTGCCGGCGGCGGCAATTCAGGACTTGGACGAAATCTGTACGAACCTTGGATTCGAGCCCCCCGTTACCGGCTAAGGTTCATTTCTAGCGTATTTAAATCACATAAAAATACGTTTGAAATGGCATAGAAAGCCGATTTCTATGAAAGACAAAGTGTTTCATTTGGCGTTTTAACCCGCATTGAAACCAAATCCATACTGATTAAAAAGCATTTGAGGGTGTTTCAATGAGCAAAGAAATGCATTTAAAGACACAAGAAAGCATCATGAATTGTGTTCTTAAGCAAAATCTTCTGAGTCAGCTGAAGCGTCAGCGCGACCCCGCTCTGATCCTCCAGATGAACGAGATGACCAATGCAGATCGCCCCGCCATTGTTGATCGGTTGAACGAGCTGCTGGAAAAGACACAGGAAAACGAGGAGGGCGCCTAAATGAGCTTCCTCTATAACTTGGCGGAGCTGTTCGGAACGTTCAGCTCCTCCCAGATTCCCATCAACTCGATAGTCAACAACGATGTCGTCGAGTTGCACTCGGGGTTGGGTTACATGAGCGCTCTGCGCCTCAATGGCTCCCTGGGGATGTTCGGCCCACGCGAGCGGATCAGCGCCCATGAGTTCCTTCTGACCAGCTGCAGCACCTTGCTGAAGGACCAGGGCCAGCAACTGCAGTGGGTAACGGAGAACAATCCCGATCAAGCACGGCGCGATCTCAGAGAGATATCCCGTGTTTCGCGCGAAACATGGGGCCGGTTAAACGTGAACATGGACGTTATTGCTCGCCTGACGAAGGACAAGGAGGAGCGCCTGGCAGCGGTGGCGACTCGGGAGAATAATTTCCTGACCGTGACGACGTCCTTGTCCGCACTGACACGGCAGCAGCAGAACGTTGATGCAGAGAATGCTCAGCGCAGCCTCGGTGGTTTGAAGCTCAAGTTGAGCGATTTCACCCAGATGGCACCAACGCAGAAGCGCACGTTGCTCCAGCGGCACATGAGCAACCTCGGACAGCTGAAGCAGATCATGCAGTCGCCGCAGATCCAGCAGGTCGTTGATGAGGTGTCGGCTCATCAGTTGATCCAGGAAGTACGGCGGCTGTTGCTCCCCTATGACACTCCAGAGACCTGGCGCCCCGCAGTGCAGGGACGAGGAGCACACTTCAGTGTGCAAAGTCGAGCTGACGACCATTCGCGGCTACCGCATCTCAGGGACCAGATTCTCCCGTATCCGATCCGCCAGGCAGGGGATGGCGTACTGATGGTGGGGCCTAACAGAAAAGGACGGTACTTTGCGATCGCCTACATGTGGGTTCACCCTGGAAAATGGATGGCTGCGGACACGCTGATGGATGGCATGCCCCGCGATTTCCATTGGTGGACGTCGAGCACGTGGGTAGGTGGCTCGGACAAGTGGAGGTCGATCGTTCGGTCGCACCAGGGCGTCGCGCAATCGCTGAAGATCCTCAGCAGTGTTAATGCAGACATCGCCGAACATGGCAGGAATCTGAGCACTATCGCCCAGCATGAGAACCTCTGTGGGTACCGCATGCAGGTTGTTACCAGCGCAGAAACTGCCGAGTTGGCCCAGCAGCAGATCTTCATCCTGCTGAGCCAACTGTCCGCATGGGGTGGGTCCCTGTGGCGGCAAGACGTTGACGATCCCAGCGAGACCCTCAAGCACGCTCTGCCTGGTTGCGATCGAATCACCAGCTACGCCGGCCAGACCTTCGCTGTCCCCACCAAAGACGCCCTGGTGACTATGCCGTTTAGCCGCCCGGGGAGCGCATGGGCGCGGCATCTCAGCGGCTCGTTGATGATGCTCACCGAGGCAATGCGGCTCTACGCGTACAAGCAGGCTGCACCGGGCCTGCAGGATTACGTGTCTGACCTGCTGATCGCACCGATGGGTGGCGGTAAGTCTGTGCTATTCCAGGCCATCAAACTCGCGATGATCGAGGGCTATGCCAGTCACGGACTGCTCCCGCGGATGGCAACACTGGACATTGGCCCATCATCGAGTGGGCTGATCGACCTGCTCAAGGCGATCTTGCCCAAGGACATGCAGTGGCAAGTTGAGTTCCGGACCCTGAGCCGTGACTCGGACGACAGCTGCATCAACCCGTTCGATACGCAGCTGTGTGTGTGGTGGCCCACGATCGAAGAGTACAAGTTCCTTGAGAACTTCCTCGTGATGCTGTTCACCTCGCCTGAGCGTGACGCGCCGCCGGAAGGCATCTCGGGAATTATTCCGATCCTCATCCAGAATGCTTACGAGAAGATTTTGGAGGACGGAGGTACTCGACTGAAGCAATACACGCCAGGGTTCAAGGGCTATGAGGTGATCGACCAATTCGTCGAAGATCGAGGACTGAACAGCGAAAAGAACCTCTCCTGGAAACATTTGGCTGAGCGGCTCTTTGACGCGAGGCTGTATCAGTTGGCGGAGTACGCACAGTGGAGGGCGATGCCAACCATTCCCGACCTCTCGGACATTCTGTCGAGTACCAGGGAGATCACGGACTTCTTCGGCAAGCAGATGGTGGAAGGGCTCGGTATTACGACGATCGAGTACATGCAGGCGATGCTTGTCAGTGCTTCGAGAAGCAAGCTCTACGGCGGCGCGACGACATTCAGGACCAACGCCCGGATAACCGCGCTGGATAACAACCAGGTTGTCTCGACCACCGGCCGGGTGGGTATTCGTGAATCCGGCCTGATTTTGCTACTGGGCCGACACGCTCTTACTCGGAAGTGGTGGATCGACAAGGACATCCTGCAGAACCTCCGGTGCCGTCCTGAGGTGTTGCGCTATCACCATGAAGTGTGGGAGCGCGAGAAGACGATGCCGTCGCGCCTGGACGTTGACGAGTACCACATCACGAAGTCGCTGCCGCCGGTGCGGGCACAGTTCAAGCGAGATCGGCGGGTTATCCGTAAGTACAACATCCATTACGGTATCGCATCGCAATCTGACGAAGATTTCGATGCCGATGACGCTGAACTGGCATCGACGGTTTTCTTCCTGAAGGCACCCAGCGACGAGGCCATCCAGCGTATAGCAAAGCGCTGGGGGCTCAAGAGTGCAGCAACGGCCGCGCTGCGAGACAAGGTCCGCGGGGCAACGAGGGCAGGGGCCCACATCCTCATGTGGGCGAACACCAAACGCGGCACGTTGGCGCAGTACCTGGTATTCCCATTGCCACCGATATTCCTGTGGGCGTTCAGCTCGACGTCTGACGACGTGACGGTACGGCGACGCCTTGTTGAGCGCCTGGGCTACCTCAACGCGCTGTTGACCCTTTCGAAGCAGTTCGCCGGTGGATCAGCGGAATCACGGCTGGAGGAGCTCAAGAACAAGCACTCGGATCAGCCGCCGGACGTGGTTATGAACATCTTTATTGACGAGTTGGAAAGCTATTACCACGAGAACCGTGAGGCGATCCTTGCCGGGTAGATGCCACCTCTGCTTCGTTCAGCCCCTTACGAGGGGCTTTTTTATGCCTAAAGAAAGGCAATTTGCAGCGTTCTTTACTACTGCAATCCCATAAAAATAGAGATTAAGGCTTGCAAAGAGTGTCGCTTCCCTGCATTTGCCCGGTTTTTTGAGTATGAAATGCCCTTTGCCAGTTCTGGGAAGTGTTGGGACCTAGGAATCGCACGCGTCGGCAGTAGATAACCTTTTTTTGCCCCAAAAAACAGACCATAGAGCAGGGAAGAAGGAGTGCAGTACCACAACACCACCAGGGCGGTGAGGTGGGGAGCCAGAGCGGGCCCTTCGGGCAGAGAAGGACTAAAGTCCAACAGTACACGAGCTTTGTTAAGGCCTTAAAGCCAGTAGATACGCGGCATTTGCATGGAAACTAGGGGGTTCGAAAGAATCGATCAGGTTGTTCTACTGAGCTTTCAGGAGAAAATCAGATTGCGAGTAGGTTGGGAGGTGTGGTGAGGAGAGGGCGAAAAAAAACCCGCCGGTTGGCGGGTTGAAGAGATTTGCGTCTGCGTTACACCGGAGAGTGACCTCGGTGTTCAGGGAAAGAGTATGCGATCGTAAGAACGATGTCCACGCCGTTTGTCAAAGTTGAGCCTTTTTCTTCTGTGTGATACTTCTGTATATGCGATAACGAAATCTAACCAGAAAACAGGCGATCAATGCGTACTGCGTCGATGCTGGTGTACAAGTCTCCGTCCTCCGGTCGAGCGGAACCGCGCCTTGCGCTGGTCCGTCCAGCGAGGGCGGCTGAATTCTTTGACGTGCGCGGGCTCATCGAGATGCTGGTGGACAGGGTTCGGGGTGGCGTGAGGTACGGCGGTGTCCAGTACGTCGCTTTGCTCAACGAGGATGTCCAGCAGCAGCTGCGGCTGAAACGAAATGCATTGCACGCCACCGCGTTCATTGGGCAGAACCAGCGGCAGCAACTGCTGCAACTGGGCGATAAGCTTGATTTTCTGCCCCCTGACCACGCCATCCCGAAGGAATGGCTTGAAGATCTGACGCTTCCCTTGCCAGCTTGGCCGGAGCGAAACATGCCGGGCGCTTTGCTGTTGGCAGAGCACGCGTTTGCCGGGAAAGGGACTCGCCGAGCGAGGGATGTTATCGGGCTGACAGCGCTGGCGATCGACCTGGATATTCACAAATTGCTGCAGGGGTCACTGGAATCACAGGATGATCCGCTGGGAATTGCTGCGGTGGCGGCGACGGGATACCTGAACCAGCGGGGAGACGCTGCGGCGCTTCCGCATGAGGCCATTGTGTGGGAGCGGTCCAAAGGGGGGCGCCCACGAAAGCCAATGGCGCACGAGCCGGCGTACGACCGAACACATCCGCTGGCGGGTAAGCCGCTCTACGAAGCGGCGGCAGGGCGATGGAAAGCCTTGCCGACGGAGCGCTCTGAAGCCGCGCTGTGCCAACTCAGAAACGACCGCGCGGCACTGTCCATTTTGCAATGCGATCCCTACGTACAGGCTTTCATTGCTCGCTACCTACTGGAGCTGCTCGACACCTGCGGCCTCTCACCGACCTGTGTGACAC
Source organism: Stenotrophomonas sp. (assembly GCA_003248565.1). Lineage (GTDB taxonomy): Bacteria > Pseudomonadota > Gammaproteobacteria > Xanthomonadales > Xanthomonadaceae > Stenotrophomonas. Next base: position 14,095 of record QFOV01000031.1, read on the forward strand.
TTTCAGGCCGTGGGCTCCACCTTCGGTGGCGCCTTTCTGAATGGGTTCCAGCAAACGCGGCACCGCGCTGGGAGCTGATGCAGCGGATGCTCCACTGGCTGTTACGCTGGGCCGGCTCGGATCCAAACGTTTCGACCGACCGTGCCAGGGCTTTCCGGGTTCCTGGGACCATGAATGCGCGCTCTGGTACCCGGTCGCAACGGTATCGTGCAGTGCCCGGCTCCCCCTTCGCTGATGTACTCCGTGATCCCTGGTTGTTCGAGGATCTTGCCGACGTACTGTTCAGCAAGACCAGGCACGAGTGCAGGGCACTCATGAATGCCTGGCGTGAGCGAAAAGCCAGGCAAGCACAACTCGCGCTGGAACAGGGGCCGGACCGCCTGGTACGAAACACCGCCGCGGGAATGAGGGTGATGAACCGCCGGCGTCTGGAAGCGCTGAAGTCACTCGCGCTAGCGAGGGGCGGGGTGGTCGAGGGATACCGACAAACGTTCTTGTGGATGACCAGCTGCCTGATTCGAAGTGCGTTGCCTCCCCAAGTCAGACACAAAGTGTTCGATGACTACGTTTGCTGTCTCGCCAAGCCCTTACCGGCGAGAGAAGTCCGGCAACTGCATGCCCGGTTGAATGCCCCGAATGAGCCCAGAAACTATCGCATTTCGAATCGGCTGATCTGCGAGACATTGGCGATCACGCAGGAGGAGCTACAGCAGTTCCCAGCGTTGAGCCCAGCCGAGCCAGATGTTGGCACTTGGAAACGAGTCAGTCGTCAGGAGGCTCTGAAAGCGCTTTTGCAGGCGGGCATCGCGACACGAATCATCGAAAAGATCATGCAGTACAAGCCCGGTTCCGTACATGTTCTGACTAGCCGGCTGTACGCCAAAGGCGTTCTGAGCAAGGCTCGACTCCGTCTTGCCAGGCTGCGTTGGCAGGCCGCGGCGAAGTCGCCGAGCCAGCGATCCATCAGCTTCCTGACCTGGCGCAGGATCACCTATGCGGTGGCTGGAGTCGGTTTGGACCTGATGCGATGGATCGCAAACGCCGTACAGGTTCCCCGGTCGCCACCGATAGTTGCAGATGACAAACGCCTACAGAAGGTTTTGGAGCGAGTGACAAAAGCGCTCGCCAATTCAATGGAACAGGCCGTTGGCCTGATGGAGCGCAGAAATGCTACGTCGTACTCCCATAGCTGAAATTCCAGACTTTGGTGTGGACGAAGATCTGGTGATCAACATCCAACCGGCGGAGCCGGTTGCACCCGCGGCGAAGGCAGCTGTCCACCCGATTCCTCGTGACTGGCAGGGCGATGCGTGTCGCCAGTTCGACGAGGAAATGGAACAGCGTATGGGGGGGCCGTATGACCGGGCTCAGATGGTATTCCGAAAACTCATGGGTGCAGAGGAGCGGATTGAGGATCTGCAGCGAGATGGCAGAGCCCTGACCGATGCAGAGCGCGATGAATTGCAGGAGCTGACCTCTTGGGTTGCCGACACGAAGCTTTGGCTGCATGAGAACGTCTACCTCAATCCCCTCATCAAGGAAAAAATGTTCCCTGCAATTCAGGCGCGAACGATCAAGTTCAGTCCCGACATCGTAGCCTTCCTGGATGAGATGAAGGCCCGTGCGCTGCAGGGGGTGACTCAAGCAGCCGCGAGTAAGGCTGCGCCCCCGGCGAGCACCAATCTGGCTCGCCATGAGGGTGTCCTGCTGGAGCACGGCGCCGCCCACTACAACTTCGACAAGACGGAGTCTATGAGCTACTACGCCAAGCTCCAGGTCGGTCAAGATGCCCGTTACGTATGGGGTGTCGATCTGGAACGAGGACTGCAGGCTTTGGCGCCGGAAATCGGTACCCCGATCGTGCTGCAATGCCTCGGCAAGAACGATGTGCTTGTGCCGGTTAAGCAATACGATGCCGAGGGCAACTTCACAGGCACGAAGGAAGAAACGGTGAATCGCAACACCTGGTCCGTAGCCGAGGCGGCCCAGCCGGAATTGGCGAAGGTCGCCGAGGCCGGCGGCGAGTTGGCAGGGCAGGCCATGGTTGTGGGGGTCGATCTGGACGCGACTGAATTGTCGTTGACACGCCTGCAGGTCCAAGGGCTTGACGCAGCGCCGGGGGCTGAACCGGATGCACGGACGAAAGAAGAGAAGCGTAAGCGCCTGTTCGACGAGGCGTTCTGGGAAGACTGCAAATCGATCTACCTGGCTCCGGCGGAAAAGGGCGGACTGCGCACCGACATCCAGATCACCGAAACGACGGTGAAATTCATCCTGGGCAAACTCGGTCAGATCGATCTCGACACGCGCGACAACACCATCGGTGTGCGTGGTCGTCTCGATCCTGTGCAAGCGGCTATGGCCATGATCGAGCTGGCCCAGAAAGCGGGGTGGAAGACCCTGAGCTTCCATGGCGACAAGCGCTTCATGGACGTAGCAATTCCGCTGGCGGAGAAGGCAGGCTTCACTGTCGTCGATCAGGCCACCATGGCTGAGATGCTTCGTGTGCGTTCCGATGAGAAAAAGGCGGAGAAGGGAGACGAGATCCCCTTCGATCAGGGGCCCACGCCATGATGCGCTTCGCCACTCTGGTTCTGATGATGTGCTTGGCCGCCGGTTCGCCGGCGGTTCTGGCGGCCGGCCAGAAGGCTGGCGTTCAGCTAGATCCGAAGCCGCTTGCCGATCCCATCGGAAAGACTGCCGGGGCGACCGGCACGGAACTGACCGCCGACCTGCAGAAGCAAGCTAAAAACCTGCAGGAGGACAAGGTCCAGCGGTTGAAGAAGCAGATCCTGAGCAATATGAACCGGGATCGTGACCTCGATCGCCTGGCGCCGTATCTAGGACCGGACTACTGACGGAGGCGACGTGCTGACAGCAGAGATGGTACGGCGCGTGCGGGCCTTCACCGGCCATGGCCTTCTCGCCGTAAAGCGAGCCTTGGAGGCCTGTGATGGCGATGAGCTGCTGGCTTGCGGTTACCTCCGGTATGAAGGGAGCTTGATCAATCTGAAGGGAGGAGACATGGGGGCATGGCTACTTGATCAAGCTCGTGCCTACGCCGAATACCTGGAAACGGGCCCGAATGGAGAAATTCGCTTTCGAGATGCGGATCCTCCCCCACAATCCTGGCAGTTGAGCAGCCCGGAATGATTCCAGAGGGTTTTGGGCCATCTCTGGCTGCCGGCTGGCAGGTAAGGTGCGGCATCCAGAAAGTCCGCGTAGAGGGCGGTCACAGCGGCGTTGCTTGCCTGGCGATGGTGGCTGGGCTCAACTACCAGGAGGCTTCGGAGGTTTTCGTGGCTACCGGTCTTGGCATCAGGCGCCGCGGGCGCCCGGCCTTCTCGACGAATTGCAGCGAGATGAGAATGGCTGTCGGCGCCGCCGGCCTGATCCAGCAGGCTCGACGCTGGCAGGGATGGTCCAATTTCCAGGGCCTCGGCATCCTGAAGGTCAAGGACGATTGGCGAGGGGAGGAGGGCGCTGGTAGATGGCATTGGGTTACTGCCTTCCGTCACCCTGAATTCGAGATTGTCGTATTCGATCCGTTCATGGAGTTCCCCGCCTTCAAGCGAATGCCGCTGGACGAGTTGTGCACTCGGTTTGACCTCTACGAGCCGAAGGGACAATGGCTGCAGGTCGAGCAGCGGTTTTCGCTGGCCAGCTAGGAACACTTCGCGAGGAGCGATTCCGATCACAAGCGGTGACAAGTTCCCTCTAGGCACCCTATGATAGGTGCGTTAATCCCACCTCTGGATGACCATGACCGAATCAGTGACCTTCCCCAAAGGGGATCTGCGACGAATGCTCGTGGTCCTTGCTGCAATAGACTCTACACCTGACGCAACGCTGGTGAAGGTCGTTGCGCGCACCGGCCTTGCGAAGAAGACGGTTACCGACCTGATAGCCCAAGCAGGCAGTCAGGCGATGGTGAAAATCTCGAAGCAGGGGCCGGTCTATGCAATAGAGGATTGGGGGCCGCTGCTTAAGAAGGCTGGTGTACGCCAGTTATTGAAGGGGGCCGCGGCCACTTGATCGAGCCACAGAATGAAACTGACTGAACAGGAATATGGAAATGGGAACCCGCAGAAGCATTCTTGAGGATGAGACGATCGACAAGATGGACGACACGCTGCGCGAGGTGTTGACCGAAGTAGCGGCAGGACGGATCTCGGTTAGCAAAGCCTTGACCGGTATCAGCCATCTGATCCATGCCATTGATACTGGTGAGCAGAGCGAGATCAAGACCTGGGCGGAGTGCGCGGACGGGTATCGATCTGGCCACCCTGCGAGCTGACGAGTCACCGAGGAAAAAATAGGATGTCCAACAAGTACACAGTTACCTGGAGCATCGATGTCGAGGTCGATGGCGATTACAAGGCGGCGGCCCAGGCCGTGGCTGATCGCTATTTTCAACCGAACATTGCTGCTGGGGACCACGATAGCGCCTGCTCGTTTGTCGTGACCGCGGAGGACAATGTCCCTGTCGATATCGACCTTGCGGATAGCCTTTCGGACTTGGACGACGACTTCGGCATGGCATTCCCTTGACCTAGCGATGCGTTGACCAGACCGCATGTCTGTTGTTCCTGACTAAGGACCTTCTGATGAAGCTGATTGAGTGGATGGTCGATAATATCGAGCAGGCCATTGTCGTGTTTCTGGTCCTTGGCATGTTCGTCATTGACGCGGTGATGCTCTGGCAGATTCACCACGATGCTGGACGACCGTTTCTGTAAACACGCAGCGCCTATCTTGCCCAATTGATCGGTGGCCCGAAAGGGTTGCGTTGACAGGTGCGTTTAACGCACCTAGCATAGAGGTCACAATCGACTGAGGGGCTGACCATGACTGGTATTTCCAAGCAGGGCTGTTTGACGCTAGCTCGTTATAACAATCGCGAGATGGTCCGTGCCCGCAAACGTGGCGACTGGAGCATGGTGCTCCACTCGCGCCTCATGCGCGACAGCTACATGGCCAGT
>QFOV01000407.1 GCA_003248565.1 Stenotrophomonas sp.
GAATCCAGCACCGCCTCCACCGCCGGGTTGCCGCGCGAGAGCGCGTTGCCGATCACGACCTCGTCGCAGTCGGCGCTGATGTTGCCCGCCAGATAGCCCTGCGACAGGCTGATCCCCAGCGTTTCCAGCTGGGTGGACATCGGCGGATAGACCGCCTGATCGCTGCCTTCGACCTGATGACCGAGTTCGCGGGCCAGGGCGGCCACGCCGCCCATGAAAGTACCGGCAATGCCGAGAATATGGATCTTGCTCATCAACCGATTGTCGCCGATGCACACGGATAAGGGGTATGCCCGAGTTCATGTAGGTGTACCCCTAAAGTATGTAGGGGATTCCCCGATACCATCACGGCACGTTCACAATGAAAATACGTGACGCCAGCCTCAGTATCCCTCAGGTCCTACTCCCCAAGAGGCCATCCCCAGGGAGCTCATGCTGATGGGGCCTTGAGCACGCCCTTAGCTGGCTTTTATTCAAATGAAACGCCCGGATCCAGCACTTGGACCCGGGCGTTTCAGTTTTGCATTGCTGGCGGGCTGCAGCAGAAAACGCTGCAACCCTGCCTGATCAGCGCTTGATCGCCGCCAGGATGCGGGCCAGCACTTCGTCCAGCGCACCAACGCCATCCACGCGGGCCAGGGTGCCCTTGGCGGCGTAGAAGTCGATCACCGGTGCGGTGGAATCGTTGTAGACCTGCAGGCGCTGACGCACCGATTCCGGGTTGTCATCGGCGCGACCCTGCTCCTGGGCGCGGCCAGCGATGCGCTCGACCAGCAGTTCGGTCGGCACATCCAACTGCACGATGGCGTCCAGCGGCTGGTTCAGCTTGGCCAGCAGTTCGCCCAGCGCGTTGGCCTGGGCCACGTTGCGCGGGTAGCCATCCAGGATGAAGCCCTTGGCGGTATCGGCCTGCGACAGGCGCGATTCCAGCATGCCCAGCAGGATGTCGTCGGACACCAGGTTGCCGGCATCCATCACCGCCTTGGCCTGCTTGCCCAGCTCGGTGCCGGCAGCCACTTCGGCGCGCAGCAGGTCACCGGTGGAAATGTGCGGAACCTGCAGTTGTTCCTTCAGGCTCGTCGCCTGCGTGCCCTTGCCCGAACCGGGCGGTCCCAACAGAACCAATCGCATTCCTGACTCCCATATGTTTTGAGGAAACGGGACGGACAGCGGCGTTAGACTCATGGGCCGATTCACGCTGCACCGCAATATGTGCAGCTTACCGCATCCGGCCAATGTCCCGGAATGTCCTCCCGCTCTGGAGAGTATTGCCCATGTCCAAAGGCACCTTGCTGTATGCCCAGTCCGGCGGCGTCACCGCCGTCATCAATGCCACCGCCTCGGCCGTCATTGCCGAGGCAAGGGCCAGGAAAATCAAGGTGTTGGCGGCACGCAACGGCATCCTTGGCGCACTGCGCGAGGAGCTGATCGACACCTCGAAGGAGTCGGCCGCCAACATCGCCGCGCTGGCCCACACCCCTGGCGGCGCGTTCGGCTCGTGCCGCTACAAGCTCAAGTCGCTGGAGGCCGACCGCGCCAAGTACGAGCGCCTGCTGGAGGTGTTCAAGGCGCACGACGTGCGCTGGTTCCTCTACAACGGCGGCAATGACTCGGCCGACACCGCACTGAAGGTCTCACAGCTGGCCAAGGAATACGGCTACCCCCTGACCTGCGTGGGCGTACCCAAGACCATCGACAACGACCTGGCGGTCACCGACACCTGCCCGGGCTTCGGCTCGGCGGCCAAGTACACCGCAATCTCGGTGCGCGAGGCCGCGCTGGACGTGGCAGCGATGGCCGAGACCTCCACCCGCGTCTTCATCTACGAGGCAATGGGACGTCATGCCGGTTGGCTGGCCGCAGCGGCGGGCCTGGCTGGCGAGAACCCCGACGACGCACCGCAGATCATCCTGTTGCCGGAGCGCGCCTATGACGAGCCGGTGTTCCTGGCCAAGGTCAAGCAGGTGGTCGAGAAAGTCGGCTTCTGCGTGGTCGTGGCCAGCGAAGGCATCCACACCGCCGACGGCCAGTTCGTCGCCGATGCCGGCGGGGTCAAGGATTCCTTCGGCCACACC
>QFOV01000408.1 GCA_003248565.1 Stenotrophomonas sp.
TGAGCGTGCTTTTGTAAGGGCGGCAGCGATAGCGAAGCGTGATCATGTGTGAATGCAACGCGACCACCAGCGGCCCTGCGTGGACTGGAACCACACGCTGTTCCTGCACGCAACCATCAAGCATGGGCTACGCGGCTCCAAGATTCGGCGGCGCGCCCTTGCGGTGCCGTCGCACAGTCAAGAAAGAAAATCCAGCCCCATCATGCGGGAGAGGTGCTGGTCCCTGCCCTGTTGTAGCGGTGACGGTCTGAACAGGAAGAGCGGGCCCCTCCCGGGGGCCCGCCAGAATCAACCGACGATCAATGACCAAGGCAATTCAGATCCATTGAACCTGTATCTGAAGCCCTCGCTATCAATCTGCTGTGCAAGGTTTCCCTCGTCGTCCATCAAGGTGTTCACCTCGACCATGCGACCCAAGCCGGCGGCCACTGCGCGCCTGCCGGGTAATCCAGCATGGTTCTCAAGCTCTTTCTCTCTGTCGAAACGACCTTGACAGGACGCCTCTCTCGCCCTGGCCCTTCCAGATAGAGTTTCATGCTTTTCACAGCTTAGTCTCCTGATGTTGTCCCTGTTTTCCGGCTGGTCGTATATAGGATCGCGCATGTGACGGTCGAGCAAAAATGGATGGAAAAAGCCCTCGATGTGTGATCTATTTCAAGATTCCTCGCGTCAAGCGAAGCTGCTCAGTAGCGAACGAGAGTTGCTTCGATGGAGACTTGAACAAACGGCGAGTCGGCCGCTGCCATGTGATCGAGATCAGTGCTCTGGCCAACACGGTTACTCCAGCTTCAGAAGATCCCGTCCGTTGCAAAGCACGCTGCCCAGCACCTGGCGGCGGTCGACCCGCAATCCGCCAGTGAACAGCGAGAATGCTGGCAGGACGGTACATCGATCGCCGATCCAGAACAGCGGATGCGCACGCATCGCTGGCAATTTGAACACCGGGTGCAGATGGCCGCAAAGCGTGTAACCAGACGCCCCGTCCGGCTCCCCAGGCGCGTGGCGGAAATTGAAAGGACCATCGCAGGTACCGTCGGGAATAAGCTCCACATCCGCAGCGTCGGCATCCAGGGCACGATCATGGTTGCCGGGCACGACAGCCATTGCCAGCTGCGAGTGCGCCTGACGGAACTGCTGCCAGGCCGCGTCGCTGCCCTCCGAGCGTGCAGCATGTAGAAAATCACCCAATACCCATAGCGAGTCCGCCCTGGTAGCGTCCAGCAACGTGGTCAGACGCGCAAGGTCACTGCCGGTACCGCCGCTGGGCACGGCGATTCCGGCCCGCCGCATCACCGCACCCTTGCCAAGATGCAGGTCGGCTACGATCAGCCGTTGTCGCGCTGGCCAATAAAGCGCGCGGTCCGCCAACAGCGTAACCGCCTCGCCTGCGAGCACCATTTGCAGGCGTTCAACCATGCCGCGCTTCCAGCAACTGCGCTGCGCGGCGGACCCGCTGCTTCCAATCCTCACTGCTCAAACTGCCACGCCTGGATTCGGCCCAGAGCGGAAAAGACAGGGGCGTCAGCGTGCGTGGTTTGGTGAGCAACAGCTTGCGGGCAGCACACTCGGCCACGACCTGTTGCAACGTCGCCACCTCCAACTGCTGCTCCAGAACTTCGCGCTCGGCCTGACGCAGCAGCATGTGTCCGGGATCGTACTGACGGAGCACGTCGTAAAGCAGGCTGCTCGACGCCTGCAGTTGGCGAAGGCTGCGCAGGGCGCGCCCCGGAATGGACGGTGGCAACAGTCCCGCCACCCGGGCAATTTCCCGGAATTGCCTTCGTGCCAGTTCACTCATGTTCACTGCCTCACTCAGGTCCTGCAGCAGCGCGTCCGGCTCCAATAGACTGGCCAGGGCCGCTTCATCCAACGCCTGCACCGAAGTTGCGGTCACCACCAGCCCATAATCGTTCACCGAGAATGAAAAGGTAGCTGCTACTCGCCGGCTCCAGCGCAAGGCAAGCACGGCAGCGAGTCCCTCGTGCACGGCCCTGCCCGCGAACGGATACAGGAACAGGTTCAAACCTTCCCGCGTCTTGATCTGCTCTGCCAGCAATTGGCCATGGGCTGGCAT
>QFOV01000032.1 GCA_003248565.1 Stenotrophomonas sp.
TACCGGCATCATCGCCGGCCTGTTGCTGAACCTGGCCGGCGTTGCCGATGGCGACATCGTGCACAACTACGCGATCTCCGCGCACTACCTGGAAGGGCAACCCAAGGACAGTGCGATGAACGCGCAGATGATGGAACTCATCCGCCAGAACCCGGAGATCGGCAGGAAGATGGCGGGCATGGCAGGTACTGCACCGGAGAACATGGAGATGTTTCTGTCAGCACTTCAGCAGCAGTACGGCGGCGCTGAGGGCTATCTGAAATCCATCGGCATCAGCGACGCAGAGATCCAGCAGCTCAAAGCGCGCCTGGGCCAGGCAGGGTGAAATCCGACCTGAATGCTGCGACGGTTCAATGGACCACGCAGCATTGAGAACGGCCCAACAAACAGTATTCGAGAAGTCAGTGACGGGGCCGGCTCTTATGCTGGTCCCGTCCTATGCGGATCATTCAGAGGCCTTCGTTCGGCAGCTTGCACTCGATATCCGAGCCGCGAGCTCGCTCGCTGACGTTGGCGCATGTCGGAAGTACAAGCTGGGATTGCCGCGGAAGTCTGCGCAGTTCGCTCCAGCAGTACGGGCACCAGCCAGGCACCAGCCAATTCCCCGGATGCATGCATTGCAGGAAAAAACACCGCAACGCATTGAATTACATGGTGGCCCACCATCAATCGAAAAGCGAGCCCATCTGCCTGAATCCAAAAGACTTTAAAGCAGGACGCCGTAATCGTTACTCACTCAGTTACTCACATCAGAAAAACCAAACCAACTTCGAATCCGGTACACGGCGAAAACTCGTTCTGCGCAGGAAGCACGTTCCGTTAGGGCATCCTAACTATGAAGGCCCCCGCAACCATCACGCCGCCTACAAAGCCCATGGAAAGAAGACCGGCTTGTAGCAAGTTTATCAAGAGCTGCAGGTTGGAGCGCAAAAGCGCACTGGTGATTCGTGCATCAAAATGGTCAAGGAGATGCTGCGAGACTCGGTGCGACAGGCCGATGCGACCCGCCGACCATTTTTCGTATAGCCGAGCCACGTCGAGATTAATCAATAAAAAAAGCCCACCAGCGGGAACCGACTGGTGGGCAGTGGTGAGCGTTGCTCACCCGTCATACGCAGCTACTTCTGAGGAGGGCGGCAACCCGCAGCTGCTGAGGACGTATGTACTTTCCCATCCCACGGCTTAAAAGCGCTTCAGGGATGCGTGAAGTCATATGACCAGGTTAGAGACGCAGGTCCCAGAACACCAGTGTGGGCCTGTGTCTTCGCATGCTGGTAACCAGCCGTGTGCCCAAACTGTCACTACAGGGGCATCCATTCGAAGATGCAATCGTGACCCACTTGCAATTGATCCCAGAAGGGCCTGGCATGGAGCGGAGACCCCGTAACGAGGTTTGCCATCAGTAAGGTTTCCATCGTCACCCGCTTCCGGGGTGCTTCAACGGTTTGAGCAGATAGCAACGCAGGTGGACGTAGAGGGTTTACGATACCAATTCCAGCGCTCCCCCGTCATTTGGTCGCTGCTGTACGGATAGAAATCCCGGCGCACCAGGCCCGGTTCTGCTCCCCAGTAGAGGGGGCGTCTCATGACCACCGCCCTCAGCTCAATCAAGAATTTGTGCGAAGTCCGAGCGGAGAGAGGCGGGCTTGCTCTGAAGGCCTAAAGCAAACCAAGTTGCAAAGGCGGATATATGAGGCCCTCGCCTGCCGCTTGGGCCATTGGATTGAGCTGGTGCGGTTCTGCCACTCGTTCGGTCTGGATATGCAGCACCTGGTGACCCCGGTGTACCAAGAGGTCCGAAATCAATCGCCGATGGCAGCGCCACCACAGCAGCTCTGCACACATCAACGCTGTACGGCTTTCCGCTGCTGCAGTCAGCGCTTGCTCAAATCCGTCCGCAAACTCTGCGCTGGCCATGTGATCCGCGTACCCCTGAAACGAAGCGCTTTTCCACGCGCCATTCGGCGACTCTGGCTGCACTGATCGTCGTCCCCCTAGCTGAGGAACCCAGTGGTAGCCAATGCCGTCTAGGGGCAATTGTGTGCTCATCGCGTCGCTACCGAACCAAGGAAACTTGCGGGAGCCAGGGAACCGCCTGACGTCAACCACGGTGGTGATCTCGTGGACTCTTAGGACTTCCCGAAAAGCCTCCCAAGTGCGTGTGGAATGACCTACCGTCCAAAGCGGCGACGCCCCATCGAGAGGAGTCAGCTTGGCGCTGCCGTAGGCTGGACCTGTAGCATTCATAGCGGTCCTTCACACCCCGAATGGATCGGCCACACGAGGTTCCCTGTGTCAAAGCCCCGGCACTCAGCAATTCGCAGCCACTTGCGCGCGTCCGATGGCTCCATTACTGGACTTCGATGCAGAAGCACCAGGCCTTGGCGTAGCGAATCGCCAATCAAGGCGGTCCGGTAATCAACGTCAACCTTGACCACGGATACCCTTCCGGAGAGGAAAGGCACCCAATGCAATGTCTCCGGATAGGAAATTTCTAGAAGTGAACCTGAAGAATCTTGCGGCGTGGCTACCCCGTGAAAGGTGCGATTCCCCAGCACTGGATGATCGAAGGAACTCAGCAAATCAATTGAGCCATCCGCACCGCGTGATTGGTCCACAAGCACATCTCGGAGGCCTTTGTCATCAGCACTCTGCGGTTTACGGCAGATTTCGTACCAGCGTCCGATATATAGATCCAAATCTACGTAGGGCGCTCGCCACAGTTCCGCTTGCACAGGTGCTCTCTCCGTAGGGCCACTCCGCCATTAGCTTTCACCTGTCCGAAATGCGCTGTGACGGCTACAGAGCATTCTTTCACCTAAAAATACGCAGGCGCGCTTATTGCGTGGTCCCCTTGTACAGATATAGCAAATGGCCCCACACAAATTCACATCTGATGAGCATTCTTTCACGCCAGCCGACTGGGAGCCCACTAAATTTACCCCTCCCGATGAAGGAGAAGGCATATGCCTATCAAGACTGCAGAAGACCTTTTCATCCACGAACTGTCCGATATCTACAGTGCAGAGAAGCAGCTCACCAAGGCCCTGCCCCGTCTAGCTCGCGCTGCTTTCAGTCCAGATTTGGCTGCTGCATTTGAAACCCATCTGGAAGAGACGCAAGGGCAGATCGAGCGTATCGACCAAGTAGTCGAGCTTCTCGGTATTCGCCTGAAGCGCATTAAATGCGCCGCGATGGAAGGCCTTGTGGAGGAAGGAAAGGACGCCATCGACAGCATTGAGGAAGGCCCGGTACGAGATGCCGCCCTCATTGGTGGTGCCCAGAAGGTAGAGCACTATGAAATCGCGTCTTACGGCACAATCGCCGCCCTGGCGAAACAGCTCGGCTATAAAGATGCCCTTCCGCTCCTCCTCGAAACGTTAGACGAGGAAAAAGCCACTGACGAGAAGCTGACGTTGCTGGCAAAGCAAGGCGGCAATAAGGCCGCCGCACAGGAGTGAAACTTACCGGGCGAGCCTATTGGCCCACCTTAGTAGCGTTGTTCACGGCAGTTCTAGCATCTTCGAGCCGGTCGACCAACGCAGAGTAGTAGCGCACTCGGTGGCTTGGGCGGCCGGTCGAGGAGAGGTGGTGTGAACCACTTGGGAATACAAGCATCTCAGCCTTGACGCCACCTCTACGAAGTAGCTCTGCAAGAAGCTCTTCGCCTTGGCCACGTGGGCACCGCTCGTCGGCATCGCCCTGCAGTATCAGTGTCGGAGCATGGATACCGTTGGCAGCAGCCAGTGGCGATAGTTCCCAATAGCGCTGGGCGCATTCACTGAGTTCCCCGCCCATCGCATAGGGTCCAACGTAGTAGCCGGTATCTGACGTTCCGGTGTGCGAAATAAGATTTATACCCCACCAGACACTACGCCACACGACAAACCTGCATCGTGGCCTAGCGCCCAAGCCGACAAGAAGCCGCCGTACGAGTGGCCAAAGCAGGCCGCGACGTCAGATGCAATGCCTTCCACGCGCAGCTTTCTCCTTACTTCCTCCCACTGGGGATAGTCGAGCTCTCCCCAATGGCCACAGAGGCGATGCGCGAACTCCAAGCCGTAACTGTTCGAGCCCACCGCATTGAGCGCCAAAATGGCCCAGCCCTTCTCTGCCAGTACAGGCCAGTGAATCAAGCGTTCGAACTCAAAGGAAGCAATGCTATGGGGCCCGCCATGCATGTCCAACAACAACGGGCGGGGACCTTCGCCGGGAGCACTAAGAACCCATCCCTGACCATCCTCGAAGCCACCGTTTCCATCAGCCACCCGGAACCACCGTTCTAAACAACGGAGCTCAGGCCTGTCCTTTCTCCATGCGTTGAAGTCGCTCACCTGAGTCAACGATCTGCCCTGCTTGTCGGCTATGAAGATCTCTGGGCCAGCAACTGGCGAGCAAACCACAACCGCCAGGTTCGCCGCTCCGGCCGCCATGGCTAAGCAGTGGCTCATCGGTTCAGCCACTATCTGCTCGATATCCCCGTTGAGTCCGATACCAACTATCCGCTGAAGGCCGCGATGAGCCTGGTTCACGATTAGCCGGCCCGTTCCGTCCCATGCGATTGCACTCGGAATAGCTAGCTCAACGTTCTCTTGCGTTTCAACTTCCCCCCCTGAAATTCCCACAGGCAAAGCAGACCGATAGAATCTCCCTCGATCTTGGACCCTGAAAAGGCCAGACGCTGGCCGTCAGGAGACCATTGCAGGCCAGAGAACGAGACATGGTCCTCCGCCGTGCGAAACGGATCCTCATTGCCTTCCTTTATCCACAGCTGCATACAGTGTCGTTGATGGCCTCGACTTCGAGTAACGAAAGCTAACCTACCCGCTGTCGCACACCAGCGGGCCTCCAGCACTTCCAGTCCTTGGGCGTCGATCGACTCTATCGTGCCATCATCAATATTGAGCCATCCAAGACTTGCCTCATGCTCAACAACCACACCGGTGCCGTCTTGCTTGTAGGGGAGTTCACCAACTCGATAAGGCTCGTCACCCCCAATGCCGGCACGGGGTTTGCTGATGACCAGGAGCTGTTTCCCAGCCGCCCCCCATTGCAGAATGGAGGTCACCTCTTCCTTCGCAGTAGAAACACGCTCGAGCTGACCACCACGCCCATGCCAAACGCATATCTCAGGCTGATCTCTCATAGCGATGAAGGCAACCTGTCGCCCATCAGGACTGACTTGGGGTGAACTTCCGTCTTCGGCAACCCGCTCCATGCCGTCTTCTTGGCTCCATGTCCAAACGCAGGTAGTGGAATTATCCTGAGCTCGTTGAACACACGTGGCCACCCAAGCAACACGTTGCCCGTCTGCGACCAGTGAAGTGAGCGTGACGTGGAGATAGAGATCTTCAACGCTGGCGGATGACATAGGAGTCCTCGTATTTACAAATGAAAAAGGGCCCCCCCCCTTTCGGGGGCCCAAACTAACGCTAAGCATTAGCGCTCACGACGTTCGTTGCGCTCCTGATCGTTGCGCTCCTGATCGTTACGCTCCTGATCGTTACGCTCCTGGTCGTTGCGGTTCTGATTTTGCTGATTTTGCTGATTCTGCTGGTTCTGCTGGTTCTGCTGGTTCTGATTCTGGTTACCCATGATCATTCTCCTTGGCGGCTGTATGCCGCAGCGACGATTCTCCTGATTCGGCGTTGCGAGGTGGTCGCGAGAAGCGAAGGCAACCCAAACCTTTGTGAACACGTGGCTAAGAGTGCATGTCGCCTTGAGGAACGACGTGGATGCTTACTGCAGCCATGCACAGACGGTCCAGTCTATGCTGTCCTTAATAGAACCCTCCAATCCATCGAGAAGTAAGGCCGCTCTGGCCAATAGCGGGGCAAAGTCCCGCGCAGCGGGCGGACGCCGTCTCTCTATCGTCGCCAGTCGCTCCAACTCCTCTAACTCCCTATCAACGTACTCTCTCTCACTGTTCATATTCGTTGCCTATGCGGACCGACGCGGTGGAACCTAGGCCTAGGCTCATTCCCCATCAGTGAAAGATCATGGTCGAGAGGTGAACGCTCTTTGGCGAGTACGAAGGATTGATTCAAAGAGGGTGCGTCGCCGCAGTGGTCGCCTTCGTAGGAGAGGCATACCTCGCTAACAGCAACTCCGTCTACATCTCTTGTCCAGTACAAATACTCAGGCGAGCGTCAACACATGTAGAAGGTGTGTTAATGGCGGAAGCCGGGTCCCGGCTTTTTTCTAGCCCCGCGGGCGCCGAATTTCGGCAGGATGCAGGTTGCATTAGACGGTAAATTGAAATGTGATTGCCGACCAACCCACTGCATGGCTGCAACGGTATCCTTCGCAGCGGCGCACTCTGCGCATGGGCGTGCGTCGACTCAGCAGGTGGATCGGAGGGATTGATGACAGTAGCTCCAAGAACAAAGACCGGGTCCACGCGGATCGTTCGATGGATAGGAACCGTGCTCGGTCTGGCGCTCAGCGCAGGCTTGATATCAACAATCCTCTTCGACCGCTCCGCGCGTCTGCAAGCGGCACAGACTCAAAGTGCGGCAGTGGCTCAAGGCGTGGACCGCGTACTCCGCTACGAGATACGTAACCTCGAAAGAGCCCTGAACGGTATGGCTGCGGAGGCAGACAGCTATGCGGCTGAACCGCCCCTCTGGGATCTACCCGCAACCATACGCGGTGTCATTTCTCGCAACAGTGAGCTCCAGGACATCGATCTGTTTGACGAAGACGGACATCCACTTCACAGAGGTGTGAAAACGCCGACAGGCTTTCCGTCTATATTGCGATCTTCACTTCCGCCAGGCCAGCTGGGTATAGGTGCACTCTTAAACCAAGCGCGTTCGCAGCCGGTGGTACAGCTAGTACTTCGCACTCCGCAAGGCAACTGGCTGGTGGCGGGGCTGCGAACTTCAGAGCTACGCGCAATGCTAGAAGACGTCGATGTTGGCAGGGGCGACGGCATCACAATCATGACGAGCGCCGGGGTGGCCCTCGCTCACCGAGGTGCAAACACTGAGCACCTACTCCATGATGCGGCGGGCCGGCCGTCGCAGCTACACGCCATCGATAACGGTACCCACCTGATCAACCTAGCGTCATCTAACGGGTATCCGTTTGTCGTCGTCGCCGCCCTCTCCAAGAAAGAGGCGACTAAACCATGGGGAAACTATACCGCGTTCCTGATATCACTCTTGCTGTTGTACTGGGTGGGTATGCTCTATCTGATGCGAAGGATGGCTGTATCTGAGGCGGCTCGTCGCGACGTCCATGTTGCACTGCAACGCCACGCTGATTGGCTCGGCAAGGCCCAAGAAGCATCACGCGCAGGAGTATGGGCGATGGATATAGCCAGCGACCAAGTTCAGGCCTCAGCGCATGCAGCTGAATTGTTTGGCTTTCCGCGCAAAGAAGGTCTGATCCCGCTGACGGACTTCTTTCATCGCATGCATCAGGATGACCGGCCGTGGGTGGAACGAACGTTTGCACAAGCGTTGGAAAATGGGGGTCCCTTCCGGGCTGAGTACCGAATCGTGCTTCCTGATGGACAGCAGCGTTGGATCATCGCGCGAGGGGCACCTGTTCTGGACAAGGAGGCGCAGCAGTGCATGACTGGCACCATCGTGGACATAACGGAGCGCCGACTGCAGCAGAATGAACTAGAGCGAGCCGAATCACAGTTCCGTGAGCTCTTTGAGCGCAATCCGCTTCCTTTCTGGGTTTTCGACGTTCAGTCGCTGCGTTTTCTGGCAGTGAATGCGGCAGCGGTCCAGCGCTACGGATACACGCGCGCCGAATTTCTAGAAATGACTATTCTCCAGATTCGGCCATCCGGGGAGGCAGCTGCGGTGCAGGACTCAGTCGATGATCCGTCCGAACCTCGTGACGCTACGCCTATCTGGCTACACATGACTCGCGATCGCCGTCGCATACACGTTCGCGTCCACAGCAGTAGTATTCGCTTTAATGGACGTGATGCGCGGCTGGTACTGGCTGAAGATGTAAGTGAGCGCGTTGCCTATGAAGCAGACCTAAAATGGCGGGCCTCACACGAAGAAAGTACGGGACTGCTGCACCTGCGTACGCTGCTGGAACGTGTAGATGCAGACCACAGCGGGGAGGACTGTAGCAGGCCCTACGCCATAATTCACATCCAGCTGCGTGATTTGGAGCTAATGTCATCTACCTTCGGGCGAAGGACCCGCGACGCCCTTATCCACAGCGTGGCCCGTCGCCTGCAACAGATATCTGAAGGCTACGGCCACTTGGCTTATGCGCCATCAGATGCTTTCGTGCTGGCGGTAACGCAGGGCGAGAACTGGAGCGACCTAGTAGACGCGTTAGTCGCAACCTTTACCGATTCCATCGAATCTGACACCGGCGTGCATCGCATGGAGGGCTGGATCGGCATTGCGTTCCAGCAACTAAACGAACGAGCTGAACAAGTAGCCGGTCACGCTGTATTGGCGGCTTTCGAGGCACGGGTGCAAAACTTGCCGACCATGCATTACTCCACGCGCATGACCGAGCGCGTTGCGGAGAGACTGGACACCGTACACAGGCTACGTACCGCGTTAGCACGCGAGGAGTTCGAGCTCTTCTTCCAACCCATAAAACGGATATCCGACGGGAACATCATCGTAGCCGAGGCCCTGCTGCGTTGGCGCACCAAGGACGGCTATGTTTCGCCGGCTACCTTCGTTCCACTGTGCGAGGAATCCGGTCTTATAGCTCCTCTTGGCGAATGGGTTGTTGATGCAGCGGCACGCGCGAGCAGGTCGCTTGCTTCGTGTGGCCACGATATAGCAATCGCCATCAATGTCTCCGCAGTGCAGTTCATGGCAGGCGCGGTGTCAAGCATGCTGCGCGACGCCCATAAACGGTACCAACTGCCTCGAGGCGCACTGCATGTGGAGCTGACCGAAAGCGCTATGCTGCAGCGTCCGGAAATGGCGCAGGCCACGATGGAGGAGCTCCGCAAGGATGGTGTCTGCGTTTCGATAGACGACTTTGGCACCGGTTTCTCTAGCATGAGCTATCTGCGGGACCTACCGCTGGATCACCTCAAGATCGACAGGAGCTTCGTACAGAATGTACACAACGACCCGCGCAATGCGTCCATTTGCAATGCACTGGTCGCGTTGGGGCATGGTTTGGGACTCAGTATTGTTGCCGAAGGCGTCGAGAACGTTTCCGAGCTCGAGTGGCTGAGTACGCATGGCGTTGATTGTGTTCAAGGCTACTACATCGCCCGGCCTATGCCCTTGGAGGCCTTGGTTGCGTGGCTGGAGACTAACGCCGCGGCTTGATTGCGCAATTGACACGAGCCGGCACTCAGGTGCCCGTCTGAGAGTGCGGTGCGGCAAGCGGTTTGGATTCAGGGGATTTGTCCTGCCGCAGGAAGATGCTCAGAACTACAATCGACAGTACGGCCAGGAACTCGCTCTGCCAATTCTGCATGGACTCGAACCAGAACTGCGCGCCCCCCAGATGCTGCGCCAACGAAAGTAGCTGCTCTCCTTCTGCGCCACGCTGTTCATTTTCGTGCAACCAGCTTCCATATGCGTGGCCGGCGAATGCGAGCAAGAACAGCATCAGGTAAGCCAGTGCCAGCGAGTTTGCATAGAGACATCGCCAGATTCCCCCTGCCTTGACGGGCCAGGGCGTAGGGCCAGCTTCTACATCGTCGTCCTCGTCAGCCGGGTCCAACGGTCGCGACTCTGCAGACCCACGCTGTCGTAAGCCAACAGTAAGTAGCACATACATCCCCATCTGCAGGAATTCGCTCTCCCAGTTTTCGAAGGTTGCCGAAATGAAATGACCACTGCCGAGGTAGGCAGTCATCGTTTCCGCTGCCAACCCCTGCTCCGCACGCTCCTCATTGCTGGCGCGGAAGCCAGTCAACACCTGCCCCGCCAGGAACGCGAGAAACAACAGTAGAAGTACCAGCGAAAGCCCGTTGCGCCTGAAGAACCCGATCTGTGCCTGCTTGCCCATTGCTTTGCTCCGTCTCTTGTATCGCTCTTTCCCGTTACACCCTAGAACCATCGACGTCGCCAACCGAGCCATGTCATTGCTCCGGAGAAGAACAAGAGCCCACCAACAATCGACCAAAACCCTGCATCACGTGTCTGGAATAGGCTGGCCTCAAAGTTCATGCCCAAGGCGCCGACGAACGTAGCCAGCACCCCAGCGATCACGGTCACGAACGTAAGCACTCGCATCGCCCCATTGGTGCGCAACGCGACTTGACCACTGAACAGCTCGAAGCTACCGATAACCAACTCACGCGCGTTCTCTATCATGTCCATGGCCCGCTCGAAGCGCGTATCCAGCGCGCCGAAGTGACGCTCTGCCTCTCTACTTTCCGAAGGCCGGAAATCCGGGCGCGACAACGCACCGAAAACCGAACGGTGCGGGGCCAACATCCGGCGCAATCTGGACGCCCAGCGCCGCAGCCGTTGCAGCTCGACGATATTGGCTTCGATGTCGTTGGTGGACATTTCCGATTCCAAGTGCTCGACCGCGCATTCGAAGTCATTGACCGCCTGGAAATATCCGGATAGCTGGTGGTCAAGCAATGTTGCCACGAAGCTCTCAGACGACAGCCCACCAATAACCGCACCGTTGGCGCTTTCGCGCAGCGCTGCCAGGAACTCGATCTCTTCGGTGTGATAGGTGATCACTTGATTGGCGCCCGCCACGCAGACAAGTACAGCACCGCTCACCAGCTCATCGCCCTGCGCTGGCGTGACCGTGACGGTACGCGCCCAGAAGTGCTTCCCTTCGCGCTCCACAAGTGGCCTACTACCTGATTCGAGCAATAGTCGCGCTAGCTCCGGCAGCTTGCAGGAACGCCACAGTTCATCCAACGTCTGTACGTTCGGTGCCAGCAAATCCACCCACAACAGGTCGTTCTGCGTTACAACGCAGCCAGCAACATCCCCTAGGCTCAACTCACGCGGCTGTGCGTTCGAGCGGAATAAACGGGCAAAAAACTCGGGAGCGGCCCGACTGCTTTCCATTTAGCTCTCCTTTCCAAAATGCTGTAAGGCATCGAAGGCCGGTCCGCTGTCTGCGGTACGGCCAAGTACCGCTGCAACTGAAGGTTGCAGGATGTAGCCACTCTGCCGATAAAGAAGCGTGAGGAGACGTGAACTACAGTACTCCTTTGGCTCCGTGTCACCACCAAGTGTTCACACAAATCCACGGTCTGCGAATGGCATCACGGCGAATATTGGCGAAAGCTCAAGCTTCGAGTGGACCATGACCAGCATTTGGATGGCCTCCTATCCTTCCATCGACGATTCACGGGTTTTGCTCGGCGATATCACTTCCGACGTGGTCGTTGTCGGCGCCGGCATCACCGGTCTGTTGACGGCATGGCGACTGTGCAACGCGGGTTATCGTGTCGTGGTGCTTGAAGCAGGATTGGCTGGGCAGAAGAACACTGGCGCCTCGACCGGTAACCTGTATGGGTCAACGTCCGAGATGGCGACCCTCCTTGCCAAGTGGGGGGAAGACGTCCTGCGTGAGGTGACCTCCTCCCGAATGCATGCCATTGCAGGGGTGGAGGCATTGGTGACGGAGTACGGGATCGACTGTGGGTTCGTACGCACCCCACTGCAGTGGAGTATCGAGAGCAATGCGCCGGCCGAACGGCAGCGTTACGCGCGCGAGCTGGCTGCTTATCGCGTTGCCGGCTTGAGTCCGCATCCCTCGCCGGGACAGCTCCCCTTCCCCTTGACCGATTCGTTCAGCGTCGAAGGACAGGCGCAGCTGGATCCTTACCGGCTGTGCCGGGCGCTGCTTGACCTCTTGTCCCGACATGCTGAGGTGTTCGAGCAAACGCAGGTAATCGACATCGACGCAGCTGCGGGCTGCGTGAGAACCGCGACAGGCAAGGTGCACGCCAATCACATTGTACTGGCCACCCATTCACCAGCCGGTTTCAACCTGCTGCAGGCAGAAATGGAGGTGTACCGCGAATATGGAATCGCCGTCCCAGTCCAGACACCGCTACCCATCGGTATTCACTGGGTGACCGACAGCGGCCGGTCGCTGCGGTCCGTCCCGGAACAGCAGGCACCGCTGTTGGTGGTCGTCGGCGAGAAGCACCGTACCGGTGAATGGTCGTCCACGCAGGACCCTGCTGGCCGCCTGCTCAAGTATGCCGAGGAGCGTTTCGTAGTGCAGGAACCGGTCGCTGCAAGCTGGTCCGCCCAGCAGTTCAAACCTGCCGATGGCCTTCCCTACATAGGCAGCAGCGCCCACGAGAATGTGTGGGTTGCAACCGGCTTCCAGGCCGATGGACTGACCTGGGGCGCGCTCGCGGCCGAGCTAATCGTTCAGGGCATCGAAGGCCGGCAGCCTGATGATCTGGCGCACCTGCTCAGCCCGCTACGGATCACCCCGCTCAAGTCTGCCGGTGGCTGGGCCAGAACCAATGCCACAGTCATCAAACACCTGCTTGGAGACCGCTTGAAGGCGGAAGTAGACGATGGCTCGGAGATCGCCCCAGGCAGTGGGCGTGTCGTGGGCAAGGGAGAGGGCCGCTGTGCGTTGTACCGCGATGAAACCGGCATGCTGCACGCCATGTCGCCAGTCTGCCCGCACCTGAAGTGCATCGTGCAATGGAACGGTGATGCCAACAGTTGGGATTGCCCATGCCATGGCAGCCGTTTCGGTCCTACCGGTGAACTCCTAGAGGGCCCGGCGCTGACCGGACTTGCCAGAAAGCAGGCACCTTCCTAGTGTCTATGACTCAGTTTCGGGCGGTCGCGGGGCAGCAGCCATGGCAACGCCAAGCCCACACCGAACGCTGCGTAGATGCAAAACATGTCCATGGGTTGAAGCCGGCGCTCGAAGCCCGGCGTCAACTGTGAAGGAACTACGTTGTAATCGACCAGATACGCTGTGACAGCCGTTGCCGCAGCCAGGGCGACAACTGGCTGGGGCGACCGACGACCGCAGCGCAGCGTTTCATACGCCGTTGCCCAGAACACCGAGGACGCATGATGGATCAGGTAGCCAGTAACGGTGTGGCGGACACTCCAACCAGTACGACGGTGCGCCTGTCGCGGCCAGATCCATTGGCTGGTGGCATTGGTACCGGCAGCCGCGGCATTGCTGCGGCAGTGGCTGAACCACGACACCAGAAGGCTGGACACCATGCTGGCGCAACTGCCGGAGCAGAACGCACGCGTGAGCAGCACCTTCAGGGGGATCCGTTGCGTGTCCTGCTCACCGGCGGGACCGGGTTGATCGGCAAAGCACTGGCGGAGCGGCTTGAACGATATGGCCATGAGGTCATCCTGGGAGTGAGGGACGAAGCCGAAGCTTCACGCCATCAGCCGGGCATGCGTTTCGTCCAGTTTGATTTCACCCGCCGCCCGGAAGCGTCCTTTGCCGAGTTTTTGGCCGACGTTGATGTCGTGGTGAATGCTGTCGGTATCTTCGATGAAACCAGCAGGCAGAGTTTCGACGAGATCCATGTGAAAGGCCCGTGCATTCTGTTTGAACTTGCAGCATGGGCTGGGGTCAGCCGCATCATACAGATCTCGGCACTAGGTGCGGAGCTCCATGCGGAAACGCGCTATTGGCGAAGCAAGGCCCGTGGTGATCGCTGTGCGAAGGCTTTTGCGGGGACTTCGGTGGTGGTGAGGCCCTCGCTGGTGTATGCCCCGTTGGGCAGGAGCAGTCAGCTGTTTCACCGTTTGGCGGTGCTGCCGTGGTTGCCCTGGCCAGCAGCAACCGCCGACGTGCAGCCTATTCACCTGGACGATCTGGTCGATGGCGTGGTCGCGCTGCTGAAGCACCCAGATCCGCCCCCGGTCATTGCTGCTGTCGGTCCGCTTGCATTGAGCATGAGCGCCTATCTGCGACTGCTTTCTCCAGAACCGGAGAAGGCCCTGCGTATGTCGCGTGTTCCCATGCGCGTTGCACTGCTGCTGGCACGGCGCCTGCAGAAGTGGCCCGGAAACAGCATCAATGCGGACGCACTGAGGATGCTTGCACACCCGAATACAGCCGAGGCGGCACCCTGGGCAGACCTATTGGGTAGACCATTGCGCCGACCGGAACATTTCGTCGAACCCACACGTCGTCAGCAGGCGTATCAGTTGGCGGTGCTGTCCAACATGTTGCCGTTGCTGCGCCTGAGCATTTCACTGACCTGGCTGGTGACCGCGTGGGTGTCCGCGTTCGCCTACCCTCAGGCCGCCAGCATCGAGTTGCTGGTGCGCGCGCAGGTCCCGTTGCCGCTGGCACCGTTGGCGTTGTACGCGGCCGCACTGCTCGACGCGGCGCTGGCGCTGGCCATGTGGATACGTCGCTGGCGACGTGGTGTATACCTGCTGCAGATCGGGTTGATATTGGTCTACAGCCTGATCATCAGCCTTTGGCTGCCAGAGTTCTGGGCGCACCCCTACGGCCCCATGATCAAGAACCTGCCTATGCTGGCCTTGACCACTTTGCTGCTCTGGCTGGAGAGTCCGCATGGACATCGTGTTCGTTAAGTACCTGCACATTCTTTCCTCGACGCTGCTGTTTGGAACCGGCGTGGGTACTGCGTTCTACCTGTTGTTCATCAGCCGCCAGCGCGACCCTCGGGTGGTTGCCCCCGTCGCACGCTTGGTGGTGATCGCAGACTGGTTGTTCACCGCAACCACAACTGTCTTCCAGCCGCTTTCCGGGCTGTATCTGGCTCATCGCATGGGCGTTGCCCTGACAACCCCCTGGCTTTACTGGTCGCTGGTGTTGTTCGCCATTGCCGCACTCTGCTGGCTTCCGGTGGTCTGGTTGCAGATGAAGCTGCGTGATGTAGCGCTGGCTGCGGCAGCATCCGGGCAGCAGCTCCCGCTATCCTATGACCGTTACATGGGGGCCTGGGCAGCGCTGGGCGTACCGGCCCTGATCTCGTTCGTGATCGTGTTCTATCTTATGACCGCCAAGCCCTCGTTTGGCTGACGCAGCGTCGGTGCAACCGAAGGGTGAGCACCCACTTGAACTAGGCGGGCATGTGATGGCGCGCCCCGTTGGTCCGGGGGGGGCGAGCCTAGGGCCTCGAACCCAAACGTTGGATTCATCCCGGCAGCATCCCGGATTTTGGCAACGGCACCTCCACCACGCATTCGACGCCTTTTTTGGTGAGCTCGTAGGAGGTTCTCGCCTTGAGCTGATAAGGCAGTGCCCGTTCGATGAGCTCTCGCCCATAACTGCCCTCGCGTTCGGCAAGCAGCTCGACCTCGTCGTAGAACTCTTCGGTCCAGGTCATCTTCAATGCGGGCGTACCGTCTTCCCAGCGGTGCACGTGCCACCGCACCGTGAGTTTTCCAGCATCCGAACCCAGCGCACCGTACTTGGCGCCATTGGTTGCCAATTCGTGAAGCGCCAAAGCGAACGTCTGCAGCGTGGTCGAGCGCAGCCCCACCCCCGTAGGCCCTTCCAGTACCACGGAACCGCGCTCGGCGCCGTGTGCCTGCAGTTCCTGGTGGAGGAGTCTGTCAAAGGCGACCTTGCCGCCATCGACCAAGCCGGAAAGCAGCGACTGAACACGCGCGATAGCTTCCATCCGATCTCCGTAAGACGCACGGAAATCATCCAGCGTTGCACACTCTCTGAGCGTGCGATCAGCGACGGCGCGGATGACCGCCATCAGGTTGCGGGTGCGGTGTTGCAGCTCGGCCATCATCACCTGGGCACGCCCGGCGGCCTCTATCTCTTCGGTGCAGTCATGACCGATACCACCGATGCGCACCACATGACCTTCTGGATCAAGCAGCGGAAACTTGGTATTCCGCATCCAGCGCACTGCACCGTCCCCCCTGCGAATGCGGTACTCGATCACCATCCGCTGACCTGCACACACACGTTCAAGCGCGTCGTGAACTTTGTGTCGGTCCTCGGGAAGAATGAGGTTGGTCCAGCTTTCCAGCGTCGGATTGGCAAGCATTGCACCGCATTCGAACCCATAGAGGCGTTCAAAAGCATGGCTCAGGTACTCCAGATCCAGCGTCTCGGCGTTACGGATCCACAGCACATCGGAGGATGCATTGCTGAACTGGGCGAAACGTGCAGTGCTTTCCTGCAGGGCGCGGCTTGTGTCGATGTGATCCGTGATGTCGTGAACGGTGCCGACAACCCGCTGCGGTTCATTCGCGGGCTGCGAATGGAAAAGCCGCTTCAGGAGCAGGCAGCGCTGCTGGCCGTCTGGCAACCAGTAGCGGAACCGACAGCTGAATTCGTCGTACTCGTCGTCGGCTCGCAGAAACACCGCCCGCAGTGCTTCAAGATCCAATTCATGAACACGGGCAATCAAAGCCTGCATCGTCGGTGCAATGACGCTGGGACGATAGCCGACGATCCGCCCAGATGATGGAATCCTCCTCCATCTGCCATACCCAACCAGCAAGGTCGGTCAATACAACCGGTGGAAGACCAGCACCTGAATCGCCGCTTTCGGCGTCAATGGACATTGCCATCAGTGTCCAGCAGTGCAGCCAGCATTGCCCTCACCTGCTCCACGCCGAACGGCTTGGTGCATTGCAGGCTGTCGGCATAGCGCTGCGGCACCAACTCGCGGTCGTAGCCCGAAGCGAACATCAATGGCATATGCCCTTTGCTCAGTCGATCAGCCAGTGGGTAGACTTTCTGCCCGCCCAGATTGATATCCAGGATGGCGGCATTGGGCAGCTCGCAGCTGTCTAACAGCGCGTCCGCGTCCTCGAGGTTGCCGACCGGTCCAAGTACCTGCGCCCCTTCGCATTCGAGCAGCTCACGCAGGCAATCAGCCAAGAGCACTCATCTTCCACCCAGAATCACCCGCCCGACGAGATAACCGCGCATGACGATATGCTCCTTGAACCTGAACCGACTATCAACCGACCGCCGTTCCTCCAGCGTGAAAGCACCCCAGTCTGCTCATGGTCCACAGCGGAGCTATTGTTACCACAGCAATGTGTGGCCGAATCAATGCCTTGGCAACGGATCTGACGAGCACGTAACGCCTGCGGGCCTAGTGTCTGCTGAAGTACAGTGAAGAAAACTCTTGCCTCGTTCTTTCTGTCCCTAACGTCGGCAATGGAGTTCCTTCCCTCACCGCGAAGGCATCCCCACTCCGACAATCAGCAATTGCCACTCTTCGCAACAAATCCCGCAAGCGCGCGTCCCCACGAGCGTTGCAAAGATGAAGATGGAAGCAACCTGGGCGAGAGAATCACTTCATCGCAGACGCCCGCGGGCTGCGCAGGCGTACGGGATGGTCGGAGTGATGGCTTGGAGGTCTACATGAGCAAGGCCGTACCCAGTCGCCTTCCGCCGCAGTTTCGTTGGGTGGAAGAGCAAGAACGGAAATATCTGTGCTTGAACTCAGTCAAGGTGCTTGAGATCTGCAAGCGGAACCGGGGCTGGATTGTGCATGTGTTCCTGCAGGATCCGGAGCGATCACAGCCGATCGTTGCAGTTGGCTCCGCCAACGCGGGCATGCGCTGGGGCGCCAACTGGGCGAAACTACGGTCGCATCTTCTCATTTCCCTTGCAGCGGCGAAAGAAAGACCCGCCTCCGACGGCACTCCTTGAGATCGGCGCGACATGCGCACCTTGAGCGTCTGCCCCCGGATGCAGCAGCGCAAAGATATGACAGGTGATCAACTGCTCACGCGGATCTACCGATAAGCAACATTACCTACGAAAAGATGGCGACACGTCATGGGTTGAATGCCGTACCAATCCATTGCGTGTGCACCAACGCCTCCGCGCTGGCACTCAAGCAAAGGAGCTACCAATGAACAACCGTATCCTGATGACTGCGCTCGCCTTGGCGAGCGCCCTATCGCTGGCCGGCTGCCGGGATGAACCAGATGTTCCAGCCGACTCCGACACTGCAGCGGCAACGACTCCCGGTGTTGTGTCACCGGACCCCACAACGCAGCGGACCGAAACTCCCGCTGGCATCGTGGCGCCAGGCGATTCTGGCGCCGCGGGCGAAATGCGCAGCCAAAGTGCCGATGAGCGCTCTGCGCTGGGCGTATTGAATGCCATCAATGATCACGAGATCGCCGCTGGCCGACAGGCGCAGGAAAAAAAAGTAACCGGCGACGTGGCGGACTATGCGCAGCTGATGATAGACGAACACACCCGCAGCAAGGAGCAGACCAACGCATTGAATCCTGACGCGAACAGCGCCGAAGCGAAGGATCAGGCGGCCAAGGGCCAAGCCCAGCTGCAGCAAATGGCTGCCAATAATGGGGATGCCTATCGAAAAGCATACGTGGACGCGATGATCGACGGACATGCCGAAGCATTGGCAATGCTGGACGAGAAGCTGATCCCCAGCGCTGCTGGCCCGCAGGCCAAGGCACATCTACAGCAGACACGAGAGCATGTGGCGCGACATCTTTCTCTGGCACGCGCGTTGAAAAAAGAGGAAGGCGTCACTTCCAACAAAGACGCCCGGGCGCCGGCTCCCTCACCCTGAGTGAAATCGACCTGATACTGCAAGAGGATCAGCAAAAATGGCCAAGCTTCCGTTCAATCCAACCGGTGATGCGAGCGACCAGGACAAGGCGCATACCCCCGACAAGCTGCGTAACGACAAGGCGCTGTGGAAGGACCGCGACATGCCTGATGCAGAACACACCGCCAAGCCCGAGGACTACGAGCGTCCGCCGCCGCCCAGGAAGAAGCAAGGCTGACTCGTCCAGGCTTGAAGTCGGAAATAGGAAGGCCCCGCGATGCGGGGCCTTCTTCTGTCGGTCGCCAATCAGCGATTCTGTTCCTGATTACGATTCTGCTCGTTTCGACTTTGTTCATTGCGCTTCTGATCCTGATTCTGATCGTTGCGGTTTTGCTCGTTCTGGTTCTGATCATCGCGGTCCTGGTTGTTCCGGTTCTGATCATTCTGGTTCTGATCGGTACGATTCTGTTCGTTCTCGCGTGGGTTCTGGCCCATGACGTTTCTCCGTCGCCGCAAGCGGGATGCCGCGGTACAGCTCCATGGTCCCGCCTGTTGCATATGGAGGAAGTGCACACGTGTGAGGAAAATGCGCATCAGATTCACAGGATAGATGGTGGCGGCCTTCCATTCGGCTCATGGCGTAACCAAAGAGGGCTCGCGGGCCGGATTACGGTGCGCTGCAATGGCCGAAACAAAGGCCGCAATCACTGAATCGTCTACGGCGTTGGGCAAGAGCAACAGGGGATCGTGATCTAGCAACACAAGTCCTGCGGCATCCAGCACTGCCCTGGCACCACCAACGAAAAGCAACGGTTTACCATGCCGATAGGCGTCGCGCACATGTTCCAAGGCCCGCACGTCTCGCGCCAGCGCATTCACCGCATCGGCTCCGGACACAACGACCAGTGCATCGAACAACACCCCAGGTTCGTTCTCAAGCGACGCGTCGGCATCGATCACTCCACCCTCTTCACTGTCCAGCAGCCCAAGATGCGGCCCCACCAGACGCGCCATGGCGCCCTGCGTGACAAGTGCTCCAGCCAACGCCGTGATGTCGGCCTGCCGGCTTCCATCGGCCACCAGGATTGCAATGCGGCGCGTGCGGACGCCGCGCTCACCCGGCCTTGCCAGTAACGACAACGCCGGAGAGTTGACTACCTCGGCTTGCACCTTGCCTTTGAATGCACGCGGCATGCGTGCCGGGAGCCGCATACCCAGCCCCTTCGCCACCTGCTTTGCCAGCGTCTCGGATGCGTTTCGCAGCATGGACACTACGCGTTCGCGAACCGCCGGGACCGTGACCTTGCTCAACTCGAAGCGGAATGCCTCGGCAATATGGCGTTGCTCCGCCTCGGTTTGGCTTTCATAGAACAGCGTGGCCTGGGCGAAGTGCTCTGCGAACTTCTCAGGTTTGGCGCGGACCTCGTCGCCTGCAGTCGGCTCAGCGAAAGACACAAAGCCAGCAGTTCCGGTTTGGAATGGGCAGCCCCCGGCCAGCGAGTTCGGCTCGTAGGACACCCTGCCGCGATGCACCGCCTGGCGGTGCATGCCGTCCCGCTGGTTGTTGTGCACCGGTACCATGGGCGCATTGATGGGAATCTCATGGAAATTTGGACCGCCCAACCTGCTTATCTGCGTATCCACATACGAATGAATGCGTCCGGCCAGCAGCGGATCGTTGCTGAAATCTATGCCCGGAATCACATGCGCTGTACAGAACGCGACCTGCTCGGTTTCGGCGAAGAAATTGTCCGGATTTCGGTCAAGGACCATGCGTCCGATCGGCCGCACGGGCACCAGCTCCTCCGGCACGATCTTGGTGGCGTCCAATACGTCGAAGCTGAAGCCCTCCGCTTCTTCTTCGGTAAAGACCTGAACACCCAGTTCGTATTCCGGATACTCCCCAGCTTCGATTGCCTCCCACAGGTCGCGGCGATGGAAGTCCGGGTCGGCACCCGAGATCTTCACCGCTTCATCCCAGACCAACGAATGGGTTCCAAGCTTTGGTGTCCAATGGAACTTACAGAAAACGGACTTGCCGCGCGCATTCACCAGCCTGAAAGTATGGACACCGAAGCCCTGCATCATGCGGTAGCTACGCGGAATGGCTCGATCCGACATCTGCCACATCAGCATATGCGTTGATTCCGGCATGAGCGATACGAAGTCCCAGTACGTATCGTGGGCGGATGCTGCTTGCGGCATCGCGTGGTGTGGCTCGGGTTTCACCGCATGCACAAGATCGGGAAACTTGATTGCGTCCTGGATGAAGAACACCGGCATGTTGTTCCCCACCAGGTCCCAATTTCCATCTTCGGTGTAGAACTTGACGGCGAACCCTCGGACATCGCGCGCCGTGTCCTTGGAACCGCGCTCGCCGGCTACGGTTGAGAAGCGTACGAACACCGGCGTCTGCTTTCCCGCCGCCTGAAAGGGTGCAGCGCGGGTCAGCGAAGACAGGTCCTCATAGGCTTCAAAGTAGCCGTGCGCACCAGAGCCGCGCGCGTGCACGGTACGTTCGGGAATGCGCTCGTGGTCGAAGTGAGTGATCTTCTCACGGAGGATGAAGTCCTTCAGCAGCGCTGGTCCGCGTTCTCCAGCCTTAAGGCTATTCTGGTTGTCGGAGACCGGCACCCCTTGGTTCGTGGTGAGCTGTTGATCCATTGCATCGTTGCGTACCCGCGACAGCGGGCTGCTGCCAGAATCCTGCCCCGGCGCTGCGGCAAGCCCGGTTCTCTCATTGGTGTTCGCTTCGCTGACAGTGCTCGCGCCGGCAAGGGTCGACGGCGCTGCAAAGTGCTCTCCCTCAGGTGGCGACGTCGCGCGTCTGCGCCCATGTTCAGCAACCTTCTGTGCATTGTGTCCACGCGCGGCTGACCACTCATTTATCTGCGCAGGCACCTCATCAATGTCGCGCACCGGCGTGCGGGGGTGCTCCCCCGTTGGGCCACTGTCCGAGCGCGCGGCGGATTTTTCAGGAGCATTTTGCAACGATGGCTTTTCTTGGCTGGCCATGAGAGCAACTCATCTGGACGGCACTAAAACATAGCCATCTGTGGTGAAACACATGTGAGCCGGATGGCAATTCCACTCACGACGGATGGACTGGACCAAGCGCACTTTCCGTTTACACACGGCAATCGAGATGATCATGAAAGCACTCACTTATCAGGGCGCGAACAAGGTAAGCGTGGATACGGTGCCGGACCCCGAGATAGTGGCGTCTGACGACATCATTCTGCGTGTCACCGCCACCGCCATCTGTGGGTCAGATCTGCACATTTTCCGCGGCAAGATCCCCGGGATGAAGGATGGCGATATCCTCGGCCATGAATTCATGGGAATTGTCGAGGTGGTCGGCCCCCAGGTTCAGAAAGTGAAGCCGGGCGACAGGGTGGTGGTGCCCTTCGTCATTGCGTGCGGCCAGTGTTTTCATTGCCTGCTGAGTGAGTACGCGGCATGCGAAACGACCAATAGCGGTCCCGGTGCGACGATCAACGAGAAAGAGCTGAGGCCACCTGCAGCCTTGTTCGGTTACAGCCATATGTACGGTGGCATAGCCGGCGGACAGGCGGAACTTGTGCGCGTACCGAAAGCCAACGTCGGTCCGCTGGTGATACCTGATGTGTTGAGCGATGAGCAGGTGCTGTTTCTCTCCGATATTCTGCCGACTGGCTATCAGGCCGTTCTGAACGCAGGTATCAAGCCAGGCTCGACGCTGGCGATCTTTGGTGCCGGCCCCGTCGGCTACATGGCCGCGGCCTGCGCACGCATGCTGGGGGCGGAAACCATCTACATGGTTGACCACAATCCCTATCGTTTGGAGTTCGCCCGCGGTACGTACGGTGTTCTTCCAATCAACTTCGACTACGATGATGACCCCGCCGCGGTCATCATTGAGGCAACCCATGGACGCGGTGTGGACGCCAGCATTGACGCAGTGGGTTTTGAAGCCAAGGGCAGCACGACCGAAACCGTGCTCACCACGTTGAAGCTGGAAGGCTCGAGCGGGAAGGTGCTGCGTCAGTGCATCGCCGCAACTCGCCGCGGGGGAACAGTCAGCGTCCCGGGGGTCTACGCCGGTTTCATCCACGGGTTCCTGTTTGGCGATGCTTTCGACAAAGGGCTTACCTTCAAGATGGGCCAAACCCATGTGCAGGGCTTGATGCCCGAACTCCTTGAGGCGATAGGCAATGATCGACTGAATCCAGAAGTGATCATTTCTCATCGGTTGAAGCTTGCAGATGCTGCACGCGGCTATGAGTTGTTCAACGAGCGCCAGGACAACTGCCGCAAAGTCGTGCTTACTCCTTGATGGAGTTCCCACGGAAGCTGGGCCCCACATCAAGGGGCCCTTTTGTTTTAGCCCACCACCAGTGACCACGTCATCTCAGAGCCTTCAAACCGGTACCTGAAGCCTTCTCGGTCAGTCTGCCGGGCTATGTTTCCTTCCTCATCCACCAGCGTGCTCATCTCGACGTCCACGTCGACGCTGGTAGCTGCCCAGCGGACTGGAACCTCTCTAACTGCCCTCAGGCTTCTGTGCTCTGTCGAGATGACTCTGACCGAACGCCGTTCCTGACCTGGCCCTTCAAGATAGAGTTTGATGCCCTGCACTTCGAAGTCTCCCGTCTGTGTTCCCCTGCCCCAGCGCCGGCTTTTATAGCGACGGGAATGTTAAGAGAAACTCAAGGAGCAGTAGGCTCACGGAAAAAGTGACACCAACAAGCCGCAGATCGCTTGGTATACGAATTGACCCGGGATGTCTGGCGAACCGCGGCCAGCGCGGTCAATGTTTGTGTTCGCCGCAGCGCAGTGGTGAGCACCCGCAAACGGATGTCTTAACGCCCACTCGATCACATTCAGACCGCATCCACGTAGAGGGTCGGGAATATCAAACATTCTCGTAACGACAGAACGCCTAGAACGGAAGTGCGGGGGCAACGGGGATCCATAGGAGAATCCCGACGTGAAAGGTTTGAAGCTCTACCTGGAAGGCCCTGGACAAGAGCGACGTCCAGTTACTTTTGATTCAATGGAGACAGCATCCAGCATTATCGGCCCTCGTGGTCATCGAGAGGCCCAGGCAATCGAGATCAACGTGCTCATTGACGCTGATGGCAACCTCGCTCGACAGGTCGATCGCGATGGCTTTCGTTACAAATTCACTGGCTCTGAGATACCTTGGGCTCTCACAGTCGGCTGAGAAGAAAAGCCCCTCACCGAGGGGCTTTTTCTTGCGCGCCGCGGAAAACCAGGGTGTCCGTGCTGTTGTCTTGCGTAGACAGGCTTTCTTTCCGCTTACTTTCGGGCCGACACGGTAAGTCCACTTGCATCGACCCGCTTCACCCCTTCAATACCGCGGGTTGTCGCGACCGCGCGCTCTTTTTCCGCTGCACTGCTGACCATGCCGCTCAGCATCACTACCCCATTGACGGTTTCAACCTTGATCTCCATTCCCGGCACATTGCTGGTACTCAGCAGGTCGGCTTTCACCTTCGTAGTTATCCACGTGTCACTGCCCGGCTGCTGTGAATCGGTAGGGGTTCCGTGTTCAACCTGTGCTTTGTCG
>QFOV01000033.1 GCA_003248565.1 Stenotrophomonas sp.
GGGTCGAGCGCGAGCTGAAGATGGTCTGCGGCCATTGGTCAGCCCTGGGCCTGACCATCACCCAGGGCGTGCATGCGATCGATACCGGCGCAGTCTGGGGGGGCAAGCTCACCGCACTGCAGTTGGACAGCGAAGACCTGCGCGTGGTGCAGGTACCAGGCCGCGACGTGCCCGCACCGGTGCCGGGCCAGCACCCGCCGCGCAAGCCGCGTGTGGAAGCCAAGGTGGACGCCAAGTCCGAGTCCAAGCCCGAACCCCGCGGCGAAGCTCAGCGCACCGAGCGCAGCGGCGAACAACGCCGGCGCCCGCGCCGTCATCGTCCGCGTGGGCGCAATGGCAATGGCAACAACGGTAGCAACAGCACGCCCACACCGGACAACAACGGACCGGCTGCATGAGGGCGTGGCCATCGGCACCGGTGCTGATGGTCATTGCATTGCTTGCTGGCTGCCGTCCGCAGCCCAACGGCAGCGAGACAAGCCTACCGCCGCAGGCGGCCAATGAAGCCGCGCCGCAAGTCAGTTCACCTCCGCTGGTTGCGGCCGCACGCGCACAGATCGGGGTCACCATCCGCTACGACCCGGCCTATTTCTCGCTGAGCTACCCAGGTGGCGATCCGCCAGCGGATCGCGGCGTCTGCACCGATGTGGTGATACGCGCGCTGCGCACGCAGGGCGTCGATCTGCAGCAACGCATCAACGAGGACATGCGCGGGAACTTCGACGCCTATCCGCAGCTATGGGGATTGTCGCGACCGGATCGAAACATCGACCACCGCCGCGTCCCCAACCAGATGCGCTGGTTCCAGCGTGAGGGCTGGGAACTACCGATCAGCACACGCGCCGACGACTACGCCGCCGGCGACATCGTGGCATGGAAGCTCAATGGCAACGGGCTGCTGCATGTGGGCATCGTCTCGGATCGGCGATTGGACGACGGCACCCCGCTGGTGCTGCACAACATCGCCCAAGGGACGCAGGAGCAGGACCTGTTGTTCCGGCACACGATCATCGGGCATTACCGGATGCCGGGGTGATCGGGTCTCCTGCAAGGCGTTGAAAGCCTGATGCAAGGGGCAAAGAGCTACCCCTCCCCAGCCCTCCCCTTGGCTATGCCAAAGGGAGGGGCCGGATCACGCCGGCTGCACCATTTCGCGCAGCCAAGGCTGTTACCCCCTCCCTTTGGCATAGCCAAGGGGAGGGCTGGGGAGGGGTAGCTTCTAGCTTTTGAGTTTCAAAACAACTCAGCGCCGCACGTAATGCACGAACCGGAACGCAAACGCATGCCGCTCATCCGCTGCATGCGCCTGGCTATCCACCTCGCGCCACAGCGCCGGGTCGACGTCCGGAAAATGCGTATCGGCGTTCACCTCGGCATCGACCAAGGTCAGCTGCAGGTCGGTCGCCTGATCCAGCAACAGCCGATAGATCTCACCACCACCAATCACGCACAGCTCGTCAGCGCCCTCGCCGGCCGCAATCGCCCGCGCCTCATCCAATGAAGCCACCGCACGCATGCCGGCAAACGGCACCTGCCCGCTACGCGTCAACACCAGGTTGGTCCGCCCCGGCAGCGCGCGGCCCAGCGACTCGGCGGTCTTGCGCCCCATCAGGATGGGCTTGCCGAGGGTCAGCGCCTTGAAGTGCTTGAAGTCATCCGGCAGATGCCAAGGCATCGCATTGTCGTGGCCGATGCCACGGTTGCGATCCAGCGCGGCGATCATCGACAGCTTCATCACACCGCCACCGGCGCCTTGATTGCCGGATGCGGGTCGTAGCCGTCGATGCGGATGTCGTCGAACTGGAAGCCGAACAGGTCGGTCACCTCCGGATTCAACCACAGCGTGGGCAGCGCGCGCGGTTCGCGCGACAGCTGCTCGCGTGCCTGCTCGTAGTGGTTGGAATAAATGTGCGCGTCGCCCAGCGTGTGCACGAAATCGCCGACGCCCAGTCCGGTCGCCTGCGCCACCATATGCGTCAGCAAGGCATAGCTGGCGATGTTGAACGGCACGCCGAGGAAGATGTCGCCGCTGCGCTGGTACAGCTGGCAGCTGAGCTTGCCGTCCACCACATAGAACTGGAACAGGTTGTGGCAGGGCATCAGCGCCATCTGCGACAGCTCGCCGACGTTCCAGGCGCTGACCACCAAACGGCGCGAATCCGGATTGCGCTTGATCTCGTCCACCAGCCATTGCATCTGGTCGATCTCGCGGCCATCAGCGGTGGCCCAGCTGCGCCACTGCTTGCCGTAGACCGGACCGAGGTCGCCGTTGGCATCGGCCCACTCATCCCAGATATTGACCTTGTTGTCCTTCAGGTAGCCGATATTGGTATCGCCCTTCAGGAACCACAGCAGCTCGTGGATGATCGAGCGCAGGTGCAGCTTCTTGGTGGTGACCAGCGGGAAGCCCTGGTTGAGGTCGAAACGCATCTGCCAGCCGAACACGCTGCGCGTGCCGGTGCCGGTGCGGTCGGACTTCTCGGTGCCGTGCTCCATCACATGCTGCAGCAGATCCAGATAGTGCTTCATGCCTTCTTCTCTTCCAGTGGAAGCACCGGCTGCAACACCGGCGCGCGGCGCGACATTGCCAGCAACACCAAGCCCAGCACGATCAACGGCAGGCTCAGGATCTGGCCACGGGTCAACCAGTCAAACGCGATATACACGCCGTTGTCGGGCATGCGCACGAACTCGATCAGGAAGCGGAAGCACCCATACAGCAGCGCGAACAGGCCGGACACGGCGTAACGCGGGCGCGGCTTCATCGAGTAGAACCACAGCACCAGGAACATCACCAGCCCTTCCAGCAATGCTTCATACAACTGCGAAGGATGGCGCGCGTACTGGCTGAGCAGGCCGGCAGCATAGTCCTGCTGGATCTGCGCAGCCGACAGCAGCTGTTCCATCGCCGGCAATCCGGCCGGAACATCCTTCAGCGGCGAATGCGGGAAGATCACGCCCCAGCCGGCATTGGTGAACTTGCCGTACAACTCGCCACCAATGAAATTGCCCAGTCGACCAAAACCCAGGCCCAGTGGCACCAGCGGCGCGACGAAGTCGATGGTGTCGAAGAAATGCAGCTTGTGCTTGCGCGTCCACCACCAGCCAGCGATCAACACGCCGATCAGGCCACCGTGGAAGCTCATGCCACCTTCCCAGACCCGCAACAGGATCAGCGGGTTGGCGAGGAAGTCGGCAGTTGCGTAGAACAGCATGTAGCCGATGCGTCCGCCCAGCACCACGCCCAGCATCGCGTAGAACAGCAGGTCGGAGAAGCCATTCATGTCCACGCCCGGCAGGCGCCCGGCGAGGATGCGGGAACGGCCCAGCCACCAGGCGGCGGCGAAGCCGAGCAGGTACATGACGCCGTACCAGTGCACGTCGATCGGCCCCAGCGAGAAAGCGATGGGATCTATGTCATGGAGAAAGAGCATGCGGGCACTGTCTGGCAAACCAGCCCCTATTCTCGGGGTAGCGACCCTTGCCACTCAACCCATGCTTCAGCCGAACACCTGCGGGCGGTCAGGTAGCTCGTTGCGCGAGCGCCCTTCCGGATCGGGTGGAAAATGCGCTGACAGCAGCTGCGAGACTTCGGCCACCGCAGCCAGCACGGCCTCTTCGCGCGTATTCCCGCTCAGCTGCTCGCGCAGATGGTCGCAGATCAACTGCCATTGCGCCGAATCCACCCGCGCCTGCAGGCCACGGTCGGCGACGATCTCGATGGCGTGATCGGCCAGCAGTAGATAGATCAGCACGCCATTGTTGGCCTCGGTGTCCCAGGTACGCAGCAGCGCGAAGGCGTGCTCGGCACGGGCGCGGGGGCTGGTGTTCTTCCACAGCAGGGCAAGCGGCAGGTCGGACTCGACCGCGAACATCACCTGGCCGCTGTGCAGGCGCTCGCCGTCGGCGATGGCGTGGGCGATCCGGTCCAGGCTGGCTTCCGGGAATGCGGCATGCGCGGAGGGAGCAAAGAAATGTCGTAACCAGCGCATCACCAGCTCCCCGAGGCGCCACCGCCTCCCGAACGTCCACCACCACCGCCCCAACCGCCACCTCCGCCGAAGCCTCCACCGCCTCCGCCAAAACCACCGCCACCGAAGCCGCCTCCGCCGCCCCAGCCACCGCCGCTGGCAAAGCCACCGCTGGAACCCTTGCCCAGCGACAACAGGAAGGCCACCAGCGCGGCAATACCGCCACCAAGCACCGACAGCAGCAGCCAACCGGCCGCGCCGGCAATCAGGCCCGAGACCACGCCACGGATCGGCCGCGGCAGCTTGGCCAGCAGCATGCGCATGAAGGTGGAGGCAAACACACCGATCATGATCGCGAAGAAAAAGATCGAATCACCGCCGCCACCGCCGCCATCGCGATTGCTGCTGACCGGAGCCGGCAGCTCCTCGCCGTCGATGATCTTGACCAGCACGCCGCTGGCGGCGGTGATGCCACCGGCGTAGTCGTTCTGGCGGAAGTGCGGCACCAGGTATTCCTGGATCACCCGGTTGGCGATGGCATCGGGGATGGCACCTTCCAGACCGTAACCCGGCTCGATCCGCACCCTGCGGTCATCCTTGGCCACCAGCAGCAGCACGCCGTCATCCACGCCCCTGCGCCCGATCGCCCACTGGTCGAACACGCGGGTGCTGTACTGGGCGATGTCCTCGGGCTGTGTGCTCGGCACGATCAGCACCTGCAGCTGCGCGCCCTTGCGCTGCTGCAGGGCAATGGCCTGCTGCTCCAACGCCTGCTTCTGCGCCGCATCCAGGGTGCCGGTGGTATCGACCACCGGCGAATCCAGCGGCGGGATCGGCGCCAGCTGCTGGGCCAGCGCCGGGCCTGCCCAGCCGAGGCCAAGCAGGCACAGCAGCAAGCCCAAGCGCTGCAGCAACGCGCTCATCGCGCGCGGCTCACTGCGCCGGCGCGGGCTGCGGCGGCGTCTGCTGCGGCGCTGCCGGCTGGTTGCCGAAGCTCACGGTCGGCGGCTGTGCGATCTGCGCCTCGTTGTCGACGGTGAAGTTGGGTTTGGCCGCATAGCCGAACATCTTGGCGGTGATCACCTGCGGGAACGAGCGGATGTAGGTGTTGTAGTCCTGCACCAGCTGGATGTAGCGGCCGCGGGCCACGGTGATGCGGTTCTCGGTGCCTTCCAGCTGTGCCTGCAGGTCACGGAAGTTCTGGTCCGACTTCAGCGTCGGGTAGTTCTCGCTGACCACCAGCAGCCGCGACAGCGCGCTGCCCAGCTCGCCCTGGGCCTGCTGGAACTGCTTGAGCGAATCGGCATCGTCGGCATTGACCTGGATCTGCCCCACCTTTGAACGGGCATTGGTGACCTCGGTCAGCACCTGCCGCTCCTGCTGGGCATAGCCCTGCACGGTATTGACCAGATTGGGGATCAGGTCGGCGCGGCGCTTGTACTGGTTGACCACCTCGGACCAGCCGGCCTTGACCGCCTCATCCTTCTGCTGGATGGCGTTGTAGCCACAGCCGGAAACGGAAATCACCGCGATGACAAGCAACATCAGGCGAAGGTACTGGCGCATGGGTCGGGCCCTGGATGGCTGGAGTGCCGAGCATGCCACGTTGCCTGTTCAAGGTCTGCAAAGACCGGGGGCGGCCAAAGCTCCCCGAGCGAGGCTGTTGTGGGAGCGGCGTAAGCCGCGAAGCCGGTGCAGCTGTAGTTGCGGGGATGCCCACAATCTGAAGGATGGTCAGCTTCGCGGCTGACGCCGCTCCCACAAAAAAAAACGAAAGGGCCGGCAATGCCGGCCCTTTCAGGTCAGGTTCTCGGCCGGGGATACCGGCCGATCAAACACTTACCAGTTGTCCGAACCCGGCACGTGGTGGGCCTTGGCGTTGCGGCGCATCAGCAGGTTCAGCCACTCCACCAGGATCGAGAAACCCATCGCCGCATAGATGTAGGGCTTGGGTACGTGCACGTCCAGGCCATCCAGCACCAGCACCGCACCCACCATCAGGATGAAGGCCAGCGCCAGCAGCTTCACGGTCGGGTTGGCGTCGATGAAACGGCCCAGCGGGTTGGCTGCCAGCAGCATCACCGCTACCGACAACAGCACCGCGCAGACCATCACCGGAACGTGCGAGGCGATGCCAACGGCGGTGATCACCGAATCCAGCGAGAACACGATGTCGATCACCGCGATCTGCGCGATCACCATGCCGAACGACGATGCCACCTTGGTCGTGGTCGGGTCTTCATCTTCGCCACCGGTGACCAGCTCACGGATTTCCTTGCCGCCCTTGTAGAGCAGGAACAGGCCACCCACGATCAACACCAGATCGCGGATGGAGATACCCATGCCGGCCACGTTGAACAGGTTGCTCTCCATATGTGCCAGATAGGCCAGCGAGATCAGCAGCAGGATGCGGGTGATGCAGGCCACCGCGATACCCACGCGGCGCGCCAGCGGGCGCTTGTGTTCGGGCAGGCGCCCGACCGCGATGGAGATGAAGACCAGGTTGTCGATACCGAGCACGATTTCCAGTGCGCTGAGCATGAACAGGGTGACCCATACATTCGGGTCGGCTAGAAACTCAAGAGACATGTGAACAATCCTTCAATAAAACCATTGCGTCAGCGCCGCCCGGCGGCTGACTTGTCAGAAAACGCGCGGCAGCAGGATCAGGCCCCAGCACAGCAGCACGTTCATCATCAGCACGAATACCGCCGCCGAGCCCATGTCCTTGGCGCGGCCCGCCAGCACGTGGTACTCCGGGCCGTAGCGTTCGATCACCGCCTCGATGGCCGAGTTGGCCAGCTCCATGGCGATCACCAGCAGCATCGAGCCGATCATCAGCACCTGTTCGACCGGGCTCTGGCCCAGCCACAACGCCAACGGCGCCAGCACCACGAACAGGCAGACCTCCAGCCGGAACGAGGACTCGTGCATCCAGGCAGCGCAAAGCCCCTGCCAGGACCACTTGGCGGCCTTGAGGATGCGCCCCGGGCCGCGCGGCAGGTGCCCGATCTGGTCAGCCATGCGACACCTTGCCAGTTGCCGCAGTGCGGCCGGGCAGAACCTTGAAGGCTGAACAACCGCTCATGGGGATGACACCGGTAGCGTGAGATTAGCCGCCAATTTTGCCACATCTGCCCCTTGCTTACCGAGGCCGCCGCCAAGCCCCATCTCAGCGATAGAGCAGGGTCACGGTGGTGCCCTGCCCCTCACGGCTGTCGATCTCGATCTGCCAGCCGCAGCGCT
This sequence comes from Stenotrophomonas sp., assembly GCA_003248565.1. Taxonomy (GTDB): domain Bacteria; phylum Pseudomonadota; class Gammaproteobacteria; order Xanthomonadales; family Xanthomonadaceae; genus Stenotrophomonas. Next base: position 7,218 of record QFOV01000033.1, read on the forward strand.
CACACAGCCGGCGCACGATCGGCAGGCCCAACCCTACGCCCAGCTGGCGGCCGCCGTCGGCCCGGAAGAAGGGGTCGAAGACCCGCGCAAGCGCTTCGCTGCTCATGCCAATGCCGGTGTCGCGGACAACCACCTGGCCCGGCATCACCCGCACCTCGACCTCGCCCACGTCGGTGTAGAGACAGGCATTGCGCAGCAGATTGGCCACCACCACGTGCATCACCCGTGGCGGCGCCAGCAGCATCTGGTTGCCTTCCACCAGCACCCGCAGCTGGACCTGCTTGCCCTGCAACAGCTCCTCAACGTTGGCGGCCTCGTAGCGCACCACTTCGCCGACATCGAACAACTCCGACTGCGGCTCCACGTCCACCTCGCGGGCCAGCAGCAGGAAGGCATCGATCACCGCCTCCATATCGCGGCCGGCACGCTGGATGCGCTGCAGGCTGCGCTGCAGGCGCGGGGTAAGCCCGGAATCGGCCAAGGCCATGTCGCTGGCCATACGAATCACGGTCAGCGGCGTACGCAGCTCATGACTGGCATCACGGGTGAAGTTGCGCTCGCGGGCCACGTGATCGCCAACCTTGCCAGCCATGTCATGCAGGGCCAGCGCCAATTGCCGGGTCTCGCCCTGCACCTCCGCCGGCAAGCGCTCCGGTGCCAGCTCCTTCGCATCGGGGTGGCGTGGATCCCATAGCGACACCCGTCGCGCCAGCCAGCTCACCGGTGCAACCAGCCGCGCCGAGGCGCGATAGGTGAGCCACGACGAGGCATGGATGGCCAGCAGGATCAACAACACCCCCGCCCACACCGCCGCGCGGTGCGCGATCGAACGCTGGAACACCAGGTACAGCCGCCCCTCCGGCTGCTGGTCCACCAGCACCAGCTGGTCGGACGACTCCAGCTCATGAAACCCCGGCGCCAGTGCACGCAGCTGCGCGGGCACGACCGTGTCGGATTGCCCTGCCGGCTGCAGGTAGCCACGGATGCGCAGCGTATTGGGTGGCGCCAGCTCTGCCACCTGCGCGCTTTGCTGCCAGTAGTACTGAGCCTCACTCTGCAGGACTGCGTTGATCAGGCCGTACTTGACCACCAGCGCCATCAGATAGCCGCCAAGCAGCACCGCCAGACTCGCCAGCAGCGCCTGCAGGATGAAGGCTATTCTGATCTTCCGCGGTAACCCGTACGACATGCGCCCCCCCTAGAAGCACGCGTGATTATAGGGAATGGACTGGCTTCGCCGCAGAATCACCTGGCTGAAAAAAAACCGCCGCGACTCATGTTCTGCGGCGGTTCTTCAAACCACAGGTGCCAGTACACGCCCCTGCAGATCAGCCCATGGACTGGCCGATGTCGGCAATCCGGTAACCGGCACTCTGCACGGTGTGCAGCAGGGGTCGGTCAAACGGCTTGTCGATGATCTTGCGCAGGTTGTACAGATGGCTGCGCAAGGTGTCCGAGTCAGGCAGGCCATTGCCCCAGATCTCGCGCTCGATTTCCTGGCGGGTCACCACGCGCGGTGATTCGCGCATCAGGATGGTGAGCAGGCGCAGGCCAATCGGCGACAACTGCAACTCGCTCCCGGCGCGGGTGGCACGCATGCTGACCGGGTCCAGCACCAGGTCGGCGACCTTCAGCACCTCGGCACCCACCTGGCGACGCTCGCGGCGGATCAGCGCACGCAGGCGTGCCTCCAGTTCCTGGATCGCGAATGGTTTGGTCAGGTAATCGTCAGCGCCGTAGCCCAAGCCAGTGAGCTTGTCGTCCAACGTGTCGCGTGCGGTCAGCATCAGCACCGGCGTGGACTTGCGTGCTTCATTACGCAGGCGACGGCACACCTCGATGCCGTCCAGTCGCGGCAGCATCAGATCGAGCACCACCACGTCGTAACTGTTCTCAGCGGCCAACCGGTAGCCGTCCAGGCCATCGGCTGCGTAGTCCACCTCGAAACCCTTGCCTTCCAGATATTCGCCAATCATCTCGGAGATGTTGCGGTTGTCTTCGACAACCAGTACCAGCCCGGACGATTCCTTGGTCTGTCGCATGGAGCCTCCTTAGTCTTCAGCTTTGTGAAAGATGCCGCACTCCTGGTGGACTCCGTGTGAAGACGGCTTTACGCCGCCATTGATATCACTTGAAACCAGTCCGGCGAGGGCGAGCCCTTGCCCGCCGGCACCCTATGCTAGTGACCCGTCTTGATGAAACTGGATATGGCCGCCCCCTCCTTTACCGCCTACCTCTACCCGGTACTGTTGCTGGTTGCCAGCAACGTATTCATGACCATCGCCTGGTATGGCCACCTGAAGTTCAAGACCGCACCGTTGATGACGGTGATCCTGGTCAGCTGGGGGATTGCCTTCTTCGAATACTGCCTGCAGGTGCCTGGCAACCGCATGGGCAGCGCGGTGTACTCGGCGCCGCAGCTCAAGGGCATGCAGGAAGTGATCACCCTAGTGGTTTTCGCGGTGTTTTCCGCCACCTACCTGGGGCAGCCACTGAAGTGGAACCACTGGGCGGCGTTCGCGCTGATCCTGCTGGCCGCGTTGTTGATGTTCAAGGAATAGGCCCAGAGCGTGTGAGCATGACTGATGTGGGAGCGGCGTCAGCCGCGAAGCTGGCGTCGATGAAATCACGGCTATGCCTGTGACCTGATAGACCATCAGCTTCGCGGCTGACGCCACTCCTACCACCGAGTCTCCGCTGGGCCGCCCTGCTCCCTCCCTTTGGCGAAGCCAAGGGGAGGGCTGGGGAGGGGTTGGCTCTTGGCCTCTGATGCTGCAGCAGCTTCGCGGCTTACGCCGCTCCCACAAGATAAAAAAGGCCAGACAAGGCCAACTTACCTGGCCGCTTCCACGTACTTGGCGAACACCGCATCGATCTTGCCGGTATCCAACGCCGCGCCACCCTGGATTTCCTCGGCCTGCTGGAACAGCGGCATGATCATCGCCATGCCATCAAGCTTGGTCTTCAAGTGCACGCCCGGTGCCTTGCCGAGGAAGCCATCCCAGCGCTGGCGTACCTGCGCCCAGAACGGTGCGGTGGCAGCCCAGTAGGTCCGCGCTGGAGTGAAGTCCACTTCGGTGGTCTTGATGTAGTCGTTGAAACCGAACTCGCGCGCGATCTCCACCTGGCTGCCGTCCGCATTGCGCTGCACCTTGGTGTTGAACTGCTCGTGGGTCCAGCCGTTCGGGGTCAGCGTGTGCTGGTTCACCACCGCCAGCGCGTTGTAGTCGCTGCGCTTGGTGTATTCGCGGCGCGGCAACGGGCGCCAGCTCAGGTCACTGGTCCAGGTCGGCACATTGTTGTTGTAGCTCCAGCGACCGGTACCGCAATAACGCGGTGCGTCGCTGACTTCGTAGACGCACTGCGTCCAGGCGCCCTTGTTGAGTGCCTCCGGAATCGCGCGCACCGTCCAGGTCTGGTCGGCGGTGAACTCGAAACGCTGAGGCGCTTCGTAGACCCAGTCCTGGCGCCAATGCTTGGTGACATGGCCGCTCTTGGTATCCACCAACAGATGCTGCAGCACGATGCGCTGCGGTGTGTCTTCAACCACGATCACCACTTCGTCACCACCGCTGCGCATCGCCGACGCACGTTCGTAACCGGGCTTGAGCAGCACGGTTTCATCGAAGGCGAAGTCCACCGTGTACTCACCCTGCATCTTCAGGATGCTGTCGTGGTCACGGGCGATATCGGCAGTGGCGGCGCTGGCAGCGGTGCTGACGAAAAACAGCAGCGGCAGGCTGGCGGAAAGCAGTTTCATGGATTTTCCTTGTGCGAATGGAAGGGATGGCCATCCGTGGCCACGATGCGTTCCCTCGCCGGCTCCTGGAGGAACCGCTAACGTCGTTGCTTACCAGGACACCGAGACGCTGGCCGAAACGGTGCGGCCCGGGTTGCTGAAGCGATCAATCACGGTGCTGCTGCCGGCCAGCGTCGAGGTGATGCTGGACCAGTCGATGTAGTTGCGATCGGTCAGGTTGAACACGCCGACATTGAACTTGGCGCCCGGCGCGAAGTTCCAATGCGCCATCAGGTCCATCACACCGTAACCGGCCGGACGGTACGCCGTGGCCACGGCCACGCGGTCCTTGCGGCGCGCAAACGTGCCGGCCAGCTCAACGCCCCAGTCATCGCGGTCGTACATCAGACCGAGCGTACCGCGCAGCGGATCCACCGAATCCAGCGGCGTGTCTTCGGTACGGTTCTGCCCATGCGCCCATGCCACCGCGCCGCGCAGCCCCCAGCCCTTCAACGCATCACTGACCTGGCCGAAATCGACACCAGCCTTCAGCTCGGCACCATAGATGCGCGCATCGGCGATGTTCTGCGACTGGAACACCATCAGGCCCTGTGCATTGACGCCGACATAGCGCTGCGATTCGATGAAGTCGCGGTAGTCGTTCCAGTAGCCGCTGACGCTCATGTAAGCGACCGGGCTGACATAGCGCACGCCCAGCTCCACACCATTGCTGGTTTCCGGCTTCAGGTCCGGATTGGGGATGGCGGTGTAATTAAAGGTCAGATTGGTGAAACCCAGATTGACATCGTTGTAAGGCGGCGAGCGGAAACCATGCGCATAGCCAGCAAACACCGACCATTGATCATCGAAGCGCCACACCACGCCCAGCTTCGGCGATACGCTGGTCTTGGTCAGCGAGGCTACCGCCATGTCCGGGTTGTCTTCCCTGAAAATCGCATCGAGCTCGGGCTTGAGCCGGTAATGGTCAACGCGCACGCCGGGCACCACCGACAGGCGGCCGTCGGCCAGGCGCATCTCGTCCTGCAGGTACAGGCCGAGTTCGGTGGTCTTGCTGATCGGGAAATCGCGCACTGGGAAGTTGTCCGGCGAGATATTGGAGCTGACCGTGCCGTTGGCCAGCACCTGGTAGCCATCGCGCTTCTGGCGGATGTCGGTCTGGGCGCCATCGAAGCCCCAGGTCAGCGCGTGCTCGACCGAACCGGTCTGCAAGGCCTTGTTGAACTGCAGCTGCGCGCCGTACACCAACTGATCGAAATGGAAGGCGCGATGACGGCGGCTGCCATTGGTACGGCCTTCGTCGGTGACCTGCTTGGTTTCGCTGTTCTGGCGATAGATCTGCCAGTTCATGCTGTCGGCAAACGCAGCATCCAGCGCATCCATCTCATGGGCGAACGACAGGCGCGTACGATTCTGAGTGTCGTGTGCCTTCATGCTGGTGGTGGTGCGCGAGGCCGCTACCGGATGCTTGTTGTTGACCGAAGAAAGCACGTCGGTATCGGTGCTCTCCTCGTTGCCTTCCACGGTCAGGCGGAAGCGCTGGCTTTCATCCGGCGCATAGACGAGCTTGGCCAAGACGCTGCGGCCGTCGCGTTCCTGCGGGTTCGGCGCGGTGCGGGTGTAGTCCATGCTGCGCACGTCACCCTTGTTGACCGTCTCCTGGCCCTGGTGATGATTGACGTTGACCATGCCGCTCCAACGCTCACCGCCCCACGCTGCGGTGGCACCGGCCAACAGGCCTTTCCACTCGCCGTCATAGCCGAACTTCAGGCCGACATGGCTGTCCTTGCCGTCCTTCAGATAGTCCGCCGGATCCTTGGTGACGAAGGCCACCACGCCACCGAGTGCATCGGAGCCGTACAGCGAACTGGCCGGGCCGCGCACGATTTCAACGCGCTTGAGCGTTTCCAGATCGGTGAAGTTGCGGTTGCTGTTGGCGAAGCTGCCGATAGTGAAGCTCTTCGGCATGGCGATGCCATCGGTCTGGATCAGCACACGGTTGGCGTCCAGGCCGCGGATGCGGAAGCCACCCAGGCCGAAACGGGTAGCGCTGCGGGTCACCGAAACGCCCGGCTCGTAACGCACCAGGTCGGAAATATCGTTGGCCAACTGCTTGTCCAGCTGCTCGCGATCAATCACATCGACCGTGGCGGCGACGTCGCTGACAGCACGCTCGGTACGGGTAGCGGTAACCTGGACGCGGTCGAATTCATGCACCGCAGGCGCGGCGACGTTCTCTGCACGCGCGGGAGACAGCACCGCCCACAGGGCGGCACTCAAGACAGTTGGACGGATCATGGAAGCCTGGAATCTTGGAGTGGACAAAACCCCTGACAGACAGCCCGGTTGCCGGAGCAACCAGACTGCAGTCAAGGGGGGAGAGAGCCTTGCGTTCCTGGGAGCCAAGCGCGCCAACGCTGGCTTACGGCGAACGCAGCCGTGCAGCGACTTACTTGGTGAGGATCAGCTTGTCGTTGCTGGTGTGCCGCAGGCGGTAGAACTTATCGCCGTGCTGGATCACGATCTCGCGCTGACCCTTGAGCAGGGCACCGCTATCGACAACGCCATCGACCGGCAACAACTGAACCGGGCGCTGCGGCAGGTGGAGGGTGCGGGGGCGAAGCATAACGGGCTGGGCCGACATCATCGTGATTCCGTGCTGGGGACGGAGTTGATGATAATGATTCTCAATAACGATGCAAGAACTATTTACAACAACTTTGAAATCCGGCGCCCGGCTGGACCATCCGCCCGCTCTACCGGTAGTGCCGAGCCATGCTCGGCAAGGGCCTCACCGGCCCACCATCACCGCTTGTGGGAGCGGCGTAAGCCGCGAAGCTGGCAGCACTGAAGCTACCAACATGCCCGCAACCTGACGGATCTGTGGCTTCGCGGCTCACGCCGCTCCCAGGGCTGAAAGCCTGCTGGCACGACGTTGCCGAGCATGGCTCGACACTACACCTCCACTATCAGGCGAAGATCGCCTCGATCTGCTGCCAGACGCCCTCTTCCACCCTGCCCAGCACGTCCAGCGCGCGCAGGTTCTCTTCCAGCTGCGACACCCGGCTCGCACCGAGGATAACGCTGGACACCTGCGGGTTGCGCAGGCACCAGGCAATCGCCAGCTGCGCCGGCGCCTCGCCCAGCTCCGCAGCCAAGGCGGTGAAACGACGCACTTTGCCCAGACGGTCATCGGCCGGCTCGCCCAGCACCGAGGCCTGCAACCAGCCCAGCGTGGTCTGCCCCAGGCGCGAATCCTCGGCGATGCCGTCGTTGTACTTGCCGGTCAGCAGGCCCGAAGCCAGCGGCGACCAAATGGTGGTGCCCAACCCGGCATCGGCATACAGCGGCGCGTACTCCTGCTCCACGCGGGCACGGTGCAGCAGGTTGTACTGCGGCTGCTCCATGGTCGGCGCATATAGATGGTTGGCGCGGGCAAACGCCACCGCCTCGGCAATCTGCGCGCCCGACCACTCCGAGGTACCCCAGTACAGCACCTTGCCCTGGCGGATCAGGTTGTCCATCGCCAGCACGGTTTCGCTGATCGGGGTCTGCGCATCCGGCCGGTGGCAGTAATACAGGTCCAGATAGTCCACCCGCAGGCGCTTGAGCGCGGCGTGGCAGGCATCGGTGACATGCTTGCGCGAGAGCCCGCGCTGGGTCGGCGCCGGCTCATCGACCGCGCCAAAGAACACCTTGGACGACACGCAGAAGCCATCCCGCGGCAGGCGCAGGTCGGCGATCACATCCCCCATCACCTCCTCGGCGCGGCCCTTGGCATAGACCTCGGCGTTGTCGAAGAAATTGACCCCGTTGTCCCAGGCGCAGGCAATCAGGTTGCGCGATTCGTCGCGCCCGATCTGGCTGCCAAAGGTCACCCAGGCACCAAATGACAGGGCGGACAGCTGCAGGCCGGACGACCCGAGACGACGGTATTGCATGGCTGGCTCCAACTAGGGGACGGTGCGCGGAATCCGCGCAGACAGGCCACAAGTGTAACCCCGGCTGCGCACCGGACCGCCCTGCGGACCTTGCCGATACCGGCGCAATCCCAGCAAATACCGGCTTATGCCGGAGATATTCTTGCCCGGCATCAGCCGCTGCTCTAGGCTTGCGTCTTTTGCGGGCACGCCCGGGGATTACTCATGTTCGAAGGTTTGGGCAGAATCGGCTTCGGCCTGTTCGGCCTGGCGGTGCTTTTGGGCATCACCTGGCTTTTCTCCAACAACAAGAAAGCCGTTGATTGGAAACTGGTTGCCACCGGCATCACCCTGCAGATCGCGTTCGCGGCGCTGGTGCTGCTGGTTCCGGGCGGCCGTGACGTGTTCGACTGGCTGGGCAAGGGCTTCGTCAAGATCCTGAGCTTCGTCAATGAAGGCTCGAACTTCATCTTCGGCAGCCTGATGGATGTGCCCAAGTACGGCTTCATCTTTGCCTTCCAGGTGCTGCCGACCATCATCTTCTTCTCTGCGCTGATGGGCGTGATGTACCACCTGGGCGTGATGCAGGCCATCGTGCGGGTCATGGCTGCGGCCATCACCAAGGTGATGCGCGTGTCCGGCGCGGAAACCACCAGCGTCTGCGCCAGCGTCTTCATCGGCCAGACCGAGGCGCCACTGACCGTGCGCCCGTACATCTCCAAGATGACCCAGTCCGAGCTGATCACCATGATGATCGGCGGCATGGCGCATATCGCTGGCGGCGTATTGGCTGCCTATGTCGGCATGCTCGGTGGTGGTGATCCGGCCTCGCAGGCCTTCTACGCCAAGCATCTGCTGGCCGCCTCGATCATGGCCGCACCGGCCACGCTGGTGGTCGCCAAGCTGCTGGTGCCGGAGACCGGCACCCCCCTGACCCGCGGCACGGTCAAGATGGAAGTGGAAAAGACCTCGTCCAACATCATCGACGCTGCCGCAGCCGGCGCTGGCGACGGTCTGCGCCTGGCACTGAACATCGGCGCCATGCTGCTGGCCTTCATCGCCCTGATCGCCCTGCTCAATGCGCCACTGACCTGGATCGGTGACGTCACCGGCCTGGCCGCCGCCATCGGCAAGCCGACCAACCTGGCCACCATCTTCGGCTACGTGCTGGCACCGATCGCCTGGGTGATCGGCACGCCGTGGGCTGACGCCACCACCGTGGGTTCGCTGATTGGCCAGAAGGTCGTGATCAACGAATTTGTCGCCTACATGGACCTGTCGCAGATCATCCAGGGCAATGTTCCTGGCACCACCTTGAGCGAAGAAGGCCGCCTGATCGCGACCTACGCCCTGTGTGGCTTCGCCAACTTCAGCTCGATCGCCATCCAGATCGGCGGCATCGGCGGGCTGGCCCCGGACCGTCGCCAGGACCTGGCCAAGTTCGGCCTGCGTGCGGTTCTGGGCGGCACCATCGCCACCTTGATGACTGCCACCATTGCCGGCGTACTGACCCACTTCAGTTGATTCAATCCAGCTGATACGGCTCGGCCGCTGCAAAGCCGCCGAGTCAGATGGCCAAGCCATCGCAGCTGCTGTTTCATCGCCACCTTAGAGACAAAGATTCCATGAGTTCTGTAGTCGTTGCCGGTTCCTTCAATGTCGATCACGTCTGGCGCTGCGATGCCCTGCCCGCGCCGGGAGCGACCATTGCTGGCCGTTACAGCACCGGTCCCGGTGGCAAGGGCTTCAACCAGGCCGTCGCGGCACGCCGCGCCGGTGCCGACACCAGCTTCGTCTGCGCGCTCGGCGCCGATGCTGGCGGCGACCTCGCCCGCCAGCTGGCCAACGCCGACGGCATCACGCTGGTGGCCGAAGCCACCGCCGAGCCGACCGGCACCGCTGGCATCTACGTCGATGGCCGTGGCCGCAACTCGATCGTGATCGGCGCCGGTGCCAACGCCTCGCTGAGCACGGACTTCGTTGCCGCCAACGCCGCCCTGATCGGTGGTGCCAAGGTGTTGCTGGCCCAGTTGGAATCGCCGGTGGAAACGATCGAAGCCGCGTTGGCACAGGCCCGCGAGGCCGGCGTACTGACCATGCTCAACGCCGCCCCGGCCAATGCCCCGTCCACCATCAGCCTGCTCAAGCTGGCCGATGTGCTGACCCCCAACGAAACCGAGTTTGCCGCCCTGCTCGGCCGCCATGTCGGCGAGCGTATCGAGGCCGATGACGTCGCCGCCCTTGACGGTGCCAGCCTGCACGCCCTGTGCCGCAAGCTGTCCAGCAACACCGTGGTGGTGACGCTGGGCGCGGTTGGCGTGTTTGTCTCGCACGATGAGGACAAGCTGCGCAGCGACAGCCAGCCGTACTACCGGGTGGCTGCCGAGTCGGTGCAGGTGGTGGACACCACCGGCGCCGGCGACGCCTTCAACGGCGCCCTCGCCGCCTCGCTGGCGGCCGCACCGGACGCTGCGTTCATCAAGCACGTGCGCTTCGCCAACCAATACGCCGCCCGCTCCACCGAGAACGAAGGCGCCGCGCTGGCGATGCCGCGGATGACCCCGGCCGACGTCTGAGCCTATGGCTTTGCCCCCTCCCTTGCGTAGCAGGGGAGGGTTGGGGAGGGGTTGGCGCTCTGGCCTTTCAAGCACTCCCGGGCTCGCGCCGTTGCTCCCTCCCTTTGCCGTAGGCAAGGGGAGGGTTGGGGAGGGGTTGGCTCTTAAGCCTTTCACGCATTGCCAGCTTCGCGGCTTACGCCGCTCCTACAGCCGCGGTTCCAGCCAGCGCCTTACACTAGCCCCATGCAGATCGGCCCCTACACCATTGCACCCAACGTGGTGCTCGCGCCCATGGCCGGCGTCACCGACAAGCCATTCCGTCAGCTGTGCAAACGGCTCGGTGCGGGTCTGGCCGCCTCGGAAATGACCATCAGCGACCCGCGCTTCTGGACCACCCGCAAGTCCATCCATCGCATGGACCATGCCGGTGAACCGGCACCGATCAGCGTGCAGATCGCCGGCACCGAGCCGCAGCAGCTGGCCGATGCCGCGCGCTACAACGTCGACCACGGCGCGCAGATCATCGACATCAACATGGGCTGCCCGGCCAAGAAGGTCTGCAACGCCTGGGCCGGCTCGGCACTGATGCGTGACGAAGCGCTGGTAGCACGCATTCTTGAGTCGGTGGTCAATGCCGTCGATGTGCCGGTGACACTGAAAATCCGCACCGGCTGGTGCGCCGAGGTGCGCAACGCACCGACCATCGCGCATATCGCCGAAGGCAGCGGCATCGCCGCGCTGGCCATCCATGGCCGCACCCGCGACCAGCATTACACCGGCGTGGCCGAGTACGAGACCATCGCCGCGATCAAGGCGATGCTGAAGATCCCGGTATTGGCCAATGGCGACGTGGACTCACCGCGCAAGGCCGAGCAGGTGCTCAAGCTGACCGGCGCCGATGCGGTGATGGTGGGCCGCGCCGCCCAGGGCCGGCCATGGATCTTCCGCGAGATCGCCCATTACCTGACCACCGGCGAGGAACTGCCGCCGCCGTCGGTGGAAGAGGTGCGCGACATCCTGCTCGGCCATCTCAGCGACCTGCACACGTTCTATGGCGAGCCGCAGGGCGTGCGCATCGCGCGCAAGCATCTGGGCTGGTATGCAAAGGATCGCCCGGAAAACGCCGCGTTCCGCGCGGTGGTAAATGCAGCGGAAACCGCCGACGCGCAGATCAAGCTGACCCGTGACTATTTCGATGCGCTGATAGCCGGCGAAACCGCGTACGCGCTGTAGAACTGAACCATGGCTCGGCTGGGGTGTTACCGACGACATGTCGGATTGTGCAGGAAACCCCTGTAGAGCCGAGCCATGCTCGGCTGGGACGCTACCGGTGATCTGCCCGATGGTGCAGAAAGCCTCTGCCGAGCATGGCTCGGCACTACAGGCCACAAAAAAAGCCCACCAGCTTGTGCTGGCGGGCCCGTTCGACTGTCAGCGGCGCGCGGGGGAGAGAACCGCGCCACTGCAATTCAGCCGAATACCTTGATCAGGCAAATACCTTGAAGCGCGCTTCGTCTTCCATGAAGGTCTTTTCACCGAACGGGGCTTCATTCGAGCCGAACGGCATCTGCGCACGCAGCTGCCAGTTGCCATGGATGCCCCACTGCCTGCGCACGGCCTCGTCCACCAACGGGTTGTAATGCTGCAGGCTGGCGCCGACACCGGCCTCGGCCAGTGCGGTCCACACCGCGAACTGCGCCATGCCGTTGGACTGTTCCGCCCACACCGGGAAATTGTCGGCATACAGGGCGAACTGCTCCTGCAGGCCCTTCACCACGTCAGTGTCGGTGAAGTACAGCACCGTGCCTGCGCCGGCGGCAAAGCTGTTGATCTTGCCTTCGGTGGCCGCAAACGCCTCTGCCGGTACGATCTTGCGCAGCTCTTCCTTGGTCAGGTCCCAGAACTTCTGGCTGTGGTCGCCGAACAGGATCAGCGCGCGGGTGGACTGCGAGTTGAACGAAGACGGCGCCTCGCGCACTGCCTGCTTGATCAACTGGATGGTGTCGTCCTGGCTGATCGGCAGCTGCTTGCCGAGGGCGTACTGGGAGCGGCGCTTCTTGTACAGGGAGATGGCTTGGCTGTTCATGATCGTTTCCTTCAGGGGGAAGCAGCCCGGCAACACCGCCGGTCTTTGCTTGATGGCGTCCATTGTATTTTCCACCAAATTCGGAACAATTACTTAAATTCCAATGATTCGTTTCATTTTCAGAACAAATGCATGGACAGCTTTACAGGCACCCTTCAAGCCAGGCCCAAGCGCTCACCAAGCCCTCATTCCAGATCGGCCACTTCTCAGAACCAACAGCTATATGCAGCCCGCACCCGCAAACCCGCGCCGCTCCGACATTGCTGCTGGCACCGCAATGCTGGGTTCCGTTACGCATGCGCCGCGGTAACACCGGCTGGCGATACTGGGCGGATCACTGCACGACGCTGTTTCCATGACTCTCAACGACTTCCCCTACCTGCATGGCTTCTCGGCAAACGAACAGGAGCGGCTGCGCAAGCAGGCACGCCTGTTCGAACCGGCGATCTTCCATGACATCGACTTCCGCAACTCCCGCCACATCCTCGAAGTAGGCAGCGGCGTCGGTGCGCAGAGCGAGATCCTGCTGCGCCGCTTCCCCGAGCTGCGGGTCACCGGCATCGACCTCAACGAGCGCCAGCTGGCTGCCGCCAACGCGCATCTGGCACAGATGCCGTGGCTGCAGGAGCGCGTCGAGTTCCAGCGCGCCAATGCCACCGACCTGCCGTTCGAACCGCGCAGCTTCGACGGCGCCTTCCTGTGCTGGGTGTTGGAGCACGTCCCCTCGCCCGCGCGCGCGCTGGCCGAAGTGCGGCGGGTACTGAGCCCGGGCTCGCCGGTATTCGTCACCGAGGTGATGAACGCCTCGTTCCTGCTCGATCCCTACTCGCCCAACCTGTGGCGCTACTGGATGGCGTTCAACGATTTCCAGATCGACAGCGGCGGCGACCCGTTCGTCGGCGCCAAGCTCGGCAACCTGCTGCTGGCCGGCGGCTTCCGCGATGTGCAGACGCAGACCAAGACCGTGCACCTGGACAACCGCGAACCAGCGCGGCGCAAGGTGATGTTCGCGCTGTGGGAAGAACTGCTGCTGTCAGCGGCCGAGCAACTGCTGGAGGCTGGCAAGGTCGACCAGGCCACGGTGGATGGCATGCGCGCCGAGTTCACCCAGGTGCAGAACGACCCCAATGCGGTGTTCTTCTATTCCTTCGTGCAGGCCCGCGCCACGGTCTACTGAGTTGTGGCGGCGCCGGTTGCCACCGGCGCTCGCCAGATGCGCTGCCACATCAGCGCCAAACGCTGTTTCAGCACATCACGATTGCCGGCCTGCCTATAGGCCGGCATCACCTGCCGTGGCGGCATCGCCTGCCACTGGCCATCACGTTCGCTGGCGACGGCGAAGTTGAAGTTGTAGTCCGGCTCCAAGCCCATGCGCAGATCGCTGAGCACCAGCTCGCCATCCACCACCTGCGCACGCATGAAGCCGTGGTTGAACCAGTTCAGTCGCTGCACCGCAGGCACTTCGGCGGCCTGCCGCAGCGCCTGCACATTCGAGGGGTAGCCCTGGAACTGCATCGGCCCGTGATCGGCCCATAGCGAACGATCACCGACCACATAGCCTTGCGGCGTCATCGCCACCACCCGCCACAGCAAGGTGTTGAACGGCATCGGCACCGAGAAGCGCGGCGCATCGGCCAGGCCCATCTGCGCCAGGGACTGCGCGGCAACGCGGTCCACCTGCGCCTTGGCGATCAACGACCAGCCCAGATAACCGCTGCTCAACACCAGGCCCGCCACCAGCGCGCGTTGCGCCAATGGCCGTGCACGCGCAAACCAGGCAATACCGCAACCAACCAGCAGCCAGATCGTATAGAGCGGATCGATGATGAAGACGCTGGACCACATCGTCGGTGGCGGCGTCAGCGGCCACCACAGCTGCGTGCCGTAAACAGTGAAGGCATCCAGCAGCGGATGCGTCACCAGCGCCAGCACGATCGCCCACCACCAGCGCGTCGGCGCCTGGGCGACGCGGCCATGGCCGAAGCGCTCGTACAACCACCAGATCAAGGTGCCCAGCAAGGGCAGCACGAACAGCGAATGGCTGAAGCTGCGGTGCACCGTCATCAGGCTCACCGGGTTATCGGTGAAGGCCATGATCGCCAAACCGTCCAGATCGGGCAGCGTTGCCAGCGCAGCACCGGCAAGCAAGGCGGCGCGGCGATGCGCGGCGGGGGTAATGGCGGCAGCGATGGCGCCACCGAGAACGATCTGACTGAGGGAATCCATGCGCCGATGCTAGCAGCCAACGCTGCGCTCAGCGCTGCCGCCGGCCATGCAGTCGCCACAGCATCAGGCCGCCGTACAGCAGCGCCAGCAACAGCAGGTTGAGCAGCTCGCCACCGATCTCAGGCAGGCGCGCGCCCAATTGCTGGGTGCGGACGATGGCATTGATGCCAGCGGTGGTCGGCAACAGCTTGGCCAACGCCACCAGGGCCGGCGGTGAGGCGATGGCCGGCCACGACAGGTTGGACAGGAAGAACAACTGGATCGACACCGCGGTGACGTACTGGAACGCACGCTCGCGGGTATCGAAGAAGCTGGCGATGAACATCCCGAATGGCACCGTCGCCAGCGCGAACAGCAGCACCGCCAACAACATCCCGGGAACGTTGCCGCCGCGCGGATAATCCTGCGCCCAGGCAGTGAAGCCGACGTAGTACAGCAGCCCGCACACCGCCACCACGACGAAGGCCAGCGCCATGCCGGACAAGGTCGGCAGGTCGAACTGCAGGCGCCGGCCCAGCTGCGCGCGGCGACTGCCCAGCAGTACGCCGATGCCGAGCAGCAGGGTCTGGTGCACGATCAATTCCGATACGCCGGGCACCACGCTGCTGCCATAGCCTTCGCGGGTGTTGTACAGCGGCCGCTGCACCAGTTGCAGCGGCGCTGCCTGCGGCGCGCCCATGAACGCCGCCTGGCGCACTGCCTGCTGGCGACCAAAGCTGGTGATGCCCTCGGCCAGCCCGTTGAGAATGGTGCTGGCCCGGCTCAGGTAGGCACCATTGCCCAGCAACACCAGTTGACCGCTGCCGCCGCGCAGGATGTCACGCTCCAGCCGCTGCGGGATCAGCACGATGCCATCCACCTCGCCGCGCAGCAGTTGCTGTTTGGCCTGGGCCAGATCCGGCGGCTGGCTGACCACCCGCACCGCCAGCAGTGCGTCCACATGCCGGATCAGCTCGCGGCTGCTGGCGCTGTGGTCCGCATCCACCACCGCGATCGGCAGGTCACTGGCGACCTGGTGGCGATACGCCGCCGGGTAGAAGAACGAGTACAGCAGCACCGCCCCTATCATCACCGCGCGCGCGGCCGGGTCGGCGAACATCGCCTGCAAGGCGCTCCGGAAGCCCGCTCCGAAGCCGCTCATGCGCGCACCTGCTGTCGTGCCGTGCGCAGCAGCAGGCAGGCCCCCAAGCCGCCGGCCACCACGCTCATCAACAGCAGCACCGCCAGCGGCCGCAGCGATACTTGCCAAGGCGCGCCCATGAACAACTGCTGCATCTGCACCTGCACATAGGCGGTGAGCGGCAGCAGCATGTTCCAGACGCGGGTGAACAACGGCGCCTCGATCACCGGGAAGGTGGCACCGGAAAATGCCAGCGCGGTACCAATCGTCAGACCCACCGCCGACAGCCCCGTGCAGGTGTCGCGGGTTACGGCGATGAACAGCAGCGCGAAACTGCAGCAGGCCAGGTAGAACAGCGGCTGCACCAGCAGCATCAACCCCAGACTGCCGGCCATGCCGTCACCGCGCACATAGGCCAGATACAGCACGCCAAACGCGCCATACAGCGAGAACAGCGCCACATACGGAAACAGCTTGCCGGCCATCGCCGACCACGGCCGTTGCTGCAACCAGCCGCCCAGCAGGCCATCACGCTGCTCGCGCCCAAACGCGGCACCGGCCGCGAGCGCGGCCAGCAGGGACAGCATGGCCGGGAAGATCAGCGGCAGCAGGAACAATTCATAGCTGCGCGCCGGGTTGTACAGCACCGTCGCCTGCACCGTCACCGGCGGCCCACGCAGTTTTGCCGGGCCAACCTGCAGCGCGATCTGCTGCTTGAGCATGCGCGCGTTGTAGGCACTCACCGCATCACCGATATCGCGTCCGGCCGACTGCCCGGTCGCCATGTAGGTGGCGTTGTAGAACGCATAGACCGGCACGGTTTCGCCACGCAGCACGCGCCGGCTCAGGTCGCGCGGCACCAGCACGATGGCAAACACTTCCAGCGCCCGCAGCTGCGCCTGCGCCTGCTGCAGCGACGCCGGCTGGCTTGCCACCCGCACGCCGGGGCTGTCATCGATGGCGCGTGCCAGGCCGCGACTGGTCGGGCTGTGGTCCAGGTCAACCAGGGCGATCGGCACCTGCCGCAGCACCGAGCCGGAGAACAGCCACATCATCAGCGCCATCAGCAGCAGCGGCAGCACCGTCACCAACGCCAGCTCCCAGCGGTCACTGCGCCAGTGCTGCAACTCGCGCCGCAGCGAGGCGGCGAAGGCGCCGGCCGATGTCAGTCCTGCGGCCATGCAAACAGCACGCTCATGCCCGGCCGGAATCCTTCGATCGGCTGCTGTGGCCGCGCGCGCACCTCAAAGCTGCGCACGTCATAGCCGGACGACTGCCGCGTGCTGCGCCAGGTGGCGTAGTCACCGGCCGGATTGATGAAGTAGACCTCGAACGCCGCACTGCGGTCCTGCAACGCCGGAATCGTGCCCTGCAGGCGGGCGCCGGGCTTGAGCCCGTTCATCTGGTCCTCGCGCAGGTTCAGTGCCACCCACATGCGGTCGATATCGACCAGGGTGAAGACCGGATAGCCGGCTGGCACCAGCTCGCCGATATCGGCCATGCGCTTGCCGACCTCACCCGCCAGCGGCGCGCGGCCCTGGGTTTCCTGCCGGGCCGCATCGACCTCGGCCTTGGCACCCTCCGCTTGCCGCACCTGTGCCAGTGCTGCGTCCTTGTCCTGCACCCGCGCACCGGCAAGCGCAAGGTCGTACTGCGCGCGGGCAGCGCGGGTCAGCTCGTTGGCACTGCGCGCCTGCGCCTGCGCCTCGTCGCGCTTCTGCCGGCTAACCACGCCCTCGGCATAAAGATTGTCGAGCCGGCGGAAGGTGCTGGTCGCAAGCTCGGCGCCGGCCTGTGCGCGCTTCCAGTTGGCTTCGGCTGCGCGGATATCCTCGCTGCGTGCACCCTCCTCGGCCTTGGATGCCATCGCCGCAGCCGCAGCCACCACCGCGTCGGCCTGGCGCTCCTTGGCGGCGACTTCAGGGCTGTCGAGATCGAACAGCACCTGCCCGGCGGTGACCCGGTCGCCTTCGCGCACATGCAACTGCTGCAGGCGCGCGGTGACCTTGGCGGCGACGTTGACGTTGTCGGCATCGGCCATGCCCTGCACCTGGTCCGGTGGGCTGCGCAGGCCCAGCCACAGGCCGACCGCCACCAGCACCAGCAACACCACGCCGGCAATCAGGAACACGCGGCGTTGCCGCGGATTGGTCTCCACCTGCAGCGAATCGCTCATTCCAGCACCTTGTCCGCACGTTGGCGGTAGTCGTCAAAACGTTGCAGCTGCCCGCTCACTTCCAGCAGCTGCGCCAGCGCCACGTCGAATTGATAGGCAGCCTGTGCACGCTCCACCTGCGCCCCGCCCAGGCCAAGACGCGCGTCGATCACATCCAGCGAGGTGGACTGGCCTTCGCGGAACGACAGCTCCTGCAGGCGCAGGTTTTCCTGCGCCTGGGCGATGCTGCTGTCGAGCAGCTGGAACTGCGCGCGGGCGGTCTCCAGTTCGTTCCAGGCCTTGCCGACGCCGAGCTGCAACTGGTTCTCCACCTCGCTCAGCCCCGACTGTGCCTGCTCCAGCTGCGCACGTGCAGCACTGACCTGCAGCGGCCGCGCCGTCGGCGACAGGAAGGTGTAGCGCAGGCCGATACCGAATGCCCAGTCGGCGTCGGTCAACAACGCATCACGACGGCGCAGGTCGTACTGGCCGAACAGGTAGATCTGCGGCTTGAGCTTGGCCTGCTGCGCACGCACGCCCTGCTCGGCCTGCGCGGTCAACGCGCGCAAGCGACCAACCTGCGGATGCCGCTGCTGGGCACTGCGTTCGAATTCCTCGCGCGCACCGACCGGGCCATTGATCACGAACAGCGGCGACGTAGTCGCAACCGTGCCGCCACTGCGCAGCAAGGTGGCCAGCGCCTGCTGCAGGGTGGACAGATCGTTGACGGCCTTCTGGTATTCGCGCTCGGCCTTGTCGCGGGCGACGTTGGCCTGCAGCCGTTGCGCCTTGGTGGCAAAACCCTCGCGTTCGAGCTTCTGCGCATCTTCGAGGTGCCGCTGCAGACCGTCACGCACGTCACGGCGCACTTGTACCGCCTGCTCGGCCAACTGCTGGCCGAAGTAGGCCTGCACCAACTGCAACGACAAGGACTGCCGCTGCAGTTCGCGATCGGCCTGGGCCAACTCGCTGGCGGCCTGTGCCGCCCCCTGCGCGGCCGGGATCAAACCACCGCTGTACAAGGGCACGCTGGCAGTAACAATGGGACGCGTGCGCCAGTCGCGCTCGCCGAACTCCAAGGGCGACTCGATGCCGAAGGCCTCGGCCACCGGTGCCAACGAACCCAGCGGCAGGTTCAAGGTCTTCTGGAACTGCATGCGGCGCACGTCGGCGGTGATTTCCGGCAGCCGCAGGTAGCGGCTGGCATCCTGCAGGTCCAGCTTGTTGCGCACCCCGGCATCGGCGGCGGCCAGCGCGTCGGATACCTGCTCCAGGCGTTGCCGCGCCTGCTCGTAGCTCAACGCCGGCACCGTCTCCGAGGCTGCTGCCGGCGGCGCCAGCAACATCCACAGCACACACAACCCTATCGCGACCGATGCTGGTTGCTTGCCTGCCACCCCGATACTCCCTGCTCGTTGGCTGGACCCAGCATAGCCGCCCAACGGGTGAGGAAGAAGTCAGCCGGGCGATCAGGCCGCCTGCGCCTGCCGCAGGCTTCCCGGCAAACAGACCAGGCTGCGGCCGGAATGATCGAGCAGGCGCAGGCTGCCATCCGGGTCTTCGGCCAGCGCGGTCAGGCTTTCCACCCAGTCGCCGTCGTTGGCATAGATCAGGCCATCGCGCTCGACCAGCGCCGCGCGATGGATGTGGCCGCAGATGATGCCGTCCAGCCCGCGCCGGCGTACGTCGGCCAGCCCGGCCTGCACGAAGCGCTCGATATAGCGTTCGGCCGCACCGCTTTGGCGCTTGAGGAATTCCGACAGCGACCAATAGCGCAGGCCAAGCCAGCGCCGCGCGGCGTTGAACAGGCGGTTGCCGGTGAGGATGCGGTAATACAGCCAGTCACCAAAGCGTTCCTGCAGCCCACCGAAGTGGGTGGCGCCGTCGTAGTCATCACCATGCACGACCAATAGGCGCCGGCCATCGGCGGTGGTGTGGATGGCGCGGCGCCGCACCTGCATGGCCGGCAGCATCAAACCGCAGGTGCGCCGCAGTGGCGCATCGTGGTTGCCGGGGATGTAGATGATCTCGGTGCCGGCGCGACGCAGTGCATGCAGCGCTTCGATCACCTCG
Source organism: Stenotrophomonas sp. (assembly GCA_003248565.1). GTDB lineage: Bacteria > Pseudomonadota > Gammaproteobacteria > Xanthomonadales > Xanthomonadaceae > Stenotrophomonas. The sequence goes on from QFOV01000033.1 coordinate 27,113, forward strand.
TTGTGTGCCTGCTGCCAGGTTGCGCGCTTATGCGAAAGCCACCATAGATCGACGATGTCGCCGACCAGATACAGACGTTCACAACGCAGGCTGGTGAGGAAGCGAGCCAGTTCGGCCGCATGGCAATGGCGTGCACCCAGATGCGTGTCGGAGATGAACACTGCGCGCCGGTGCGGCGGCAGCACCGGCACCGCACTCATGCCGTTGCTCCGGCATCACGCAGATAGCGTTTGCGTTTGTGCGGGCGGATGGCCTGCAGGTCCACCTCGATCAGGCCGTCGATGGAATCGCAGAAATCCGGATCGACACCGAACGCCAGGAAACGAGCGCCACCGGGTTCGCACAGATCGGTGTACTGCCGGTACAGGGTCGGCACGCTGGTGCCCAGCGTCGCCAGGTTGGCCTTGAGCACATCGAACGCGGCCTGCGTATCCAGCTCACCGAAACTCGGTGGCGCGGCGAAGTACTGGAAGGGCCGGTTCGACTCGGCCAGGCTGCGGGCGGCGCCGTAGTACTGCTGGTAATAGGCCACCAGCTGCTCGCGCGCCTCGCGCGGCAGCGCGGCACTGATCGACACCGCGCCGAACAGATAGCGCACGCCCGGCTGGCTGGCGAGGTAGGCGCCGATGCCCTGCCACAGGTAGTCCAGGCTGCGGCTGCCCCAGTAGTCGGGCACCACGAAGCTGCGGCCCAGCTCCATGCCCTCGGCGATGCGCGGGATGGCATCGTCGGAGTAGCGGAACAGGCTGGCGGTATACAGGCCCTGCAGGCCACTGCGCGCCAAGGCCGGTGCGCCGCGCATGACCCGGTAGGCACCGGCGATGCGCTGGGCGGGCCCGTCCCAGACCACGATGTGCTGGTAGAGCGGGTCGAAGTCATCCAGGTCCCGGCTGCGGCCGGTGCCCTCGCCCACTTGGCGGAAGGTCAGCTCACGCAGCCGACCCAGCTCCAGCAGCAAGGGTGAGTTGGCGGCGCAGTGGGCCAGGCGGATCTGCTTGCCGTCGCTGGTCTGGCCGAGCAGCTCAGTCGTGTCGATGGCAGCGGCGACATCGGCCACAGCTACCGGCTCGGCCAGCGGCTGCGGGCCGTCCTCGCGCAACTCGGCGTTCTGCTGCTCCCTGCCCAGCGCATACAGCGCGTCGCGCACCGCCTGCAGCTGCCGCGCCGGGTCCTGCTGCGCGTCCAGCCGCATCAGCTGGCCGATCTGCAGGCGCAGCGGGCGCTTGCGGCGGGCAAACATCTCCCGCGCCAGCAAGGCGGTACCTGCAGGCTTGAACAGCGCCGAAGCGCCGTAGAACAGCGCCGAGTTACGCGCCTGCACCCGCACCGGCAGCACCGGCGTGTCGCAGGCGCGGGCGAAACGGACGAAACCGCGGTTCCAGCGGCCGTCGCGGATACCCTGCAGCGACAGCCGCGAGACCTCACCGGCCGGGAACACGATCACGCACTGTTCGGCCTGCAGCGCCTGCTCCACCGCCTGCAGGCTGGCCCGCTGGGCACGGCCGCCAAGGATGCGAACGGGCAGCAGCAGCTCACGCAATGGTTCCAGCTCCAGCAGCATGTCGTTGGCGATGATCCGCACGTCGTTGCGGACCCGGCCCACCGCGTCCAGCAAGGCCAGCGCATCCAGCGCCCCGGACGGGTGGTTGGCGACGATCAGCAGGCGGCCGCTGGCCGGAATCCGCGCCAGCGCCGCCGCATCCACCGCATAGCCGGCGTCCAGGAAGCCCAGCGCGGCGCTGACGAAGGCAAAGCCCTGCAGCCCGGCGCTGCGCTGCAGGAAGGCGTCCATCTGCTCGAAACGTGACCAGCGCCCCACTGTGCGCAGCAATGGCCGGGCCAGGTGGCGGCGCGGGCCGTGGAACCAATCGGGGTAGCGTTGCTGCAGGCGCTGCGCGATCTGTTGCATGGCAAGGTCTCCCTGTCGGCCCATTGGCCGGGAGCCTGCGCCCGCTACAAGGCAGGCTGGTTGCGGTTTTGCGGCAATCCGGTGACCGTGCCTTAACCGGATGGCAACAGACACTTCGGCACTATTCCGTCAAGGTGCCGACCGTGTATGATGCGCGCCCATCTTTCCATCCGAATCAAGGGATATATAGCCCGATGTCCAGCTACCTGTTCACCTCCGAATCGGTCTCCGAAGGCCATCCGGACAAGATTGCCGACCAGATCTCCGATGCGGTGCTGGACGCGATCCTGGCCCAGGACAAGCGCGCCCGCGTGGCCTGCGAAACCCTGGTCAAGACCGGTGCGGCGATTGTCGCCGGCGAAGTGACCACCTCGGCGTGGGTCGATATCGAAGAACTGACCCGCAACGTCATCAACGAGATCGGCTACGACAACTCCAATGTCGGCTTCGACGGCCACACCTGCGCCATCATCAACATGCTGGGCAAGCAGTCGCCCGACATTGCTGCCGGCGTTGACGGCACCAACAAGAAGGCCAAGAAGCCGGAAGAGCAAGGCGCTGGTGACCAGGGCCTGATGTTCGGCTATGCCTGCAACGAAGCCCCGGAATTCATGCCGGCACCGATCTACTACTCGCACCGCCTGGTCGAGCAGCAGGCCAAGGTCCGCAAGAAGAAGAACTCGCCGTTGCCGTGGCTGCGCCCGGACGCCAAGAGCCAGGTGACCCTGCGTTACGGCCAGGACGGCAAGATCGAAGGTCTTGACGCCGTTGTGCTGTCGACCCAGCACGATCCGGGCGTGAAGCAGAAGGACCTGGTCGAGGCCGTGCGCGAGCACATCCTCAAGCCGGTGCTGCCGAAGGCATGGCTGGACAAGCTGCCGAAGAACAAGGTGCACATCAACCCGACCGGCATCTTCGTGATCGGCGGCCCGGTGGGCGATTGCGGCCTGACCGGTCGCAAGATCATCGTCGACACCTACGGCGGCATGGCCCGTCACGGTGGTGGTGCGTTCTCCGGCAAGGACCCGTCCAAGGTTGACCGTTCGGCCGCTTACGCTGCCCGTTACGTCGCCAAGAACGTGGTTGCCGCTGGCCTGGCCGACAAGTGCGAAGTGCAGGTCTCCTACGCCATCGGCGTGGCCGAGCCGACCTCGATCTCGGTCACCACCTTCGGCACCGGCAAGATCCCGGACGCACAGATCGAGAAGCTGATCCGGGCCCACTTCGACCTGCGTCCGTACGGCATCATCAAGATGCTGGACCTGATCCACCCGATGTACCAGCAGACCGCTGCCTACGGCCACTTCGGCCGCAAGCCGAAGGAATTCTCGTACGTCGACGGCGACGGCAAGACCCAGAACGCAACCGCCTTCTCCTGGGAAAACACCGACCGTGCCGAAGCCCTGCGCAAGGCTGCAAAGCTGAAGTAAGTTCAGCGGCAGGTAAAAGCACCACCCGGACGGGCCGCGCAAGCGGCCCGTCTGCTTTTTGTACAACCGCGCTTGCCAAGCACCGACGCGCCCGCACACCATTGCCCTGCATACACAGGGAGCGTTGGCATGTTTTCAGAATTTTTCGGCAATCTCTTCAAAGACAAGCCCGACCCGGACCGGTTTGCCCGCAAGTTCATCGACGCGGTGCGCAGCAATGGTTACCCGCATGAACTGGAGTACGAGGCGGATACTTTCCGCATCCGCCATGCCAACGGTTCCTACTTCAACCTGCACAACGCCTACCACGCCTATCTCGGCGCCCCGCGCGGGCAGCAACGCAAGGCCTTGCTGGCCTTCAGCAGCTTGCTTGGCGTCCACGAAAAAGATGACGCGATGAGCTGGGAGCAGACCCGGCCCTTGCTGCGCCCCTTGATCCGCAGCATCACCCAGTTGGAGGAGATCAACCTGCATCATGCCGAACAGGATGGGTGGGATGCCCCTCCAATGCAGCTCAAGTACCGCCGCCTGAGCGAGGAATGCGTCGAGCTGCTGGCGGTAGACCACCCCGACCATACCGCCACCCTCACCCGCGGCCCGGAAGAAGCCTGGGGTGTGGATTTCGACCAGGCCTTGAGCATCGCTCGCAGCAATCTGCGGGAAAGCCCTGATGAGCCCTTCGTCGAGGTCCTGCCCGGCGTCTATCAGGCCGCATGGGGCGATGCCTATGACAGCAGCCGCGCACTGCTGCCGGACCTGCTGCATCGGGTGCCGGTCGCCGGGCTGCCGGTGTTCATGCTGGCTACCCGCGACGTATTGCTGGTCACCGGCGAAGGCGACCTGCAGGGACAGGCGCAGATGCTGGAATTGGCCGCCAATGCGTTTGCCGATGGACGTGTGATTTCCTGGGAAGTGCTGCGCTACGACGACGGCCAGTTGCATGCACACGTGCTGGCGGATGCGGGCCTGCGCGAACGCCAGCGGCAGCTTCGGCTGGAACTCGACGCCGAGGCCTACGCGTTGCAGAAACAGTTGTTGGAACGCGTGCACCAGAAGCATGAGGAAGATGTGTTTGTTGCCAGCTTCATGGTCCACAGCGACGACCATGTTTCGCTGTGCGCCTGGACCGATGGAGTTGCCAGCTCACTTCCCCGCACCGACCGCCTGGTGCTGGTAATGCCAGTGGAGGATGGGGAAGCCGAGACCCTGATGGTTGATTGGGAGCAGGCGCAACCCGTCCTTGGCCACTTGCTGCGTGAAGACATCCGGCATATCCACCCACCGCGCTACCTCACGCTTGGCTTCCCCGATGCAGAGACACGCGCGCGACTGCAGGCGATCTGAGCTGGTTTCCCGCGCTGATAGCGTTTGAGCAAAGAAGGCTGCCTGCGAGGGCAGCTTCTTTTTTGGCTTTGGCGTTGGCTGTTGCTTTTGCTTTTGCTTTTGCTTTAGCCCTTCTCCCGCCTGCGGGAGAAGGGTTGGGATGAGGGCAGCTTTGGCTTTGGCGTTGGCGTTGGCTCTCGATCCAGCAAAAGCCAAAGCCCCAAAAGCCCCCTCATCCGCCCCCCGGGCACCTTCTCCCGCACGCGGGAGAAGGGACAGCAAACAGCAACTGCCAAAGCGACCGCCAAAGCCAAAGCCAGAGCCAGAGCTAGAGCTAGAGCCAACAGCCAAAGCCAACAGCCAACAGCCAAAGCCAAAAGCCAAAGCCAAAAGCCAAAGCAGAAGCAGAAGCAGAAGCCGGGCCCAGGGCCGCTCTCAAAGCCCTCCGACAGCCCCACCTCAGCAGCCCCGCGCCCTCCTCCCTGTTCCCCATTACGACCAATGCACTACCATCGGCCCATGGGAAAGGAAGACCGTAGACCAATTGCCGCCCGTTCCACCGGCTGGGCTCGCGCCCTCAGCGCCGCGTTGGCGCATCTTCTTTGCTGCAGGTGGCGCTGCTGCACTGTTGTATTGCCCCGGGATACCCGGGCTGATCGCCTGCGCCGTCGGCGTCCAACTGCGCCTGATCTGCAACCTGCTTGATGGCATGGTGGCAATGGAAGGTGGCAAACAGACACCTACCGGCGCGCTCTACAACGAATACCCGGACCGCATCGCCGACTCGCTGCTGATCACCGCGCTCGGCTATGCCGCCGGCATGCCCTGGCTGGGCTGGCTCGGCGCATTGCTGGCCGCGCTCACCGCCTATGTACGCCTGTCCGGCGCCAGTCTTGGCCTGGCCCAGGACTTCCGCGGGCCGATGGCCAAGCAACACCGCATGTTCGTGCTCACTGCAGCCTGCGTGCTGGCCATCATCGAGCAGCTGAGCACACACACGCATTACGTATTGCCTGCCGCCGCCATCATCATCGCCGCCGGCTCGCTGTTGACCTGCATCACCCGCACCCGCGCCATCGCCACGCAACTCAAGGCAGGCAGCTGATGCTCTCCAGCCTGCTTGTCGCCGCGGTCAAGATCTTCATTGGCGCCTACCCGCGTTGGGTCGGTAGCCGCCCCAACGACACCCAGCGCATCTACTTCGCCAACCACGCCAGTCATCTGGATACGGTGGCGTTGTGGTCGGCGCTGCCGCCAGCGCTGCGCGAGCACACCCGACCGGTCGCCGCGCGCGATTACTGGAGCAAGGGCGTGCGCAAGCTCATCGCCGACAAGGGCTTCAACGCGGTGCTGATCGAACGTGACCGCAGCAAGTGCGAAGGCGATCCGCTGCAGCCTTTGCATGACGCGCTGGATGCAGGTGATTCGTTGATCCTGTTCCCGGAAGGCACCCGCAACCACGAGCCGTTGCCGCAGCCGTTCAAGGCCGGCCTGTTCCATCTGGCCCAGCAGTACCCGCATGTGGAGCTCGTACCGGTGTACCTGGACAACGCGCGTCGCGCGCTGCCCAAGGGCAGCATGGTGCCGGTGCCGCTGGTATGTACGGCACGCTTCGGCGCACCGCTCACCCGCGTCCCCGGTGAAGACAAGGCGCAGTTCCTGGAACGCGCACGCAACGCGGTGGTGGAGCTGGCATGAACAACGTTTTCCAACAATTGCCGCTGGGCAGTTTCCTGCAGCAGGCCATCGACCGCGCGCCACCCAGCTTCTGGTGGATGATCGGTGGCGTGTTTGGCGTGCTGATACTCGCCAGCTCGATCGGCTTCATCCTCGGCCGGATCAAGCCGGGCTCGGTGGTCGACAACCTCAACGCGCGCATCCGTGCGTGGTGGGTAATGGCCGCCGTGCTGCTGTTCTGCTTCGTGCTCGGCAAGATCGCCACGCTGGTGTTCTTCGGCCTGCTGTCGTTCTTCGCATTGCGCGAGTTCATCTCACTGACGCCGACGCGCCGTGGCGATCACCTGGCGCTGTGCCTGTGCTTCTACATCGCCATCCCGTTGCAGTACTGGCTGATCGGCATCGACTGGTACGGCCTGTTCGTCATGTGCATCCCGGTGTACGGCTTCCTCGCCTTGCCGGCGGTATCGGCACTGTCTGGTGACACCGAGAACTTCCTGGAGCGCAACACCAAGATCCAGTGGGGCGTGATGCTCACCGTGTTCTGCCTCAGCCATGCACCGGCACTGATGCTGCTGCGCATTCCCGGCTACGAAGGCCAGAACCTGATGCTGCTGTTCTACCTGCTGCTGGTGGTGCAGCTCAGCGACGTACTGCAGTACGTGTTCGGCAAACTGTTCGGCAAACACCTGCTCGCCCCCTTGGTCAGCCCGTCGAAGACAGTTGAAGGCCTGGTCGGTGGCGGTTTGGCGGCCACCGGCGTGGGCGCGGCGTTGTGGTGGATCACCCCGTTCTCACCACTGCAGTCGGCGGCACTGTCGCTGCTGATCGTGATCTGCGGCTTCCTTGGCGGACTGGCGCTGTCGGCGGTGAAGCGCAGCCTCGGCGCCAAGGACTGGGGCGAGATGATCGAAGGCCATGGTGGCATCCTGGACCGGCTGGATTCGGTGGTGTTCTCCGCGCCGGTGTTCTTCCACGTGGTGCGCTACAACTTCCAGTAAGGCCCTGTAGTGCCGAGCCATGCTCGGCAGGGGCATTCCCGGTAAAGCCCCTTGCCGAGCATGGCTCGGCACTACAGTTTGGGCCGTCGATATCGCTTGCACGCCGGCTGGAGTAGCCTGCTGGTCCCGCAACCGCAGTAACCGCCATGAGCGAACACAAAGCCCACCAGCTGTCGATGACCGTCCTGATGTCGCCGGAGATGGCCAACTTCTCCGGCAAGGTCCACGGCGGCGCGATCCTGCGCCTGCTCGACCAGGTCGCCTACGCCTGCGCCAGCCGCTATGCCGGCAACTACGTGGTGACGCTGTCAGTGGACCAGGTGACCTTTCGCCAACCGATTGCCGTCGGCGAGCTTGTCACTTTCCTCGCTTCGGTGAACTTCACCGGCAATTCGTCGATGGAAGTCGGCATCAAGGTAGTGGCCGAAGACATCCGCAAAGGCGCGGTGCGCCACGCCAACAGCTGTTTCTTCACCATGGTGGCGGTGGACGATGACGGCCGGCCGACACCGGTGCCATCGCTGCAGCCGGAAACCAGCGATGAGAAGCGTCGCTTCGCTGCCGCGCAGATCCGCCGCCAGCTGCGCCAGGAGATGGAGCAGCGGCATCTGGAGCTGCTGCAGAGCAATCCCTCGGGTGAAGCGGATTTGTCGGTGCCCCGATTGTAGGAGCGGCGTAAGCCGCGAAGCTGGCCGAGCCCGGTAGTGCCGAGCCATGCTCGGCAGGGGCTGTACTAGTGAAGCCCCTTGCCGAGCATGGCTCGGCACTACGGTTGGGGATTGCTGGCGAAGCCTCTGCCGAGCATGGCTCGGCACTACGGTCGGGACTGCTGGTGAAGCCTCTGCCGAGCATGGCTCGGCACTACAGGCGCAACTGCCTCAACCGGTGTTCTGCACGCCTTGCGATACGCCGTTCACGCAGGCCACCAGCGCGCGCAGCAGACCTTCATCTTCGCGATCACTTGCACGCCAGCGCTGCAGCAGGTCCACCTGCAGGATGCTGATCGGGTCGATGTAGGGATTGCGCAGGCGGATCGACAACGCCAGTCGCGGGTCCTGCTCCAGCAGGTCCTGCTGGCCGCTCAAGCGCTTCACCCAATGCGCGGTCAACGCCAGCTCCTCGCGGATCAGCGGGAAGAACTGCTCGTGCAGTGGCCCGGCCAGTCTGGAGAATTGCTCGGCGATATGGATGTCGCCCTTGCTCAACACCATCGACATGTCATCGAGGAAGGTCTCGAAGAACGGCCAATCGTGCGCCATCTCACGCAGGGTCTGTTCATGCCCTGCATCGGCAGCGGCCTGCAGGCCACTGCCGACACCGAACCAACCCGGAATTACCGCGCGTGCCTGGCTCCACGCGAATACCCACGGGATCGCCCGCAGATTGCTCAACGCCGCATCCTGGCCCAGGCGCCGGGAAGGCCGTGAACCAAGCGTCATGCGTTCGATCACATCGATCGGCGTGGCCTGGCGGAAGTAATTCATGAACTGCGCATCGCCGACAAAGGCGCGATACGCCACTGAACTCTGCTCGGCGACCAAGGCCATCACTGGCTTCCACTGTTCCTCGCGCGGCTCGCTGGCGCGCGGGCGCAGGCTGGCACGCAATACCGCGCCAGCAGATTGCTCCAGCGAGCGCAGCGCCAGCGCACGGATACCGTACTTGCGATGGATCACTTCGCCCTGCTCGGTAACGCGCAGGCGGCCACCGATGCTGCCGCGTGGCGAGGCGTTCACCGCATGCGTGGTCTTGGTACCGCCGCGGCTGATGGAACCACCACGGCCGTGGAAGAAGGTCAGCTTGACCCCAAATTCCGCCGCCGTTTCCAGCAGCTCGACCTGCGCATGCTGCAGGCCCCAGCGCGAGGCGGCGATGCCGCCGTCCTTGCCGCTGTCCGAATAGCCCAGCATCACCATCTGCACGTCATCGCGCGCGGCAAGATGGGTGCGGTAAACCGGATCGGCAAGCAGATCACGCAGCGTAGCGGTGCCACGCTGCAGGTCGTCGACGGTTTCGAACAACGGCGCGATGTCCAACGGTACTGCGCCATCCGCATCGACCAGACCACCACGACGCGCCAACGCCAGCACCGCGAGCACGTCGCCGCGATCATGTGCCATCGAGATGATGTAGCTGCCCAACGCATCCGCACCGTGACGACGGCGTGCATCGGCCAATGCAGCGAACACCTTGTCCAGTCGCTGCCCGGCTTCATCCTCGCCACGCGCCAGCACTTCGGTGCCTGCGGCGTACGGCGACAGCAACTGCGCACGCGCTGCATCGTCCAGCGCGTCGAATGCCTCCTGCCCGCCCAGCACCTCGGCCAGCGCGCGCGAATGCACACTGGATTCCTGGCGCACATCCAGACGCGCCAGATGGAAACCAAAGGTGCGCACGCGCCACAGCAGACGCCGCACCGAGAACCAACCAGCGTGCTTGCCCTTGTTGGCCTCGAGGCTGTCGAGGATGAGCTGGATGTCGTGGATGAACTCTTCCGGTGACGCATATGCACCCGGAGCGTCTTCCAATGTCGCCTGCAGGCGCGCGCGCATGCGGTCGTTGAGCAGGCGGTACGGCATGTCGGCATGACGCGGGCGCGACTTCACCTGCGG
>QFOV01000034.1 GCA_003248565.1 Stenotrophomonas sp.
CGCGCCGAACAAGGCGGCGGTGGTGTCGTTCCAGATCGAAGGCGCGCATGCGCACGACCTGGCGACCCTGCTAGACCTGCAAGGCGTCGCCGTGCGCTCTGGCCAGCACTGCGCGCACCCGCTGCTGCAGTACTACGGCGTAGCCGCCACCTGCCGCGCCTCGCTGGCGTTCTACAACACGCATGACGAGATCGAGTCCTTCATGGCGGCATTGAAGAAAGTGCGCACCCTGTTGGGTTGAGCAGTCGCATTGTGTTTGTGGGAACGGCGTGAGCCGTGAAGCCGATAACACTACAGACCGAAATTCAAAAAGCGAAAGCGCCCTCACCCCAACCCCTCTCCCGTAAACGGGAGAGGGGCTAAGGCGCAACGCTGGTTTTGTAGGAGCCGCGTAAGCCGCGAAGCCGATAGCACCACAGGCCGAAATTCAAACAGCGAAAGCGCCCTCACCCCAACCCCTCTCCCGTAAACGGGAGAGGGGCTAAGGCGCAACGCTGGTTTTGTAGGAGCGGCGTCAGCCGCGACGCCACAAATCCAACAGCACACGCTCTACCCCTCCCCAGCCCTCCCCTTGCCTTCGGCAAAGAGAGGGAGCGCATTGCTGGCTTCGATAGCGTCCTCGGCACTGCATTCGTTCTGGTTGTGGGAGCGGCGTAAGCCGCGAAGCAGGCGTCGCTGCAGCGCTCGTTGACACCACGACCTGACAATCTGTCGGCTTCGCGGCTTACGCCGCTCCCACAAACCACCAGATCATCCCTGCTGCACAGCGTTGCTCACACATGCCATAATGCGAACAATTCGCATTTGCACAAACGATGAGCCCCGCGTCGTCCTCCCTCCTCGCCGCCCTGTTCCGCGACCACCACCACTGGTTACTGGCACGGCTGTGCCGGCAGTTGCGTTGCCGCTGGGATGCCGAAGACCTCACCGCCGAGACCTTCAGCCAGGTTGCAGCCTCGCGCACGCCACTGACCAGCATCGACGAACCGCGCGCGTTCCTGACCACCATTGCCAAGCGCCTGCTGTTCCATCTGCGTCGGCGCCGTGATCTGGAACAGGCCTGGCTGGAGCAGTTGCGGCACAGCCCTGAAGCGTTTTCACCCTCGCCGGAGGAACGTGCACTGCTGCTGGAGACCGTGCTGCTGGTCGATCGCAGCATGCAGTCGCTGCCGGCACCGGCGCGCGCCGCCTTCCTCTACAGCCAGCTCGATGGCATGGGCCACGAGCAGATCGCACAACAGCTTGGCGTATCGGTACGCACGGTCGGTCGCTACCTGCGCCAGGCCTGGAGCTGCTGCCTGCAGGACCTGCAGCACACGGATCTGGCTCCATGAGCGGGCAAGCGGCAATGGACGCTGCCATCGACTGGATGGTGCTGCTGCAATCCGGCAGCGCCGATGCGGACAGCGAACAGCAGTTGCAGCGCTGGCTCGACGCCTCGGCCGAACATCGCCAGGCCTGGCAGCAGCTGCAGGAGATCCAGGGGCGCTTCCACCGCCTGCGCGAGGTTGCCCGGCGTCACCCTGGCCAGGATCAACAGGCGCGCGAACTGCTGCTGCGCCCGTCGCGGCGTGTCGCACTGCGCTCGCTGGCAGCCTTTGCACTCACCGCTGGCGGCGCCGCGTTGCTGGCCGACCGCAAATTCCCGCTGCGCGAACTCAGCGCCGACCTGCGCACCGCAACCGGGCAACGCCGCCGCTTTGCACTGGATGACGGCAGCACCCTCACGCTGGATGCACGCAGCGCGATGGACCTGGATTTCGGTGCCAACCAGCGCCAACTGTGGCTGCGGCGCGGGCGCGCCTTGCTCGATATCGCCGCCGATCCTCGCCCCCTGCTGCTGCACAGCCTGCACACCAAGCTCAGCCTGCTGCGCGGCAAACTCATGGTCGAACGCTACGAGGCATCCACCCAGGTTGCCGTGCTCAGCGATCACGTCTTGATCGAAGACCAGCACGGCCATAGCCAGCGCCTGCTGGCCGGGGAAAGTGCACGCATCGATGCCAGCGGCATCACCGCACTCGGCAGCAATCCGCTGCAGCTGACCGATTGGCTGCACGGCCGGGTCAGCCTCGACAATGCGCCGCTGCTGGATCTGGTCGAGCGCCTGCGCGCTTACCGCAGCGGCTTCCTGCGGGTGTCGCCAGAGGCCGCCGCATTGCGCGTGCAAGGCGTGTTCGCACTGGATGACAGCGATCGCACGCTCGCCGCCCTGGCCGAAACCCTGCCCTTGCTGATCCGTTCCCATGGCCCGGTCACCCTGATCGAAAAAAAATAGCGTGAGCGTGTCCGGTTTCTCGCCTTCGATACACATCCCTATCCGAAACCCTCTTTCGGAAGCCGTATCGATGTCCGCCTCCCCCCTGCTTCGCCCTTCCTGCCTTGCCCTGGCCTTGTCGCTGGCCTGCGCCGTTCCGCTGGCCCACGCGCAAGCCACAGCCGCCGATGCGGCAGTACTCGACTACCAGATCGCTGCCGGCCCACTTGGCACCAGCCTCAACCGCATCGCCGCCAGCGCCGGCCGCACCTTGTCGGTGGACCCCGCCCTGCTGCAGGGCAAGCAGGCCAAGGCCGTGCATGGCCAGTACTCGGTCGAACAGGCCGCCGCCCAGGCGCTGCAGGGCAGCGGCCTGCAGCTGGTCACCACCGCCAGCGGCGCGCTGACCGTACAGCGCGCGCCGGCCAACGGCGTGGAACGCATCGGCACGCTGCGGGTGCAGGGTGACCAGGGAAACCGAACCCAGCTGGGCGATGACAGCCGCAATTCGGCCGACACGCCTTACACCTCCGCGCAGTCCGGCGCGCACCTGTCGCTGCAGCAGATCGAGCGTTCGCGCGGCACCCAGGCCGGTGACATCTTCAAGAGCGTGGCCGGCGTCATCAACGGCGACAACCGCAACTCCGGTGCGCTCGATCTGAACATCCGCGGCATGCAGGGCTTCAACCGCGTGCCGGTGCTGATCGACGGCAGCCAGCAGCAGGTCACCGTCTACCGCGGCTATGCCGGCGTGGCCGGGCGCAGCTATATCGACCCGGACATGATTGGCGGCATCGACATCCAGAAGGGCCCGACCGGCGGTGCCGAAGGCGTCGGCGCGATCGGCGGCGTGGTCAGCATGCGCACCTTGAACGCCGAGGACATCATCACTGGCGACAAGGATTGGGGCATCCGCCTGAAGGGCGGTTTCAGCGACAACTCCACATCGCCGCCACCGGCCTTCACCACCGGCGGCCTGCGCAATGGCGGCCGTTTCCTGACCGCCTGCGGTGGCGGCCGCACCTGCACGGTGCAGCAGCTGCCCAGCGAATTTGCCGATGAGACCGGCATGGACCGCCCTTCCACCGGCACCCCGACCGGCGGCAGCGGCAGCATCGCCGCGGCCAAACGCTGGGGCGAGTTCGAAGTGCTGGGCGCCTTCGCGCGACGCAAGACCGGCAACTATTTCGCCGGCGAGAACGGCCCGGGCGCGCCCGAGCCGCACTATGCGACCTCGCGCACCACGGACAGCCGTGGCCGTTGGGTCGAGTACACCACCGTCAGCTTCGAGGGCCTCAACCGCTTCCGTGCCGGCGAAGAAGTGCTCAACACCTCGGTGGACAACCAGTCCTGGCTGCTCAAGGGCACCTGGAAGCCCAGCCCCGACCAGGCGCTGGAACTGGGCCGCATGAAATACCAGAGCCGCTACGGCGAGCTGATGCCGTCAGCCATCCTGCGTGGTGAAGGCGCGCTGCAATCGGCGCTCAGCGATGTCGATGCCGACACCTGGACCGCGCGTTACCGCTGGCAGCCGGCCAACGAGCTGATCGACTTCAAGGCCAACGCCTGGCGTACCGCCTTGGACAACACCATCCGCAACGTCTACTCGTTCCCGGCGCTGCCGCCGGAGTACACCTATATCGAGACCACGTATCGCCAGGCCGAACGCTGGGGTATCGACGCCACCAATACCTCGCGCTTCATCACCGCCTGGGGCGACGTCGCACTGCAGTACGGCTTCACCCACGGCAAGGAAGACGTGCATCCGATCAGCGCCTCGCAGAGCTTCAGCAGCAACAACGCCAAGCGCGAGGAAAGCAGCCTGTTCGCCAGCGCCGAGTGGGTGCCCACCGATTGGCTGAAGTTCGACGCCGCCATCCGCCACACCCGCTACAAGAGCTATGACCGCGAGATCACCCGCGTGCCGTCGCAGAGTCGCCCCATCGCCTATACCGACGTCCACCTGCAGAACAAGGCCAGCGGCAATGCACCGATCGCGGCGATCACCTTCACCCCGCTCGAAGGCGTGCAGGTCTATGCCCGTTACGCCGAAGCACTGCGCATGCCCGGCCTGTTCGAGACCAGCTCCGGCCCGGTCCCCAGCACGTTTGCAATGGACCTGCGCCCGGAGCGCGCCAAGAACCGCGAGTACGGCATCAACCTGCTGCGCGATGGCCTGTTCGCCGAAGGCGACCAGGCACGCCTGAAGCTGGCCTACTTCGACAACCACGTGAAGGATTACCTGACCCGCACCACCGTGCAGTTGGACGGCTGGGTATCGTCACCGGTGATCGAGAATATCGACAACGCCGACTTCAAGGGCTACGAGATCACCGCTGAATACCGCACGCCGCGCTTCTTCAGTGAGCTGTCCGGCAGCTATTACACCTACACCAACTTCTGCCACAGCGACCGCGCCTATCCGACCAAGTCAGCAGCCTGCCATCCGGGCGGCGTCACCGACAGCTATGCCAGCAACCATGTCCCGCCGCGCGCCTCCGGTGCGCTGACATTGGGCACGCATCAGCTGGACCAGCGCCTGACCGCCGGTGGCCGGGTCAGCTATACCGGCAACCGCCCGACCCTGCCGCGCGCCAGCAGCATCATCCCGGTGGTCGATTGGGGTTCCTACGTGCTGGTCGACCTGTTCGCCAACTACCGCATCAACGAGCACGTCGCGCTCGACCTGAGCGTGGACAACCTCACCGACCGTTACTACATGGACGCGATGACGCTGGGCCTGATGGCCTCGCCCGGCCGCACCGTGCGCATGGGCTTCACCGTCAACTTCTGAGGAACCGCATATGTCCGCTTCCCCAATGCTGCTGGAACTCAGCCGCAGCCAACGCTTGAAGGCCGCCACCCACGGTACCCACGAGCGCCTGGACCAACGCATCATGCGCGGCGAACCGTTCGCCTCGCTGGAGAACTACCGGCGCTTCCTGCGCGTGCAGTACCGCTTCCACCGTGACCTGGCGGTGCTGTATTCGCTGCCTGCGCTGCAGGGCCTGTTGCCGGACCTGGCCGAACGCCAGCGTCTGCAGGAACTGCAGCAGGATCTGCTCGACCTCGGTGAAGCCCTGCCCGCCGATGACAATGCCGCCTTGAGCAGCGACATCGACCCGGCCACCGCGCTGGGTTGGCTGTACGTGGTTGAAGGCTCGAATCTCGGTGCTGCCATCCTGTTCAAGCTGGCAGCGAAGATCGGCCTGGATGCCAACCACGGCGCGCGCCACCTGGCCGGGCATCCGGACGGCCGCGCGCGTCACTGGCGGCGCTTCACCGAAGCACTGGATGGCAACGCGCTGGACGCCGAGCAGGAGCAGCGCATGGTGGCCGGTGCCACCGCGGCATTCCAGCGCGTGCATGGCTACGTCGAGCAGGCCTTTGCCGACTGAGATGGAAGCAACGCTGAGCACCGCTCCAGTCCCGCCACGGCGCAACCGCGCCGTGCGCGTGGGCTATCTGCTACTGGGCATGTTGATGGTGGCACTGGGCATCATCGGCGCATTACTGCCGGTGATGCCCACCACCATTTTCATGATCCTGGCGGCCGCCTGTTTTGGCCGGTCCTCGCCGCGCTTCGAACGCTGGTTGCTGCAGCACCCGCAGTTCGGCCCGCCATTGCGGCTGTGGCGTGAGCAGGGTGCGATGTCCAAGCGTGCCAAAGCATTTGCCTGCGGCGGCATGGCGCTGGGCTTTGCCATGTTCTGGTACTTCGCGCATCCATCGCTGCTGCTATGGCTGGCGGTTGCAGTCGGCATGGGTGGCTGCGCACTGTATCTGCTGACCCGGCCGCTGCCGCACGGCATGGCCGACGTTCCATCCCCGGAATCGGAAGAGCGCGGCATCCGCTCGGTCGCTGCAACCGTCACCGTGTTGCTGCACATCGGTCTGTTCGCGCTGTTGCTGTGGAGCCGCGCGCCATCAATCGATCCTCCATTGATGGCGCCGGCCGAGCGCACGCAACTGGTGATGTTGCCGCCACGTGCACCGGAGCAACCACTGGAGGAAGTGATTGCATCCACGCCCTCTGCCGCGGCTTCGGCGGCGAAACAGAAGCCCGAACCACCACGCCCAGTGCCGCCATCGCCACCGCGCGCCGCCGCCAATTGGATCGTTCCGCCGCCAGCGCCGCCGCAGCCCGTGCAGCAGGCGCCTGCCCCGCAGCAACAGGAGGCCTCGATAGCGGCCGCCCCGGTCACGCCACCGCTGCCCACCGGCCCCAGCGTGGCCAACCCCGGCAAGGACAGTTGGGAAGGCCGGGTCATGGCCAAGCTTGAACGGCATCGCCGCTATCCCAATGCCGCCCGCGCGCGCCGCGAACAAGGCGTCGCCCACATCCGGGTCAGCCTCGCCCGTGATGGCTCGGTGCTGTCGTTGGCGTTGGAGCAGACCTCCGGTTCGGCCATGCTCGATCAGGCCGCATTGGATACCTTCCGCCGCGCCGCGCCATTGCCGGCGGTGCCGGCAGCACGCAAGGCACCGCTGGAACTGTCGTTCCCGGTCGAGTTCTTCATGCGTTGAGGGCAAGGCAAACGACGCACTTGTAGGAGCGGCGTAAGCCGCGAAGCTGAAAGTCCAACAGCAAAAGCGCTACCCCTCCCCAACCCTCCCCTTGCCTGCGGCAAAGGGAGGGAGCAAAGCCCGGCAAGCGCTTCACCTGTAGTGCCGAGCCATGCTCGGCAAGGGCTTCACCGGCAACGCCTCAGCCGAGCATGGCTCGGCTCTACAGCCGCGACGCCAATGCTGCATCAAGCTGCCAAGAGCTACCCCTCCCCGACCCTCCCCTTGCCTGCGGCAAAGGGAGGGGGCAAAGCTCGACCTCAGGACTCCTCCCATCGTCCGTTCCGGCTCGCGGCGCTAGAATGCAGCCCATGAACACGCTGACTTTCCGCCCTGCTACCGCCGCCGATATCCCGGCCCTGATCGACCTGGTCACCTCCGCCTACCGTGGCGATGCTTCCCGCGTTGGCTGGACCACCGAAGCCGACCTCCTTGATGGCCAGCGCATCGACGCCGCCGGCATCCAGGGCGATCTGGACCGCCCGCGCAGCGTGATCCTGCTCGCCGAGCAGGACGGCCAGCTGCAGGCCTGCTGCCATGTCGCCGATGAAAACGGCCACGGTTACTTCGGCATGTTCTCGGTCAGCCCCAACGCCCAAGGCGGCGGCATCGGCAAGCAGTTGATGCAGCGCGCCGAACAGCACGCCGCCGAGCAGTGGCAGC
Organism: Stenotrophomonas sp.; assembly: GCA_003248565.1. Classification (GTDB taxonomy): domain Bacteria; phylum Pseudomonadota; class Gammaproteobacteria; order Xanthomonadales; family Xanthomonadaceae; genus Stenotrophomonas. The sequence goes on from QFOV01000034.1 coordinate 7,487, forward strand.
TGCCGACCATGCAGATGACGGTGATCGACTGCCGCGATGAACTGATCGCCTTCTATGAACGCCGCGGCTACGTGCGTACCGGCATCAAGAAGCCTTTCCCGTATGGCGATGAGCGCTTCGGCATCCCCAAGCGTGACGACCTGCAGTTCGAGATCCTTGAAAAGCCGCTGGGTGTTGCCGCATGAGCGAGACCTGGACCTTCATCTGTGCCAGCGAGGAACTGCTGCCGGGCGAAATGAAGACCGGCTTCGACGAAGTCACCGGCTCGCCGATTGTGGTGTTCAACCTCGACGGTGAGCTGTATGCGCTGGAAGACCAGTGCACGCACGAGGAATTCGAGCTGTCCTCCGGCACATTGGACCCGGATGAAGGCAGCATCGAGTGCATCCTGCACGGCGCCCGCTTCGACATCCGCGATGGGCGCGCCCTGTGCGCCCCGGCCTATACGGCGGTGCCCAAGTTCCCGGTCAAGCGCGAACACGGCGGCATCTGGTCGCGCGATGACCGCGACTGAGCTGGTCATCAATGGGGGAACCCTGTCCCAGCGGCCGAGACAGAGCACGGTATCTGGCCCCCGCTCCAGGGCAGTCCCAGCCCGCATGGCGTGATCCGATCTGGCGGATACCGGGCCGCTGCCGTGGACAGCCAATTCATCCATCGCGGCCGCCCCGTACCCGGAAGATAGCTGAGGTATATCCAGTACCTCAGAATTGAAAACGCAAACAATTCTCAATAAGATGCGCATCTGTCGCGATAACGCGAAATTAACGGTCTGCGCTTTTCCCCATGTCTTCCCCATCCACCAAGGCTCAAACGCTGACTGTCGCCACTGTGCGGCAGCGCCTGCCTTGGCTGATGCTGGTGTTTGGCATGTTGCTGGTCTGGGCCGTGGCGTTCCAGGCCAAGGCGGTGGTCAATGCCCCGCTGGCAATGGAATGCTTCGACCAGGTACTGGTTTCGCCTGAACCCGGTCATCCGCAGCACCCGCTGGAAATGGACGCCATCAGCGAATCCGGCGGCGAGTCCTCCCGCCTGACCCGACCGCGCCCGGCAGCCATACTGTCCAGCCCGGTTCCACTGGCCCTGTTTACCCCCAGCCGCATCTTCGTGACTGCCGCCAGCGACACGCTGCTGCGGCACGCGGTTGAACGCGCGCAACGCTATCCGTTGGCGCCCTACCTGCTGCTCAATCCCGGCCACGCCCCGCCGCGTACCCACGCCGCCTAAGCAGCAGCATCAGGCGAACCTGCGCGTTCAGCGCGCGCCGCCTTCGATACCTCCGCTTTCCACTTCCGCCCGCGGCGCCATCGGTCCGCCAGGCCAACCTGTTCCTTTTCCCCCGGATATACCCGTCCATGACCCATATCAAGACCCGCAAGTACGCCCCGCGCGCCACCATGCTCGCCACCGCCACCCTGGCTGCCGGCTTCTCGCCGCTGACCGCCTTTGCCGCCGAAGGCGACGCCGACTCTGCCAAGAACAAGGCCACCGATCTGGACAAGGTGCAGGTCCGCGGCAGCTGGTTCGCGCCGTCCTCGCCCAAGTTCACCGCTGAACTGCTGGATACGCCGAAGTCGGTGTCCGTGGTCACCGAGAAGACCATCCAGGAAATCGGCGCAACCAACCTGGTCGACGCACTGCGCATGGTTCCGGGCATCACCTTCGGTGCCGGTGAGGGCGGCAACTCCACCGGCGACCGTCCGTTCCTGCGCGGCTTCGATGGCCAGAGCAACATGTTCGTCGATGGCCTGCGCGACGTTGGTACGCAGACCCGCGAAGTGTTCGACCTGGAGCAGCTGGAAGTGGTCAAGGGCCCGAGCTCGGCCTACGGTGGCCGTGATTCCGGCGGCGGCAGCATCAACCTGGTCAGCAAGACGCCGAAGCTGAAGAACGAAACCAGCGCCAGCATGGGCATCGGTACCGACAGCTATGCGCGCGGCACCGTCGATGCCAACTACGTGCTCGGCGATGGCATCGCCGCACGTTTGAACCTGCTCAAGCACGAATCCGACATCGCCGGCCGTGATGCCGCCAATGTCAGCCGCTGGGGTATCGCGCCCTCCATCGCCTTCGGCCTGAATGGCCCGCTGCAGCTGATCGCCAGCCACTACCACCTGGAAACCGACGACCTGCCCGACGCAGGTGGCTTCCCGTACGGCGACCCGGCGACCAAGACCACCGTTGGCGCACCGCTGGTTCCGAACCGCAACAACTACTACGGTCTGATCGACCGTGACTTCCAGCGCACCCGTGCCGACATCAGCACCCTGGATGCCAGCTACTCGTTCGGTGAACACAAGCTGCGCAACATCGCGCGCCTGGGCAACACCAGCAATGACTACCTGTGGACCCAGCCGGATGACAGCAAGAACAACCCGAACCTGTATGGCACCCTGTGGCGCCGCACCAACAACCGCGCGATCGACACCAAGACCTTCGCCGACCAGCTGAGCCTGACCGGTGCCTTCCAGACTGGTGGCCTGAAGCACAGCTACAGCGCCGGCGTTGAGTACAGCGAAGAGAAGAGCAGCAAGGGCGGCTACAACATCGGCGGTGCCGGCACCAACAATCCGGTGGCTCCGACCAACACGCCCCAAGCCTGCAACCCGGCGTGGGGTACCGGTGCCGCCACCGGCTACAACTGCACCGATTTCTACAACCCGAATCCGAATGATCCGTGGTCGGCCACCCACCCGGTGACCCGCACCAACAAGGCGCTGGACATCGAGCAGACCACCAAGACCAAGTCGGTGTATGCGTTCGATACCATCGAGCTGAGCGAAAAGTGGTTGGTCAACCTCGGCCTGCGTTGGGACGACTACGACACCGAGCAGGTCACCCCGGTCCTGAACAAGGCCCCGACCGTGCTGCGCAACAGCGACGGCTTCCTTAACTACCAGGCCGGCGTGGTGTTCAAGCCGACCGCCAACGGCAGCATCTACCTGTCCTACGGCACCTCCTCGACCCCGCCGGGCATGGACAGCGGTGAAGGCAATGACTCGATCAGCGCCGCCATCCAGAACCTGAAGCCGCAGGAAACCAAGAACTACGAACTGGGCACCAAGTGGGACCTGCTCGACAAGCGCCTCAACCTGACCGCCGCCATCTTCCACACCGAGATGAGCAACGCACGTGTCACCGTTGACTCCGGCAACACCGAGAACGCTGGCAAGAAGGCGATCAATGGGTTGGAGCTGGGTGTCAGCGGCCAGATCACCGACAGCTGGAATGTTTCTGCCGGCTACACCTACATGGACTCGGAGCTGAAGGACAACGGCTTTGTCTGCGGCGTCACCGTGCCGCGCGGCCAGCCTTGCCCGGCCGGCAAGTACATCGTCTCGCCGAACAACGGCAACGTGTTCCCGAACACCCCGAAGCATGCCGCGACGCTGTGGACCACCTATGCCCTGCCGTTCGGCCTGACCATCGGTGGTGGCGCCAGCTACGTCGACAAGCAGTACGGCGATGCGGCCAACACCAAGTGGATCCCGAGCTACACCCGTTGGGACGCCATGATCGGTTACGCCATCCAGGACAACATCAGCCTGCAGTTGAACGTGCAGAACCTGACCGACAAGGTCTACTTCACCAAGGCCTATGCCTCGCACTACGCGAGCATCGCCCCGGGCCGCGCGGCCACCCTGGCGCTGAACGTCAAGTTCTGATCCAGGCATGACCAGCAACGGCGGCAGGTGCAAACCTGCCGCCGTTGTGCTTTTCGTCGCTGCCGCGACAGGCGACGGCAATCCCCAGCAATGGCTACCATCAGCGATCAAACGCCGATCAACGCCGGTCACAGGCAAAACTGATGTCCAACTCCTTTCCAAGCGATGCCGCCGCACTGGCACAGCAACTGCGGGACGACCCGCAAGGCACGTTCGCGCAGATCCGGGAGGCAGCACTGAGCGGCCAGCTGGATGCACAACTGCTGCTGGCCCAGCTCTACATCGAAGGCAAAGGCGTGGCGCGCGATGAACAGGCCGCCCTGCTCTGGTACGAAACCGCCGCCAACAACGGCAGCGCACTGGCAATGAACATGCTGGGCCGCTGCCATGAGCTGGGCCAGGGCTGTGCACCTGACGCCACGCTGGCGGCGGTCTGGTATCGCAATGCAGCCGAAGCCGGCCTGGATTGGGGCATGTACAACCATGCCAACCTGCTCGCCACCGGCCGTGGCGTGGCACAGGACCGGGCCAAGGCGCTGGCGCTGTATACACAGGCCGCCCACATGGGCCATGCCAAATCGATGAACCTGCTGGCACGGCATCTGGAAGACGGCCTCGACATCGAACGCGACCCGCAGGCGGCACTGGCCTGGTACCAGCGCTCGGCCGAAGCCGGCGATTTCCGCGGCCAGGCCAACCTCGCCTCCATCCTGCTACAGCAGGGCCAGATCGAGCAGGCCGTGCATTGGCTGCGGCTGGCGCTTGCCAGCGGCAGTCCCGCGTTCATGGCGCATATCGTGCCGGAACTGGCTGCATCTCCCCATCCGCAGATCCGCGCACTGGTCGCCTGAGCCAGGCCCCGAGGAACTTCAATGCTGCTGCATATCCCCAACGTACTCAGCCCCGAACAAGTCGCCCGGTTCCGCCAGAAGCTCGATGCGGCCGACTGGACCGACGGTCGCGAGACCGTGGGCCACCTTGGCACCCACGCCAAACGCAACGAGCAGCTGCCGGAGAACTCCCCTCTGCGCCGCGAACTCGGCGAGACCGTGCTGCTGGCACTGGCCAGCAATCCCTCCTTCTTCAGCGCAACGCTACCGTTGAAATACCTGCCACCGCGCTTCAACCGTTACAGCGGCGGCGGCACCTACGGTTTCCATGTCGATGGTTCGGTGATGAACCTGGGCCAGGGTGAGCAGTTGCGCTCGGATGTGTCCTGCACCCTGTTCCTGTGCGAGCCGGAAGAGTACGAAGGCGGCGAGCTGATCATCGCCGACACCTACGGCGAGCACGAAGTGAAGCTGCCGGCCGGTGACCTGGTGGTGTACCCGTCCAGCAGCCTGCACAAAGTGCAGCCGGTAACACGCGGCGCGCGGCTGGCCTCGTTCTTCTGGGTGCAGAGCATGGTCCGCGACGATGCGCACCGGCGCCTGCTGTGGGAAATGGATACCTCCATCCAGCAGCTGACCCAGGATTGCCCGCAGCACCCTTCCCTGGTCAGCCTGACCGGGATCTATCACAACCTGCTGCGGCAATGGGCCGAGACCTGAACTCCTTCGCCCCGGCCTCAACGCGAAGCGGCAACAAGACCGTAACCCGGGTAAGCGCAGCGCACCCGGGGCGCTTGGTGGAAGCCTGAAAGACCGGGCAATTCGTGCTCCCGTGTGCGCTGCGCTTACCCGGGCCACAGAACTGCACTTACCCGAGTCACCACAGTTCCCGCAGTGAAGCGCATGGCAGGAACGGCTTGATAAACGTCAAGTTGATAGCAATTCTCATTTGCAAAAGTTAACGAATCGTATCTACAATGCCGCACCGCGAACGCCGGCCCCTGTCGCCGCGTCCGCAATCCGGGGATACGAATGCAGCAACCACAGCGCCAGCACGCACAGCACAACGCCGTTTCCGGCGCTGTTGGCCTGCGTCCGCTGGCCTTGGGGATGCTGTTGCTGTTGTCGCTGCTGGCTGCCCTGTGCCAGAGCGGTACCCAGCTGTCCCGGCTCGGCCTGGCCCAGAACGGTCATGCCTCGGCGCCGGCCGAAGAACGTCAGGGCGGCGACCGCCACCTGGAAGAAGAAAGCCCGGCCAAACTGCGCCGGGTTGCACAGCTGCGCGCACCGCGCGCCGCCCTGCCCCTGCCAAGTGTCCAGCAGCTGCTGTCTGCCGCGGACGACTTCAGCTCTATCCGCACGGTCATCCCGGCATCCGCGCCGGTCATTGCCCATGCGCTGGCCAGCCCGCGCCAGCAACGCGGGCAGGCGCCACCGTTGAGCTGACGCTCCGCGCGTAGTCGTTTTCGCTTCACCCCTCCCTTCTTCCCAGCTCGCCCCTGCACGCGTCCGCGCCTGCGGTGGTGGCGGCTGCAACCTGCATTCCTTGATCGAGGTATTCCCATGGCCCTGCGCCAGCGTCACCGTGTGTCCGTTTCCCGCCACCTGCTCAGCCTCGCCGTGCTCGGCGCCATCAGCGCCAGCGCCCATGCCAACGGCAGCGGCGCGCCAACCACACTGGACAAGGTCGTCGTCACCGCCAGCGGTTTCGAGCAGAAGATCACCGATGCCCCGGCCAGCATCTCGGTCATCACCCAGGAAGAACTGGCCAAGCGCCCGTACATCACCCTGCTCGATGCCGTGCGCGACCTGGAAGGCGTGGACGTGGGTGAAACCCGCGACAAGACCGGCCAGGGCAGCATCTCCATGCGTGGCATGGGCTCGGACTACACGCTGATCCTGATCAACGGCCGCCGCCAGAACAACCATGGCGACATCTACCCGAACAACTTCGGCGGCAACCAGTTCAACCACATCCCGCCGCTGGATGCGATCGAGCGCATCGAAGTGATCCGTGGTCCTGCTTCCACGCTGTACGGCGCGGATGCAATGGGCGGCGTGATCAACGTCATCACCAAGCGCACCCTGGACAGCTGGCACGGCTCGGCCACCCTGGCGCGCAGCTTCGAGACCAACGACGAGTTCGGCGATGACCGCACCGTCGACCTGTTCGTCACCGGCCCGCTGCTGCCGGGCACGCTCAACCTCAGCGCGCGCGCCAGCTGGTATGACCGCGACGCCTCCAACCCGACCTACTCCTCGGTGACCGACCCGGCCGGCAACCAGCACAACCGTGCACTAGGCTTTGGCGCTGGCGGCAAGACCGTGGACAACACCAACAAGGCCGGCGGCATCACCCTGGCATGGACCCCGACCGAGGCGCAGACCATCACCCTGGACTACGACACCTCGCGCCAGGAGTACGACAACTCGATCAAGATCAACGACAACGGCGAAGAGGAATACCCCGTCGGCACGGTCGACAGCATCAGCAGCATCTGGCGCAGCAGCAACTTCTGCCGCAACGGTGTGGGCACCACTGCCGCCCGTTGCAGCGCCAGTGGTGGCACCTGGGCACGACGTGCCGATCCGCGCGTTGGCTATAGCGCGAGCCAGGAATTCACCCGCGATGCCTGGGCGCTGACCCACGAAGGCAAGTGGGGCTTCGGCAACAGCTTCGTCTCGCTGGCGCATGTGGCCACCAACAACGACGGCCGCACCATGCCGTTCACCGTTGCCGAGCGCGAGCACCTGCTGCAGATGATCGATGGCACCGGTACCTACGCCGGCATGAGCCTTGCCGACCGCCGTGCGCTGGCCGCCTCCACCTTCCTGCCGCGCCCCAAGCGCGTACTGGAGAGCGCGCAGTACACCTTGGACGCCAAGGTCGACATGCCCTTCCAGGCTGCCGGCGAACACGTTGCGGTGTTCGGCACCCAGGTGATCCGTGGCGAACTGACCGACGGCGTGTTCGGCACCGAAGCCGGCGATCCGGGCCGCAAGCAGGAACACAACATGTACTCGCTGTTCGCCGAGGACACCTGGACCGTGATCGAGCCGCTGGCGATCACCTATGGCCTGCGTTTCGACGACCATGAAGTATTCGGCGACCACCTGAGCCCGCGCCTGTACGGCGTGTACACCGTCAACCCGCAGTGGACGGTCAAGGGCGGTGTCAGCACCGGCTTCAAGACCCCCAAGACCACCCAGCTGTATGACGGCGTCACCGGCTTTGGCGGCCAGGGCACCTCGCCGATGTTCGGCAACCCCGACCTGAAGCCCGAGACCAGCACCAGCACCGAACTGGCGGTGTACTGGCAACACCCGGATGGCCACAACTTCAACGCCACCCTGTTCCACAACAAGTTCGACGACAAGATCTCCTCGCAGCCCTGCGGCGCCGGCCTGACCCTGGCCTGCACCAGCACCGGCGAGTACGCCGATCTGGGTTATGCCACCAGCAGCAAGACGGTGAACATCGACGAAGTGGTGATCCAGGGTGCGGAAGTGGCTGGCCGCTGGGAGATCAGCGAGCGCTTCGGCCTGCGCGCCAACTACACCTATACCGACAGCGAACAGAAGAGCGGCGCACAGAAGGGTCTGCCGTTGGGCAACAGTGCCAAGCACATGGCCAATGCCACCTTCGACTGGCAGGTCAGCGACCGCTTCAACCTGTTCCTGACGGGTGAAGCGCGCTCCAAGCGCTTCAGCGGCATCAGCGCGGTGACCGGCGAAGAGCTGTACTTCAAGGACTACACCGTGTTCCATCTGGGTGCCTCGTTCCAGGCCACCCAGTGGATGAAGATCAACGCCCGCATCAACAACCTGCTGGACCGCGACTTCACCACCTACCAGACCCGCTTCAATGATCTGGACGGCAGCGGCATCTACGGTGACGCCACCAACGAGGTTCTGTTCGAAGACAACTTCAACAACAAGGACAAGGCGCGCAGCTTCTGGCTGAGCGTGAACCTGAGCTTCTAAGCGCTGTACTCCCTCCCTTGTGCGCACGCAGCGCAGGGGAGGGATTCCCAGTGTCAACGCCGCACATCCTCAAGCGTTACCAGCACAAGCAGCACCACCCCCTCCCTTTCACGAAGTGAAGGGGAGGGTTGGGGAGGGGTAGCTTTTGATCTTGCTTCTGACTTGAAGCAAAGAGCCCGAGCAACAGCCAGATCAAAAGCTCCCCCTCCCTCCCCGTCCCTCCCCTTGCCTACGGCAAAGGGAGGGGGCGAAGCACCCTCACAAATTGCGAATCATTCTCATTAGTGCTCTAATCGTCGTCCTTCAATAATCCCGATTCCCGTGTCCGCAGACCGCAGCACCGCCACCACCGTGCAACAACAGGCCAGCCGTGGTTTCTGGTTGCGCACCCTGCATCAGTGGCACTGGATCAGCTCGGCGGTCTGCCTGATCGGCATGCTGTTGTTCTCCCTGACCGGCATCACCCTGAACCACGCGTCCAAGATCGAAGCCAAGCCGCAGGTGCAGAACCAGCAACTGGAACTCCCCGCCCCGGTGCTCAAGGCCCTGGGGGATCGCGAAGACGGCAATGCGCCGCTGCCAGCGCGCGTGGCGGATTGGTTGTCCAATCGTCTGGAAGTGTCCATCGGCAGCCGCGAAGCCGAGTGGTCGCCGGAAGAAATCTATCTGTCCATGCCTGGCCCCGGCAGTGATGCCTGGCTGAGCATCGACCGCGAAACCGGCGCGGTGGAGTTCGAGAAGACTCGCCGCGGCTGGGTTTCCTACTTCAATGACCTGCACAAGGGCCGCAATGCGGGCCCGGGCTGGGGCTGGTTCCTCGACGTGTTCGCGGTGGCCTGCCTGGTGTTCTGCATCACCGGCCTGTTCCTGTTGCACCTGCATGCGCGGCAGCGGCGCATGACCTGGCCGCTGGTCGGCCTGGGCCTGCTGATCCCGCTGCTGATCGCCCTGCTCCTCATCCATTGACCGTCTTTCTCTCCGGAGTCGCACCATGCGCGTCACCCTGACCATCGCCCTGAGTGGCCTGATCGCCACCGCTCCTGCCGCCTACGCCGCCAGCCTCGACGTCAACGTCGAAGTGCCCAAGCTCAACGTGGCCGAATACCACCGCCCCTATGTCGCGGTGTGGATCGAAGGTGCCGACCAGCAGGTCGCCGCCAACCTGTCGGTCTGGTACCAGCTCCGCGACACCGCCGAAGGCCATGGCACCAAGTGGTTGCCGGACCTGCGCCAGTGGTGGCGCAAGAGCGGCCGCACCCTGCAGGTGCCGGTCGATGGCGTGACCGGCCCGACCCGTCCGGTCGGCAAGCACCAGCTCAGCTTCAGCGACCGCCAGCCGCAGCTGCGTGCCCTGCCTGCCGGCCAGTACTCGCTGGTGGTGGAAGCCGCGCGCGAAGTCGGTGGCCGCGAACTGGTCAAGATTCCCTTCACCTGGCCGGCCCGTGCCGCGCAGAACGGCAGTGCCCAAGGCACCTCCGAACTCGGCGCCGTCACCCTTGCCGTCAAGCCCTGATCCCCATTACCAACGGAGCCAACCGATGAAGCGTTCCCTCCTGCTTGCTGCCACCATCGCCGCCGTGCTGCCCTTCTCCGCCGCCGCCCACAAGGCCTGGCTGCAGCCGTCGCAGACCGTGATTGCCGGTACCAACCCGTGGATCACCGTGGACGCCGCCGTGTCCAACGACCTGTTCTACTTCAACCACGTGCCGCTGCGCCTGGACAACCTGGTGATCACCGCACCGGACGGCAGCAGCGTGCAGCCGCAGAACGCGGCCACCGGCAAGTACCGCAGCGTGTTCGACGTCGAGCTGACCCAGCAGGGCACCTACCGCCTGGCCACCGTCAATGCCGGCCTGTCGGCCAACTGGCAGGAAGACGGCAAGCCCAAGCGCTGGCGCGGTACCGCCGCCACCTTCGCCACCGAAGTGCCGAAGGACGCCAAGGACCTGAAGGTCTCCGAGACCGCCGGCCGCATCGAAACCTTCGTCACCAACGGCAAGCCGAACAACACCGCGCTGGCGCCGACCGGCAAGGGCATGGAACTGGTTGCCCTGGGCCACCCGAACGACCTGTTCGCCGGCGAGCAGGCCAAGTTCAAGCTGCTGGTCGATGGCAAGCCGCACGCTGGCCTGGAAGTCGAGATCACCCGTGGCGGCACCCGTTACCGCAACGCCCAGGAAGAGATCAAGGTCACCACCGACGCCAATGGCGAGTTCTCGGTGACCTGGCCGCAGGCTGGCATGTACTGGCTGGAAACCGGCACCGAGGACAACAAGACCTCGATCCCGCAGGCCAGCGTCCGCCGCCTGAGCTACGTGGGCACGCTGGAAGTGCTGCCGCAGTAAGGCTCTAAAAGCCCCTCTCCCGCGTGCGGGAGAGGGGTTGGGGTGAGGGCAAGGCCGAAGCCGGGCTCCTGAAGCCACGGCAGACCCACAAAAGCGAAAGCTCCCCTCATCCGCCCCTTCGGGGCACCTTCTCCTGCCTGCGGGAGAAGGGACCAACTGCACCCAGACAGTTTCCGATACCGATGTCCTCCAACTCCGACATCGCCGCCCTTGGCGGCCACACCATGGGCACCAGCTGGAGCGTCAAGCTGGTGGCTGCACG
>QFOV01000035.1 GCA_003248565.1 Stenotrophomonas sp.
GACTTTCACGCGGCCATTGGCCAGCTCAACTCCTTCGTCGACATCACCGACGAAAGCCTCACCGAGCTGCTGGAGCTTGCCAAGCAGAATGCGGAGCGTGATGCGCTGCACCCGGACCTGATCGAACCCGGCCGCTGTTACAGCAACGGCCGCCTGGGGCGCGCCTGGAGCGTGCGACGGGTATCGGTAACGCCAGCGCTTTCCGGCCCTTCTGCTGATCGCCTGGTATTTGCCGTGGTGGCGGGCGATGGCATTGGCGACATCGGTCATGCGACCGCTGCGGAGTTGCGGCAATGGGCCCGCTTCGAGGTGTCTCTGCATGAAGGTGGGCGCTGGGCAAAGCTCGGTAGCCGCTGATCCTGCAACCCGGCTGAAAGCACGCGCCGTCCGGCATTACAGCGAAAGCATTTCCAGTACGGCGCCAAACAGGCTGATCGGCACCCGGCAGGCGAGCGACTCATGCACGCCGAACCAATTGCAGGCCACCCAGCCAAAGGGCATCAACAACAGGCCCAGGATCAGTGCATCGGCAGTCCAGTTCCAGTGGCGCCCGCGTACCAGCTGCAGCACTGCGTCGACGAAGAATCCCACCAGCATCAGCAATGCAACAGCGCCCAACAGCAGGGCGATGCCCAAGCCGGTATCGCCGCGATGCTGTTGGGAGGACGCATGCGTGACGGCGATGCGCGCGTACAACTGCAGCGCCAGCAAGGGCGTGACGAACGCGGCAATGCGGATCACAGGCGACCACGGGTAACGCGACCACCAGGCGCGCTGCGGGGCGTCAATCACGATCGGGCGCGCCCAGGGGGAACAGGTGACGGTAGCCGCGCGCTTCATCTACCGCTCGCGCGAAGGAGGGCCGATGCAGCAGGCGTTGCCGGTAATCCAGCAGCAGTGGGTATGCATCGCTGATGCGGTGTGTCCAGTCGGCGTAGAACAACGCAGGCGCCGCTGCACAATCGGCCATCGAGAAGACCTCACCACAGGCCCATCGGCGGCCCGGCATTTGGCTTTCCAACCAGGCGTAGGCAAGCTCCAGCTTCTGCACGCTGAAGGCGCGGGCTTCGTCGCGCTTGCCATCGTCGCCACTGAGCGCGCCGTTCACTGCATGCTGCACCGGGCTCATCACATGCAGGTCGAAGAAACGATCATGAAAGCGCACATCCAACGCTTGGATTGGCTCTTCGGGCAGCAGTCGCACCGCGTCGCGGTGTTTCAGCTGGAGGTATTCGATGATGATGCTGGTTTCCACGACACTGCGCTCGCCGTCGAGCAGCAGCGGAAACTTGCCCAGCGGCCAATGCTGCAGCCACTGCCCGATGTGTTCAGGCGTGTCGGGGCCGAGCTGGCGAAACTCAAAGTCGATGGCGTTCTCGTAAAGCGCAATCAGCACCTTCTGCGTATATGAGGAGAATGGATGGCCGTAGAGCACAAGCGACATGACGAAGTCTCCGTGATTGGAACCACAGCGGAATACGCTGCTGCCAGGGCGGGCTGTTCATTGCATGAAGCGCGTCATCCGCCAGCGTCCGTACCAGCGCTCATCGCCAGCCCACAATCGCTGCCAGCTGCTTGCCCGCTGAAGCGTTCGGCGATCCAGGCAATGGCGCGATCCGCCGAGGCGATTGCCGTGGTGGCATGGCCGGTATCTGGCAGACGCAGGTAGTTCACCGCTGCGCCACGCTTGCAGCTCTGCTCGAAGAAGCGCCAGGTAACCGGCGTCGCGACCAGGCCGTCGGCGTCGGATTGCACCAGCAACAGCGGCGCCGAACCGGCAGCCAACGCCGTGATCGAATTACGTGCCATCAAGCCATCCCAGGGCGCACGACCGCCCAGATCCAGGCTGCCGAGGCGCGCACGCAAGCGCAACAAGCGCACCAATGCCGCCGCCGAGAACGGATCGCCTTCGCAGCCGCTGGTGGCTCGCTCGATCACGCCGCGGGTTGTTGCATTGGCAATGGTGGAGAGATCGGCGCCGTAGACCCTGGACCAGCTGCGCGCGGTGAACGCGGTCAACAGCCCGCGAACCGTGGTATCGGCATGCTGCATGTTGGCTGCCAATTCCGTAGGCGGCGACACTGCAACCACGCCCTGCAACTGCAGGTCGGGCGCATAGCTGCGTGCGCGTTGCGCGCTGAACAGCGCCGCGTGCCCGCCCTGCGAATGCCCCCAGACCGCGAAGCTGCGGCTGGCACCGGCGGCTGGCAGCGCCGTCGCAGCGCGCACCGAGTCCAGCACCGCTGCCGCGGCGGCGTCGCCCGCCAGGTAGGCATGCGGACCGCGCGTGCCGAGTCCCGGGTAGTCACTGGCGACCACCACCCATCCCCGCGCCAGCATGTCGGCCAGCCCCGGGATCTGGTCCAGGCTACGAATCGGCGTGCACGCCGAATCGATGCCCACGGTGCCGTGCGCCCATGCCACGATGTCGCGCCCTTGAACCGGGCTTGGCCCGTCAGGCGCAACCAGCACGCCGGTGGATTGGGTGGGATCGCCATCGACATCGGTAGTCTCGTAGCGGATACGCCAGGCCTTGGCGCCAGCGGGAGCGCCGTCGGTGGCAACCGCCTCCAGCAGCTTGCCGGGCGCGGCCAACCCAGGCGCGCAACCGGAGTACAGCAAGGTAGCCAGCAACAGCCAGCGTGTCACCGCGTTTCGCATGCGTTCCAGTCCCTGGCTGCCCGATTGCGCTGATGCTAGCTCAATGCAGCGACTGTCGGAGCGGCGTGAGCCGCGAAGCCGGCAATCCAGGCTTTCCGGGCATGCCTGTATACGGCGATGCTGGGATTCCCAACTTCGCGGCTCACGCCGCTCCCACAACATCCCGCCTGATTCATGGCTGCCATGAGTTAATCTCGCGGCGCTGCATGAAAGCCCGGCCCTACAATCACCGGCACTCAAACCAGGACGATCAAACATGCGCAACCGTCACCTGGCATTCGCCTTCGGCCTGCTCGCTGCGTGCACGCTTGGCAGCGCCGCTGCCGAGCGGGTCGTCGGTGTAGCGCCGCTGGGCAAGGAGGTGTTCGCGTCGGTTGATATTCGCCAGTTCGAGACCGGCAGTTTCACCTCGGCTGGCGGAGTGGTCATCCCCTATCGACTGTTGCGCCCGACGGCAGCCAAAGCCGGCGTGTCCTACCCATTGGTCATCCAGTTCCACGGCTCTGGCGGCATAGGCACGGACAACAGCAGCCAACTCGACCGTTTGGCCAGGAGCTGGGCGATGCCTGAAGTACGGCAGCACTACCCCGCCTACGTGCTGGTACCGCAGTTCGCTGAGCGCAGCGCGAACTACGGCCCTGCGTCAGCGGATCAGCATGCGGAAGCCTCTCCGATGCTCAGCGCCGCGCTCGAGCTGGCAAACAGGATCGCCACCGACAATCCCGTCGACACCACGCGGATCTATGCGCTTGGATTCTCGATGGGCGGGTCGGCGGCGTGGCTGGCGCCCACCTTGCAGCCAGACCTGCTCGCCGCCATCGTGCCGATCTCCGGCATTGCACCTGCGACTGCCGATGCCGGCACCTTCAAGAACCTGCCGGTACTGGCCATGCACGGTACTGCCGATGACGAGAACCCGATCACCGCTGACAGGCGCTTTGTCGCCGCCATCCGCGCAGCTGGCGGCGAGCAGGTACAGCTCAGGGAGTACGACGCATTGCCGCACGCACCGCCGGCCGATATCCACCCTGGCAAGTGGTGGCGCGATTGGCTGTTCCAGCAACACCGTCGGTGACCGCCGCCCTTGCAGGAGCGGCGTAAACCGCGAAGCCGGCGATCTTCCCACGCAGGTGGAATCAGCGATTGCGGCGGTAGCCGCCAGTGGTCTCGGGGCTTCCCCGTTCCTGCAACACCGGCCACGCTCGCGGCCAGATGTTGCACAAACCGCAACTCTGCTTTCCACCGCGTCCGGTTGTGACACCCCAGACAGGGCCCATGTATTCCGCAATACATGCTGCGACAGCGGTTTCCCGCCGTCGCGACAGGCACTGCCCTCCCCGTCTGGATCCACCTGGAACACTTCAATGACCAAGCTCTTCGAGCCCTACGGCCTCATCGGCACCAAGCTCTCCAACCGCATCGCCATGGCGCCCATGACCCGCGCACGCGCCCCCAACGATATCGCTGACGAGCGCGTTGCCCTCTATTACGCCCAGCGCGCCAGCGCCGGACTGATCGTCAGCGAAGGCACGCCAATCTCGCGCGAAGGCCAGGGCTACCTGTTCAACCCCGGCATCTACACTCCCGAGCAGATCGAGGGCTGGCGGCTGACCACCAACTCGGTGCATGCGCTCGGTGGCAGGATCGTCGCGCAGCTGTGGCACGTCGGTCGCATGTCGCACCCGTCGATCCAGACCGATGGCCGCGCACCGGTCAGCGCCAGCAGCAAGCAGCCGGCCAACTCCAAGGCCTTCGGCTACAACGAAGAAGGCCAGCCAGGCATGGTCGATGTGCCGGCGCCGCGCCAGCTGAGCACCGAGGAGGTTGCACGCGTGGTCAACGACTTTGCCCAGGCTGCACAGAACGCGATTGATGCTGGCTTTGACGGCGTCGAGATCCACGGCGCCAATGGCTACCTGCATGAGCAGTTCCTCAACCCGCTGGTCAATGATCGCAGTGATCAGTACTCCGCTGACACGCTGGAGAACCGCATCCGCTTCACGCTGGAGGTGATCGACGCCATCGTCGCGCGCATTGGTCCTGAGCGCACCGGCATTCGTCTCTCGCCGTACGGCAACGTCTTTGACATGCCCGCCTACCCGCAGATCGATGAGACCTACACCGCGCTTGCGGCGGCCATCGGCGAACGCAAGCTGGGCTTCGTGCACCTGATGAACCAGGCCGGCTATTCAAGCAGCGCGCCGGGCCAGGCAGGCTTCAACAACCTGCTCAGGACGATACGCAGCAAGCTGCAGGAGACCCGTTTGATCCTGGCCGGCGGACTGGACCGCGAATCGGCGCAGGCACTGATTGATGAGGGTCTGATCGACATGGCCGGTTTCGGTGTGCCGTTCATCAGCAATCCCGATCTGGTCGAGCGCCTGCGCAACGGCTACCCGCTTGCCAAGGCCGATCCAACCACCTTCTACGGCGGCAGCGGCAAGGGCTACATCGACTACCCGCCATACAACGCTGCAGCCTGATCCGCCCCTTGATTGTGGGAGCGGCGTAAGCCGCGAAGCTGGAAATCCCAAAGCCGGCCGGTCCGTGCAAGTGCATGGCCAAGGACCGCGCACCGATACCCAGCTTCGCGACTCACGTCGCTCCTACAAGGCGTGCATCGCCTCGTGCGATTGCTTGCCCCCTTACCCAGCCAAACTAGAACTGCCCCCGCTCCACACCTTGTTTCCACGACTCCGGCCGCGGCGTCCACTCGCCTTCACCCAGTACCGCCTCCAGCAGGTTCTGGATCGGATAACCCAGGTGCTGCTCCGCTGCCAAACCGCCGTCGCCCATCTGCGCCGCGGCCACGAACTTGCGGAACGCACGCTCATCGCCTGCCGCTAACGCGGTGATCTTCTTGGCCAGATCGTAGGAGAGCCGGTTGCCATCATCCGCAGCCAGGAATGACTTCCCGGACCAGAATGACTGGATGCTTTCTTCGTTCCAGTAAGCCGCGTGTTGCGCAGCGATCTCGTGCGGAAAGTACATCTGTGCGCCGGGTGCGGCCAGCTGTGGATACAAGGTGTGCTCGGTGTTCACCGCCAGGCCCTCGTTCAACCACGCCGGAATCGGCAGGTGTTGCAGCAGGCAGTGAGTAAGCTCATGGGCGATCACCGGCTCCATCGAATCAAGGACCTCCAACGGCATCACGAAGTGCCCATATCCTGCCTTGATGAACATGCCCGATGACATCGCGTACTCGCCGCCATCCGGGTAGTAATGCGATACGTAGGCGTAATAGTCTTCCTGGTCGGCGAACACCATCACCACATGCTTGCCAAGGCCGGGGGCGACTGCAAGATCGCCAAGGCTGCGATTGATCCGCGCCAGCAGGCGCTGGCAAGTCGCGAGGAATACCTCGCCTGGCCTATCCATCAGCTTCGACAGCAGCAGAAAGTCGGCGGACTCGGTGATGCGGTAATGCTCCCCCAGCTGCTGGTTGAGCGCTTCCAGCCACTCCTTGGCCGCCGAGGTGCGGTGGATATGCGTGGCGTCGGCATCCAGTCCCGTCGGCGCGTCCTCGCTGATACGGTCCCAATCCGCGATTGGCAGCTGGGTGCCGTCATACCAATGCATGCGCACCGGCACACGCGGCAATGGCGTTACTTTCGCAGACCTCTTTTCGCGCGACAGGTGCGTTGCCAGCCAACCAATCAGGATGAAGACCACGAGGAAGAACGCTACCGCATAGAGCACGTCCCTTCCTTTCTCCCTGTCATCAGCGAACAGACCGGCGTCTGCAGCCGCCACAACCAACGGCGACACGGCTGCGGCCTGTGGCAGCGCGGCATGCGCAACACCAACAGGAGCGAGCAAGGAAGTGCTGATGCCGGATGCCAGCAGCAGCGCAAGAATCAAGAAGAATTTCATATTGCTTCGTTTACCTGTACCTGGCCATTACCAACATTGAAGTCACTTTCCATCCGATCGCTCCACCTCCATCCGAGAGCGCGACCTGATCCTGCTCTGTGGGAGCGGCGTAAGCCGCGAAGCTCGCCAACTTTCCAACAAGGGAGTTGCTGTAGAACGATCAAGCTCGATTCGTCTCGGAATACCGGCTTCGCGGCTCACGCCGCTCCCACATACAACTGTTGCTATCGCGAGCCCAGCACGAGGAAGTACTTCCCATCCTTCCCGGAGCCAACCCGTAGGCAAGCTTCGTCCTCCTTCCGATCCATCGCGTAATCCCGATCCAGCGCCAGATGCCGGAACACCACGCCGATATCAGCAGAGGACGTTACGATCCACGGCGATTGGCAACTGTTGCCGTCGCCACTTGCCATGATGGCCTGCAACAGTCCGTCAAACCCGAAGCGCACAGCCGCGTCATCGCCAGCAAGACTCTCCAGCGCATTCAAATGCAAGGGATACCGCTCCAGAAAGTCCTGGTAAAGCTGCAGGCGCACACCAGCTGAGCCGCCCGCCCCGTCCAACGCAGCAAGTTGCCTGCGCAGTTCGAGATAGGCCTCGGCCGCTGCCAGCTCGTCGGCCCCGGTGATTGGCGAATCGCCTTCGGCCGGTTTCGGCCCGAGGTTGCGCTGCAACCATTCTCCGTAATACAGATGGGCGAACTCAGTACCTGCAAGACCGTGATCACGGCCGATGAATCGCGCCAACAACTTCGGGTAAAACGTTGCCTGCTCAGGCTCCAGCACCGCATCCGCGCGCACGCCTGCGACGCTCGCCATCATCTCCGGTCCTGCCGCAGCGCCACGTTCCCACAACTGGCGCTCCGTGCGATAACTCATCGGCGCTGCAAGGTCGTCACCCGTGCTTCCATAGCGCCGGACCAGCAACATCACGTCAGTCCCGGCGAGATGCCTATAGCCGTCAACCGCCAGGACATCGCTGTTCCAATCGGATGCAGCGTTCCCCCGACCATCCAACGCCACCTCGCGGAACAGCAGGCAACGATTACCAGGCAGCCAGCTGTTCGCGCATGCAGCCGATGCCTCCTTGATCTGCAGCAGTCGTTCCGCCCCCTGCAGACCGTAGCGCGCGCCCTGCACGAGCGCCGTCCCTTCGAAACGCAGTACGCCACCAAATGCGTCGCCAAGCTCCAGTTGCGGTCGGTCCTTCTTCGCCGGCTCAACGCGCATGCGTAGCGCATGCCCGCCGGACAACATCTGCAGCAGGCGCAGCTCAGCGGTGTAGGCCGGCTTTTGACAAGTCAATGCAGGCGTGCGCTCATGCGGCTGCCTGCGCAGATTCAACTGCCAGGCCACCTCGCGCTGCGGATCAGCGCCTTGCACCTGATAGCGCCGCAGCACCACCTCGCCATCCACCTGCCGCTTGCACAGCTCGCTATGCAGCAGCAGAGACGGTTCCGCTGATGGGCTTTTTACCTCGACACCGAATTGCAGCTGCGGTGCATCTGCCCCCTCGCCGAACCAGGCTCGCGGCATTCCATCCTTGTCCACAGCAGTGAGCAAACGCCAGCGGTACAGCGGAAGCAGCTGTTGATAGCGCTGGGCGGTCTGGCGTGCTGTGGATTCGTCGGGGTGCGTTGGAGGCGGGGCCAGTGCAGCCCGCATCGAGGCTGGCTGTTGTCCAATCGCCAGTGCGGGCAATGCAACTGCAGCAAGTGCAATCGCCGAGCAGATGCCAGGCAAGTGGCGAAGACGAATCCCGGTCATTCCACATCTCCCTATGCAGCTCTGGACTGTCGCACAGTCCAGAGCGTCCTCAACATCCGGCTCAGTCAATCAACCCTGCTATCGGACTTCAGCGCTGCTACCGCAGCCGAGCTCAAAGCTCTTCGTCGCAGGGTTCATCACTTAGCAGCGCAGGATCCACCGGCTTGGCTTCATCGATAAGCGCACGCTGCTCAGCCGTCGGATTGCCCAACCACCACACCTTGCAGCGCGATACCAGACGGCCAACCATCCTGGCGTGCTGGGGCTGGTAAAGCATCGCCAGCTGCTGCGTGTCGCACTGGTGCGCCTGGCAGGCCGTGTAGAACCACCATGTTTCGTTTCCCAACACCTTGGGTACGCCCGGTGCGCTGGGGCCACTGAGCAGCCGGTCGCGCTGCGGTGGGACATGCGGATCGGCCATGTCTCCCTCAGCCGCCTCTTTCAGCAGCTCGTCGAATGCGGCGGTGACCTTGGGATCAGCACGGCCGCAGTTGTCCACGGTGTTGCCGCCCACCAGGGTGAAGAAATACGTCGCCAGTGGATCTTCCTCACAGCTGGGTTCGTAGTCGAACGCGGCTGGCGTGGGCGCATCGCCCTCCGGGTCGCCCTCTTCATAGGGCGAGGATTCGGTGTCCTCGATCTCGGCGACCGGATCCGCACTTGCCTTGGCCGGCAACTCGGCCGCCGGAACTGCGCTGGCGACGCCCTCCGCATCACCCGCCGGCACCTGCTTGCAGCCCAGCAGCAGACCTACAAGCAGCGACACTCCAAAAATACGGACTTTCATTTTTCACCTGGGGTAATCAGTACATTGCATCCATGTAGTTCCCGGTCATGCAATGGGAATCGACCGATTGTAGCTTCTGGGTCAGGGAATTGACTGTTTGCGCCCGCAAGCACACCGATACCGGGAGAAGCGAAAGACCTGAATTCGCCCCCGCACTGGCTTCACACACCTCGAACCAGCGGCGGCTCATGCTTTCTCCGCCTCCAGCCAGGCGGCTGGCTTTTGCGGCAAAGGCTGGAACACCACGAACGTCGTCACCCCAGCGCACACCTTGCAGGAGCCGTTCAATGAATGCCATGAAACGTGTCGCTTTCGCTGCTTCCGTAGTACTCACCACGGTTGGCGTCGCATCTGCAGCCGGGCAACCGATCGACAGTTGGCCGGCCAGCAAGGTGGGCGCAGCAACTCCCGCCGTACAGGGAATGCCGTCAGCCCTGGCCAGGAACCTTGCGACCTTTGATGACCTGGATTTCCGCGTCTACACGAAGCAGCAATGGGATGACCTGCACCTGAGCCATGCCAAGGACATCGTCGTGCACTATCCCGACGGCCACACCACCACCGGTTTGCCCGACCACATCAAGGAACTGGACTTCATGTGGACCTTCGCGCCCGACAACCGGATTACCGAGCATCCGGTGCGTTTCGGCTCAGCGAACGCCGAGTGGACGGCGGTTGCGGGTTTCATCGAAGGCACCTTCAGCAAACCCATGGTGCTTGCCGATGGCACCGTGATCAAGCCGACCAACAAGACCTACCGGCTGCCGATGGTCACCATTGGACATTGGAACGAGGAGGGACAGATGACGGAGGAGTTCCTGTACTGGGACAACGCCGCTTTCATGAAGCAGATTGGTGTTGGCAACTGAGGTTGATACCGCTCAGTCCAACATACCGGCTTACACACTGAAGCTTCACTTATGGCCCGGGACTGCGTCACGCGCCCGGGCCACTTCATCCACCTATCGAGTGACGCTGTTCGCTATTGCAGCTACTCAGGCATGTAGCGCCGAGTGGCGAGCCAGAACACTCCAGCAACGCCACAAGTCGCCGCGCCCAGCATGGATACACCACTCCAACCTGCCTGCGCGTACATGGCGGTAGTTGCAATCGCACCGATCCCGCTACCCACCGCATAGAACAACATGTACAGCCCAACCAACCGGCTATGCGCCTGCGGCTGCTCGCGGAGGATCAGGCTCTGGTTGCTCACGTGCAGCGCCTGTCCGCCCAGATCCAGCAGCACGATGCCGAGCGCCAGTGCCCACAATGAGGCAGGCATCAACGATAGCGGCCACCACGCCAGCAGCAGCACCAGCAGCGCCATCGCGGTGACGGCCTGGCCTCTCCCGCGATCGACCCATCGGCCTGCTCCAGTCGCGCCCAACGCACCAACAACGCCGACCAGGCCGAAGGCACCAATTGCCGTGTGCGAATAGCCATAAGGCGGCGCACTCAGCGGCAGCACCAGTGCACTCCAGAAGATGTTGAATGCCGCGAACATAAGCAGTGCCAGCATTCCCCTGATCTGCAGCACCCGGTCCTGCCGCAACAACTGCAACATCGAGGCGAGCAACTGCGGGTAGCGCATCGTCACTGCGCTCGCCGGTAAACGCGGAAGCCTCCGATAGAGAACGCCGGCCAGCAGCAGCATCGCCAGCGCCGCAACGACGTAGACACTGCGCCAGCCACCCAGGTCGGCAACACCGCCAGCGACCACACGCGCCATCAACAGGCCGATGAACACACCCGCCTGCGCGGCACCGACTACACGTCCACGCTCGTTGTCGCCGGCAGCACTGGCGGCATAGGCAATCAGGCCCTGCGTCATCGCCGTGCCGAGCAGACCTACCGCCAGCATGCCCAGCAACAACAGCCACGGCGACTGCGCCGAGGCCACCCACAACAACGCGACCACCAAGGCCAGCAGCTGGACCAGCATCAGGCGGCGCCGCTCCAACCTGTCGCCCAGTGGCACAAGCAGCAGCAAGGCCAAGGCACTGCCGATCTGGGTTGCAGTCACTACGCTGCCGACGGCGGCCAGGCTGATGCCCAGCGATGCTGCCAGCAGGTCCAGCAAGGGCTGCGCGTAGTACACATTGGCCACGCACAGCCCGCTGGCGATCGCGAACAGCCATACCAGGCCTGCGGGCAGCGCATCGCCCGGCAGCTGCGTGGTGGCCTCGCGGTGTTCCAGCGAGCTTTCCAAAGGCAGATTCACGACCGATCCAATCCAGTTGCAAATAACAACCAAATAGATGCTATCGGACAGTGGTCTTAAAATGCAACTACAATGCACGCAACCACAGGAGCCGCCATGTCCCGCCGCAGCCTCGAATCCGACTCACCGTGCCCGGTAGCCCGCAGCCTCGACCTTGTCGGCGACCGCTGGTCACTGCTCATCCTGCGCGATGCATTCGACGGTGTTCACCGCTTCGGCGACTTCCAGCGCGGCCTGGGCGTGGCCCGCAACATCCTCACCGACCGCCTGCGCAAACTCGTGGATGTCGGCATCCTGCAGCTGCATGCCGCATCGGATGGCACGGCGTATCAGGAATACGTGCTCACCCCCAAGGGCGAGAGCCTGTTCCCCATCCTCGTCGCCCTGCGCCAATGGGGCGAACAGCACCTCTACCAGCGCGGCGAACGGCATTCGCAACTGCTCGACAACCGCACCGGCAAGCCGGTTCCGCTGATGCGGTTGCAGGGTGCTGACGGAGCGCCGCTGAAGGCGGCGGATACACGGGTGCGCAAGCTGGCCTGATCGCAGGCTGCGCATACGCACAACCCCTGACAAGGCGAACGAGCCAGGGAATCTCTTGCCGCATGTCGTCGACCGGCCGACGCAGGATGAGCTGTGAGGAGCAGGCACACCAGCCGGACCTGACCTCTCACAAACCGGCCACATCAACAGCGCAGCTGCGTTCTTCCCACATGGTACGCGGGGAACGTGCTGGCGATAGGACGCCCTAGTACGCCGTCCAACCACCGTCCGTTGCCCAGATAGCGCCAGTAATGTTCGAGGCATCCTGGGACAGCAGATAGAGGATCGTGCTCGCCTGCTCCGCCGGCGTTGCCATGCGATGTCCGGAGTCCGCGTACATCAACAAGCTCTGCGTCTTGGCAAGGCCCATGTTGGGAAGACCGGCAGATTTCCCCCGCTGCTGCTGCAGCTCCATGACTTTCTTGCTGGCTGCGTCGGTCATCGCGGTTTTGGTAGCAGCCATGTTGACGGAGTTGACGCGGATCCCATACGCCGCATAGTCCACCGCAGCATTGCGAGTGAGGCCCGTGACCGCATGCTTGCTGGCTACATAGGCGGGGTTGCCTGCGAGCCCGGTCAAGCCTGCAATGGAACCGATGTTGACGACGGCACCACCGGCCCCCTGCAACACCATCTGCCGCAGCTCGGACCGCATGGAATGAAACATCCCGGTTGCATTGACCTCCATCGTTGTCCGCCAGTATTCGTCGGTCGCCTCGTGGATCGGGGCAAACAACATGGCACGCTGCGAACCCACATCAACCGGGTCCCCCGGCGGAACAGCGTCCATCACCCCAGCAGCATTCACTGCCGCATCCAACCGCCCAAACGCACGCACTGTCGCCGCCACCATCGCATCGCTGTCCGAGCTGCGGCGGACGTCAGTCAGAACGAATGCGGCATTGCCGCCAACGTCCAGAATTTCCTGGACAGTCGCCTTTCCTTCTTTCTCAAGGACATCGGCGATCATCACATTCGCCCCTTCGCGAGCGGCGCGCATCGCCGTCGCTCGCCCAATGCCGCGTGCGCCACCAGTGATGAGGATGGTCTTCCCACTGAAGCGTCCCGAAAAATGCGCGGCATCAGACACCGGTACGATGTCACGTCCCACTGTTGCTACGGCATCTTCCTGAGCCGAAGCAGGGACTATCGGGCTGAGCAGTACAGCGAACACCGTCGCCGCTACAAACGTTGTCATTTTCATTGGCAATCCTCGGATTGAAGTTGATATGCAAAGCTGCCGTCGCCGTGCACAAGATGCACTCAGGATGGATAGGAAGTCCGGCGATAGGATGGGTGCAATCCCAAAGAAGCAGACCTCCAGCACGGCTCATTCAGCGTTCGATCCGCCTCCAGGATCAGAACGCATAGCGGACAAAGAATGCAGAGCTCCACCAATTCTGCGGCGAGTCTTTCAAGGCCAGTTTCACCGCGCGCCCTGGTCGCGTGACGGCCAGGTGTCCATGCAGATAGAGGTTGCGGGAATGGAAGAACTTGACGGTCAGATTCGCTTCGGTGCCGTAGTCGTGCGATCGCAGGAATGAAAGTGCGGGGTTTCCGCCAAGGTTGAGCATGGAGTCCGCACGGAATACCCACAGCTGCGGCACCAGCTCGATCCTTGGGGTGGGCCTGAGGCGCGCCTGCACACGATGGGAAATCACGTTCGAGTCCTGCACGACCTTGAAATGATTGATTCCCTGAACCCATTGCTCTCCGTTGCCGCCCGACAGCAAGGGATCCCATCGCTCGAACCTGACAGTCTGCGGATCATCACCGGAGAACCGCGCATAGCGATAGCTGAGCACCGGCGACCAGCTTGTTGTCGGCAGCGTATGGCCAAGCTCGAGCGCATAGGCGCTCGCGCGGACATCTGCACGCCTGTGGCGCTGCTGGCCGTACTCTCCGGACAACAGCCAACCCGGCTTTCCGGCAGGCCTTGAGCGCCAGCGCCAGCGTACATCCGCGACACGGAGGCCTTCGCGATTCAAGGTGCCGCCATCGGGCAGGTAGGACACCGCGTCCGACTCCGGTACGGTCAAGTAGCTGACGGCGAAGTGCGTCCTCGGGCTCGCATCCAACTCGATGTTGACGCCATCGATCACCGTTCGTGTATCGAGCTGGGGAAGCTCATCCGGATCAACACGGAACCCTTCGATACGAGTGTTGTTGTACTGGAACTGCACCAGGCCGAGGAAGTCGTTTGCCCAGCGCGCATTCGCCTGCAATGCGGCCCGGTCACCACCGTTGGCCGCCGTGTTGACGATCAGGAATCCATCACCAAGTGTGAAGCGCTGCCGCCCTGCGCTGGCATTGAGCACCCAGCGATCACCGTTTTCGCGCGTCCGGCCTGTGACCAATCCCAGATAGGCGTCTTCGACCGCAACATGCGTGCGGGTCTGGTCGGTGAACAACTCGCTGCCAACCGAACCCGTCAGCATCGCACTTGCGCCGCCGTACATGTAGGTCTGGGCGCGCAACGGGGCAATCCCATACACGCCGCCATGCAGATAGCCTTCCAGCCACTGCTGGTAGCCTTCGCCCGCCGGCCTCTCCCCCGCCAGTGGATTGCCGTCCAGCATCGCCCCGGGGCGTCCGTACCACGCGTTGACGTTGCTGTAGTGGAGCGCGAAGGCTTCTGCCTTCAATTTCACGTAGGTACCGTCTCGGTCATAGAGAACAGGAAAGCCCGTGCCGCTCTTCTCGACCAACATGCCCTCGGTCGAACTCCCTGCGCGTGCGCTCCCGATCACCGCCTCGATGTGGACGACGAGACCACCGTCATCACCATCACGAACGGAGTAGTCCGCGCGCTCGAAGCCTTGCGACTGCACAGCGCGGGCGAGCGCATAGTCGAGCGCCTCAGGCGAAAAGCGGTTACCCGGAAACAAGGACACCGCGCGCCGAAGTCGATCAATGGCGCGCTCGCGACGATCGGCGGGTTCACCCGGGGCGTCCAACGTAATGATGACCTGCTCGACTCGGCGACCGGCTTCCGGACCTGCGGCTACCTGCGCATGCGAGGCCGCCGACAGTGCGTACAACAGCACGCCAAGCGCAGCCACGATCCGCGCGGATCTCCATCTTCGTCGTTTTGCATTCATGCACTGCATTCCAGCGAAGTGCTCCACCCTGCGGGCGGGCACTCACATAAGTGTTATGAGCATTGGTGATTCGCTTGGCGGGCGATGGAGCGCGCGACCTGGTGCAGCTGCCAGCCTCGGTTGCGAAGTCTAGTAAGGCGCCAACCAGGCAGTATTGATATAGGTCAGTTTTCGAGTATGCCTATTGGACCTTGTTGTATCGCTTCAATCTGGATAGGGGGAGGCATCGGCCGCTTGTGTGACGCCCGTTCAGCAGGTGCCCGACTATCTATTCTTCGCTGCGGGGTTGAGTTGATTGCAGCAGCATCAACGTCCGCCCGCGCAACAACCGGATCGTCACATCACCTCCGTGACAATCGAACTGCCACGACGCTGCGGTTAGCGATACATCATGGCTACGCGATCTTCACGCGCGCAGGAAGTATGCGAGCACGCGCATTCATGAAAATCACTTCAGCTTGTGCCAAAAATCCAGTTCAGTCTGCAACCAACGAGCCGCCTATGACGCCTATGCTGGACCCTGACCTTGCTTCGCCGCTTGACGGGCAGAACGTACTTATTTCTTTCACGTTGAACCGCTACATCATCGATCACCTGTCGCGCGCAATGCGGCATTTTGATCTGGATATGGAATCCGTACTGGTATGGAGCCTTCTCGCGCAGCTCAATGTCGCCCACTTGATTACCCCAGGCTCCTGCCCGGACTCGGTTCTGGATGAAAACGGACGGCTGTTGAAAGACGGGCAGGAGATGCGACCGTTGCGCCTGCGCGATCTCTCACAGATTTCCCTTCTGCCACGCGAAACCGTGAGGAGGAAGCTCGTCAAGCTGGAAGCGCGCGGCCTGGTATGCCGATCAGGTGAAGGCTGGACGATGGAGCGTTTGCAGGTCGACGACAAAGTTCGTCTTTTCATCCAGGAACAAGCGCAGCGAGCAGAGGCCATCAGCAAGGAGCTGAGCCGGATACTGCGCTGCGATGGCCAGCCGCACAGCTGAGCCTCCCGCTCTGCCGGATTCTCTGGTACCAGCCGACCTACCTTTCGTTATTCGCCCCCTTTGCGGACTGATCACTGCGAACGCACACTCGCTCCGATGCGCTGACGGGGCACTGCCCCTCCACGGAAGCTGGCGCCAATAGTCATCACGTGCGTGCATGGTTGCGTGGACGCAGTTGGCATCATCGCCATGCACAGATTGAATCGTGGAATCGCGTCTGTTCGGGAGGCTGCCCAACTGCGATACCAGAACGCAGAGAACCGGTCACCCACAAAGTGCGGCCCTGCTCAGCAGGCGGCCTGAATCCAGTACTTCAACCTGTCGACTGCGGACGCCAATCACTCCGTCCAGCACAAGCCGCTTGAGTGCACGACTGGCAGTCTCCGGGGCCATCCGGAGATGATTCGCTATCTCCACGCGACTCATCCTCAACTGCAGGCGCTGGGACGAATAGCCACTGCGTAGCTGGCGCAACAGCAGATCCGCAAGGAACGACGCCATGCGCTCCTCCGTGCGGGAATTTGCCGCCATCATTGCTACACGTTCGATCTGTTCGCTGAGCGCCCCCAACAGCCTGTACTGCAGCGCCGAGCTACGCTCCGTTCCTGCACGTATCTCGGAGTAGGGAATCCTGCAGACCTGGACAGACTCCAAGGCGATGGAACTGCATGGATAGGTCAACGAATGGAAGCCACCCAGCCCCAGCACATCACCTGGAAAGCTGAACGCAAGGATCTGCTCATTGCCCTCACTATCGTTGACCAAGGTCTTCACACACCCCTTGCGGACTACCGCAATACAGTTGAATGCATCGCCTGCCCTGAATATGTAATCCCCCGCCCGGTACGATCCGGCCCGCCGCATTGGCGCACTCGTGTCAGCACCATGCTCCCCCCGCGGTGCACGCTGATGACAGGTACTCTCCAGCGTGCATCTTCTGCACAGCTCGCCGGCTCGCCGTGGCTGCAACGTTGCTGGTACAAGACGCGCGCCATCAGGATCGTGACGCCTGCTCTCGGCCGATGAGGGCCTGTTGTTGAAGCCCGCGATGGGCCAGCTACATCGTCGCTCCATGGATATCTGCTCCTGTTCACAAGAACTCAGGTTTGGACGTCCATGCAGCTCCATCTGGGACGTGATTGCGCGGCGCCGCATGACAGCGGCTCTGCGCGTTGGGACTCTTCAACTCCCACTCGATACTGCCACTCACAGCGCTCTTCGCACACCAGGACTCGCCCATATTGGGCAATGCCATGCGCCGCTTTCACACCGAGCCCGACGGAGGATCGGTCGCCGTTGATTGGAGAGCCCGTCATTTCCTGCGCAAGAAACAGCTGCATCTGCGAAGATCGGGCAACCAATGACAACAAGGATGTGCTGCATGACGTTGTTCGCCCGCCGTGACGTACTCGTATTGGGGTTGATGCTGTCTGCGGCCTGCCCGGTGACCGCGTTGGCGTCCGAGAGTGCTGCATCGCAGCCAGCTCCCACGCGCACAGTGGTACCTGCCCTTTTCGAGCACCAGCGCATCCTGCTGACACCGCGCCTGGCCAATGGAGCGACAATCGTGTTCTACACCGACACCGGTGGCGGTCTGAACATGGTGCGCGACGATATCGCGCAACGCTTGGGCCTGCGCCCCGGTGCGGACGTGGAGGAAGAAGGCCAGCCGCCGCTCAAGACCACGGAATGGCCAGCCTTCGCCGATGGCGCCAGCATTCCGCCCGCCGAACACGACAGCTACCTGCAGGGTCGGCTCGCGATAGTGCCCGCCGAGGGCTTCGGCGAAGGCCCCATGCTCAATGAGGGCTTCCTTGGCAGCCGCTGGTTTGCCGGGCGCGTGTGGGAGTTCGATTACCCCGACAGCACGCTCAGCGTGCTGCAGGGCTGGACGCCGCCGGCCACTGCCCGCAGCACGCCGCTGACGATGCTGCCGAAGCGCAACATGTACTGGCCACGCATCCAGGTTGAGATCGACGGCGAACAGCTCGACATGCTGTTCGACACCGGTGCCGAACTCCGGCTGGGTGCGGATGGCGCCAAGGCGCTGGGCCATGCCGAAGGCGCGCGCGTGGCAGGCAGCTTCATCACCGCCCGCCAGTACCGCAAGTGGCGCGATGCGCACCCGGACTGGCCGGTGGCACTGAAAGGCGATGGCGGCATGCCGATGATCCAGGTAGCCAACGTGCGCATCGCTGGCACCGATACCGGCCCAGCATGGTTCGCGGCGCGCCCGGACCGCAATTTCACCGAGTACATGTCATCGATGACCGATGCCCCGGTGGAAGGCGCCATCGGCGGCTCGGCATTCGCTCGCTTGAAGATGGTGGCGGATTACCCAGCACAGGTGCTTTACGTGCTGCCCTGAGCGGAGTCTTGGTTTTTCGGAATCGTGACCGAAGAACCGCGTCGAGATAACCGACTCTGACCCCGGTTTTCTTTCAGCTGCCGAAGCGTTGGGCGTAGCGGCTGACTACGTCGATATTTTGCTGGGCTACGGCCTGAATCTCCGGGGCAACCTCCGATTCC